>NZ_JBEOWM010000085.1:0-15777 GCF_040296045.1 Streptomyces sp. NPDC002490 | reverse complement strand
ACGCCCTCACCACCACCCCACCCACCCCGTCCGGAACCCACTGCTGCACCTGCGGACGCTGGACCACCGCCCCCGTCGTCATCGGCTACGCCAGCACCCGCGACACCGGGTTCACCACCCACCACGCCTGCCCCCACCACCTGACCGACCCCGGCCCCTGCACCGCCGACCACACGCGAGCGGACCGGAGCTGACTGCCCGTCCGACGTGTCGGAGGCCGGGATCGGGTCCCGTGCGCGCGGTTCCGTTTCCGGTGGCCGGGCGACCGTCATGAGTCGGCGTACTCATGCGTGTGGGCTCGTCCGGGGGGCAGGGTGGTCCCGTCAAGACGGTTGATCAGGGGAGGGTGTCGTGACGCGTCTGAGGAACTCGTTCGTGACGGCGGTGTTGGCGGCCGGTGTGCTGGCCGGGGCCGGTGCCGCGCCGGCGACGGCGGCAGGTGGGCTTCTTCCGCATCCGGGCCCGGACGGCCTGGTGTGGGTGGAGGAATCGGTCGGGACCGGGGGCGTGGCGTCCGGTGGTGCGTCGGCGGGCCTGCCCACGGTGCTGACGGTGGCGTGCGAAGGAGGCGGCACGGTGAACGTGACGATGGAGTCGCAGGGGCACCGGGTGGCCGGCTTCACCGTGGACTGTCCCGTCGGCGCCGCGGGTGCGGGTTCGGCGGTCATGGCGGCGGGGGTGGTGCGGCCGGGGTCGTTCACCGTCGGGGTCGACGCCTCCGACGAGAGCGTCCGGTGGGCGTTGACGGTGACCCAGCCCGAGTAGCACCCGCGAGCCGGAGGAACCGGGGGCGGGGGAGCGCGGTGCGCTGCTCCGCCCCCTACGGGAAGACCTGCTGGCCAGGCCGGGCAAGTGACGCTCGTACCGCCGGGCTCTGGTCAGGCCGGCGCGGCGGGCGAGCCGCCGGCCGCGTACCAGTCGGCCGCGGCAGCCGCGGACCGGGCCACTCGTTCCCGGGCCTCGGGAGGTCCGAGGACCCTGACGTCCGCTCCGAAGGCCAGGAGGGAACAGACGTCGTCGAGGTGCAGGAACTCCAGTTCCAGCCGCTGCCACGCGCCGTCGGGCCCGTCCTGGACGGGCCCCTCGGCGATCCCGCCCGGATGGAGGCTCAGGATCCGGCCCAACGCGGAGGCACGCACCAGCGCGGTCACCCGCACGTCGAAGGCTCGGTCGCCCTTGACGCAGCGAAGGGATTCCCAGACGTCCACCAGCTCCAGCCCTGGGCGCCGACGGACCGGCTCGTCGATGACCGTCGCCGAGCACACCCGGTCGGCGCGGAACATGCGGGGCTCCCCGGACTTGTCCGCGACGAGGTACCAGACACCCGCCTTGACGACGAGCCCATAAGGGTCGAGGAGGTAGTCACGGGGCTCCGTCGCGCCACGGGGGCGGTAGAGCAGCCGAAGCCTCCGGTCCGTGAAGACGGCCGAGTTGAGGACGTCCAGGTCGACCGCGGGCCGCGGCGCCAGCCAGCGGTTGGGGTCCACCAGGATCCGTCTGCTCGTCAGTTCGGCCGCGGGCCGGTGTGCTGCGGGGAGTGCGGCCATCACCTTGCGGAGGGCGGAGGCAAGGGCCGCGTCGAGGCCGAGCGCGGAGTGCGTCCCTTTGGCGGCCAGGAGGAACAGGGCTCGGGACTCGTCCTCGGTGAGGCCGGTCATGTCGGTGCGGAAGCCGGGCAGCAGGGTGATGCCACCGTGCCGCCCGCGTTCGGTGTACACGGGAACGCCCGAGGCGGACAGCGCTTCGACGTCCCGGTAGATCGTCCGGACCGACACTTCCAGCCGCTCGGCCAACTCCGCGGCGGACGACAGCCCCCGGGTCTGGAGCAACAGCAGGATCGACAACAGTCGCTGGGATTTCACAAGATCGGCCGCTCCGGAAAACCTGACGGTGGATGTCAGGTTATCCCGCCAGAGTGTGTCGGGCCGGGGGCAGGAAGATCCCGCGGCCCACCCGTCGTCGGCTCAGCCGCGAGGCGCCCGCGTGCAGGTGGGCCGGGCTTCCTCGGGCCGGCGGCACCGGCACCGCGCGGCGACCGGCACCCTCTCTCCAGCCGCCGACGGACCGACAGCCGCCGACGGACCGGCCGGACACCCGTACCCGCACCCGCGTATCGATATCGCTTGGCGAGGAGCCGAACCATGAACGATCCCCGTCCGCTGTTCGAGCAGGCAGCCGACCAGTTCGCTGACGTGCTGACGGCGGTGACGCCGGAGCATCTCGGCCGTCCGACGCCGTGTACGGAGTTCGACGTACGGGCGTTGCTGTCCCATGTCGTCGGGGGCACCCGCCTGTACGCGCACCTGGGCGAGGGAGGAGGGTACGAAGGGGCTCTCCCAGAGGTGGAAGGGGTGGCGGACACGGAGTGGAGCGCCGCCTACGAGGACGCCCGCCGCCGATTCACCAAGGCGTGGCTGGACGACGCCGGGTTGGCGCGGACGGTGGCCCTGCCCTGGGCCACCATGTCCGGCGCCGAGACGGTGGGCAGCTACGTGCTGGAGACCGTGACCCACACCTGGGACCTCTCCCAGGCGCTGGGGCATCCGGTCGCCCTGGACCAGTCACTGGCCGCGACGATCCTGCCGATCGCCCGAGCCGCGCTCCCCGCGGACCTCCGGGGCGGAGCCGTCCCGTTCGCGGCGGTGCGCGAGGCCCCGGCCGGTGCCGACGCGTACGAGCAGCTCGCCGCCTGGCTCGGCCGCGCTGTCTAGTCGGCCCGGGCCGGTGACGATCCGCTCGGGCCGCAGGGCGCTGCGGCGTTCCGGGCCGGGGCGGATCGTCACCGCATCCGACTCGACGGAGTGGAACCGCGCGCGGCCGGGGCGGTCATGCCCAGCCCCGCGCCCGGTGCCGCCGCGCGTACGACCAGGTGACCGCCGTCATCAGGGCCGGGACGGCGAGCAACGGGGCGAAGGCGAGGGCCCACACGGTCTGCGCCGCGCCGCTCGACAGGTACGTCTGGCTCTCGACGGTGAAGGCGACGACGAGTTGCCACAGGGCCACCAGGACCAGGACGGCCGAAGCGGTCCAGGCCAGCGCGGCGAGGGTCCGGGGGCGCAGGGGTCGCCACCGGTCGCTGACGAGGAGCAGCGGGAGCAGGGCGGCCAACTCGGCGAGGACGGAGAGGCCGACGGTGTACGCGACGCCCCACCCCGGGATGTGGAAGACCTCGCGCAGGACCCGGTCGCTGTAGCCGACGTGGACACCGGAGGCCATGGCGATGCGCCACAGACCGGACGGCAGGGCGCACAGGGCGATGGCGTGGGCGGCGCGGCGGGCCCAGGCGGGGGCGGAGCCGTGGGACGGGAGCGGAACGGTCGCGGTCGTCATGAACACCATGCTGGTCGTGGACATGACGGCCACGCATCGTCCGCCGCGGCGGACCGGCTCCCCCGCGCGGTTGAGGACGCGTCCTGCCGAGGTACGACCGGGGTGGGACGGGCCGGTGGTCGGTGGTCTGCCCAACCAACCGGCGCAGGATCGTTTCCGCGGTGGCGCCGATGCGTCACGGCGAGGTTCGCGCCGTGGTCCGGCGCCCGTCCCGGGGGCCTGCGACGGGGTCGTCCCGGGCTCCCGAGCAGTGAAATCCCGTCGCGGTCGGGGCACAGCTCGGCCACCGCCCGCCGAATCGACGGACGCGTGTGCGGGAACCCTGGAGGGTAAGTGCCAGGATGCGCCGGTGGGGGGCCACCGCGCACGGACCCGTGAAGGGGGAACGCGGTGGGGGCAGAACCGAACGACGGACGGGACGGGCCGGCCGACCGGCCGACCGGAAGCAACGCACCGGCCGGGGACGGCGCACCGGACGGGGGCCGCACCACCGGCCCGGCCGGCGCCCAGGGCCCGCCACCGGCCGACCCGCCCGCGCCGGGCTGCCTCGGCCTGCCGGTCCCCACGCCGCCGCCGACCGCAGCGGGCCGGCCGACGCCGCCGAACCCGCCCGAGCCACCGGCTCAGCCCCCCGCACCGGGCTTCGGCCCGCCGCCCGGCCAACCGCCGGGCCCCACGCCGGGCCCCACGCCGGGCGAGGCCCCCGCCGGGTCCTTACCCCCGCCCCCCGCGGCCCCGCCCGCTCCGGGCGGCCCGCCGCCCGGGTACGGCCACGGGTACGGGGCCCCACCGCCCGGGTACGGCCACGGGTACGGAGCCCCACCGCCCACCGGCCCGCCCGTCGCCCCGCGCGGCGAGGCCAACCGGGCGCAGGCGGCCGTGGTGGGCCTCCTCAACCTCTCCTGCCTCGGCCTCGGTTACCTGCTGCTGCGCCACTGGGTCGGGGCGGTGCTCTGCTGGATCGCCACGGCCGCCTTCCTGGTGGTCGCGCTGCCCGCCGACGTCGACGGGGTCCCCGCCGGGCCCCTCATCGGCTACGGGTTATTCCTGCTGCTGGCGGCTGCCGACGGGGCCCGCCGCGGTCTGCGGGCGGACCTCCGCCTCAAGGACGCCCACCGCCGCCTCGCGCTCCCGCTCGCCCTGGTGCTGCTCGCGGTCCCCGCCGGGGGTTCCCTGGCGTACGGGTCGGCCCGCGAGGAGGCGAGGGAACAGGCGCTGCTCGACCGGCTGGACGGCGCCGACCGGCTGGTGGCGTCCGCCGAGGGCCTGCCCTTCGACAAGGCCCAGCCGATCTACCGCAAGGCCCTCGCCACGTACCGGGACCTCGGTACGGAGCACACGGGTTCGCGGGCCGGGAAGCTGGTGCCCGACCGGTTGGACGCGTACTACGAGCAGGTCTCCGCGCCGTACGAGCGGGAGGCGTACTGCGACGCGGTCGCACCGCTCACGTACCTGAGGGAACTGCCCCGCACCGTCGACCGGGACCTCCTCGGCACCCGGCCCGACAAGACCGACGAGCCGCTGGCGCACTCCCTGTACGAGTGCGGGGTGGCGGCGCTGGGCCTCGGGACGGCGCAGCCGGCGGCCGAGAAGAGCCTCAACGCGCTGTACGACACCTTCCCCGAGTCCGCCCACGCGGGCAAGGTCGAGCCGGCCGTCCGGGCCGCGCTCGGGACCAGGACGGCTGCGCTCAAGGGGGGCGGCACCGCCCCCTGCGAGACGGTGGGCGAACTGCGGGTGCTGCGCGCGTCCCTGGGCGTCCTGCGGGATTCCGCCGCCCGGGGCGTGGCAAAGGACGCCGGGGCGGCGGTCCAGAAGGGCGACTTCGCCTGCGGCACCGCGCAGTTCAGGAACAAGGACTTCGCCGAGGCCGGCGAGACGATGACCCGGTACGCGGCGGACTACCCGCGCAGCCGGCAGGCCGCGCACGCCCGCTCCATCGCCATCGCCGCCGAGATCGCGGAGGAGGAGCCCGCCGCCGGCAGGAAGCTGCCGCCCGCCGAGGAGCCCGGCGGCTCCCGGATGGTGATGGTCGTCAGCAACGACGGCCCCGACCCGGTCGAACTCCTCTACACCGGCCCGGTCTCCGGTCGGGCCGACCTCAAGGCGTGCGCGGACTGCACCACCTACAAGGAATCGCCCTTCCTGGGCTCCAAGAAGAAGATCAAGGCGTGCAAGGGACCGTCCTCGAAGTACCCGAAGACGACCCTGCTGTTGCCCGCCGGCGACTACCACTTCCTCCAGAAGACCTCCAGCACCTCCGTGCTCAGGGACACCAAGTCGAGCAAGCAGAAGATCGAGTCGGGTTACAGCTACACCTTCTGCCTGTACACCACCTCGTTGTTCTAGGGCCCGCGCCCGGGCCGGGCGGTCGGGCCGTCGATCACGGCGGCCCGACCGGCCCGCCTACAACAGGGACGTCACGACCTCGGCGGAGACGGACCGGGCGGCCCGTTCCACCGCGCTGGCCAACAGGGCCAGGTCGGTGGGGCCGTTGCCCAGCTCCCGCACCGGGCGGCGGGCCGGCGGGTCGCCCATCCGCTCCCAGTCGACCGGGACCACGGTGGGCCGCAGCGTCGCCGTCCGCGGTATGCGTCCGGTGACCCGGCCGGCCTGGAACCCGACGGCCGTCCCGGCCCGGCCCCGGACCGTGCCCCGGCCGGGGCCGGGTTCCTCGGGACCGACCCGCACCGGGTCGAGGACGACCCGGACGCCGGACCGGCGGGCCGCCTCGCTGGCCTCCACCCGGGCGCCGCCCGCCGAGGCGGTGACCAGGTGCACCCCGAGCCGTTCGCCCTCCCGGGCCACCGCCTCCAGGGCCCGCACCACGGACCCGGCGGAGGGGCGTCCGGTGGAGCCCAGCGCGGGTGACAGCAGGGCGTCGAAGTCGTCGACCACCACGACCAACCGGGGGAGCGAGGGCCCGACGACGGCCGGCCGGCGCGCCCGGGCGGGCCGCAGCCGCAGGGTGGTGCTGGGCGGAGCGTCCAGGTCCCCCGCACCGGGTCCGCCGGCACCGGGACCGAACCCGAGTGCCGCACCGCCCGCACCGGCGGCGGACGGGGTCGCCCCGGAGCCCGGCCCGCCGCGCTGCGCCACCACCCGGCCGGTGGCGGGGGAGGGCGGCGCCGGGGGCGCGGCGGGGGCGCGGTCGCCGCGGTGCCACCGGCCGAAGTCGAGCGGGCCGAGCAGTTCGGCCCGGCGCTTCAGCTCCGCACTCAGCGCCTGCGCGAACCCCCGCATGCGCACCGGGTCGTTGGCGGGGAGGTAGGTGGTGACGTGGGGGAGTTCCCCGCACACCACGAGGCCGCCCGGGCCGTCCTGCGGCGGGGTGCCGGGGCCGCCGGCGGTGTCGTGCCCCTCGACCAGGACCAGCGACAGCCGGTCGGGGCGCTCGGCGGCGGCCAGCGAAGCGGCGATCGCGCGCAGCAGCTCCGTGCGTCCGCTGCCCGCCGGGCCCTCGACCAGCAGGTGGGGGCTGTCCCCGACGAGGTCCACCGTCACCGGGCCGTGCGGCCCGGCGCCGAGCACCGCCCGGGCCCGGCCGCCCGCGTCCTGCGGGTCGTCGGCGGCGTCGGCCCACCGGGCCTGGAGCGAGGCGGGGGTGGCCCGGGCGAGGCCCAACTCGTCGAGCAGACGGGCGGACCGGGGGAGCGGGGCGGCGGCGCGCGGCCCGGGGCCGTCGCCCTCCGCGCGCAGCGGGGCCAGGGCCCGGGCGAAGCGCTCGGCCCAGGCGGCGGAGACGGCGTCCACGGCCGCGGCGGTGCCGTCCCCGGCGACCCGGCCGCCGGCGATCCGCACCAGCCGGACCTCGGTGGCCACGTCCCCGCTGAGCAGGGCGACCGCCCCGCACCGCCGGAACGCGGGCACCGCCGCGCAGGCGGCCTCGTACCCCTCGGCGACGCGCGGTCCGCCCGGCGGCGGCTCCGGCACGGCCCCGGGGACCGGTTCCGCTTCGGGGTCCACCACCACCCGGGTCACGGAGGGCAGCGCGGGGGTGTCGGCCAGGCACAGCACGTGGATGCCGGCGGTCGGGCCGTCCGTGCACAGCCGGTCCACCGCGGTGCGCAGGGCGGTGGAACCGGGGTCACCGTCCACGACGAGCACGGTGAGGGTGTCCTCGGCCCCACCACCGCGTGAGCCGTGTGCGCCGGCGCGTTCGTCCAGGGTCCGGACCAGTTCGGTGGTGCGGGCGCCGGCCTGGTCGGCGTCGTAGGCGAGCAGGAGCCGGCAGTCCTGGCCGCGGCCGGGCCGGGTGTGCGGGAGCCAGCCGACCCAGGACCAGGCGGCGACCCGTTCGGCCGCCGGACGGTCCCGGTCCGTGCCGAGCAGGACGATCTCCAGGGTCTCGGGGGCGTGGAGCGCGGAGAGCTGCGCGATCAGGGACCGGGCGACGCCCAGGATGCGCGGGCGCGGGCCCGCGAGCCCCAGCGCGCCCACCTCGCGCAGTCCGACCGTCACCGGGACGCCCGCCAGGTAGCCCGTGCCACCCGGGGCGGGCCGGTCGGCGGTGCCGAGGCGCACGGTCAGGGCCTCGGGGTGGGCGTGGTCCCGCTCCCACAGCCGGGGGCCGGGCCCCAGTGCGGTGAGCAGCAGGGTGGCCGGGTCGGGCCAGAGTTCGGGGGTGGCCGCCGGGTCGACGGCGAAGCCGCCCTCCGCGTATCCGGTGGCGGCGCTCGGCGCGGCCGGCCGGGTCGAGGTGACGGGGCCCACGTCCGGGTGCGGGGCGGCGGGGTCGGTGTCGCGCCCGCCGCGCAGTCGGCGCGCCCAGGCGGACAGCCCGCCCCGGCGGCGGACCTCGGTCCGCGGCGGTTCGGCGTCGTACGGGTCCTCCTCGTACCGGGCGCCGTCCGGGGGTTCGTCACCGGCCTGCGGTCCGGCCCGGAAGGGGGGCGCCCCCCGGTCGGCGGGCCCGTGCGCGTACCCGGTGCCCTCGCCGGAACCGTCCGTACCACCGGGTCCCTCGGGGCCACCGGGGCGGCGGGCGTGCGGTACCGCCGCCCCGACGGCCGCCGCGTCCGCGGGGCGCGAGGGTCCCCGGGCTCCCGGTTCGGCTCCGTCGCGGGGGGCCGTCGCGGGCCCGCCCACCCTGACGAACCCCTCCCCGTCCGGCACGGTGGGCACCGGCGGGGGCGCCTGGCGCGGGTCGGCCAACCGCAGCGTGGATTCGCCGAGTTGCAGCAGTGCGCCCGGTTCCAGGGGGACCGGGCGCCGGCCGAGGTCGGCGCCGTACAGCCGGGTGCCGTTGGTGGAGCCGAGGTCGGCGACGGTCACCCGGCCGCCGTCGACGGGGGTGACCGCGCAGTGCAGTCGGGAGACGTCCGGGTCGTCGAGCGGGATCTCCGCGTCGGCGGAGCGGCCGATGCGGACCGGTCCGCCGTGCAGCAGGTGCACCCCGCCGGCGTCCGGGCCGCCCACCACCTGGAGTTGGGCGACCGCGCCGGTGGTGTCGGGGCCGGGGCCCGGGGCGGTGGGCGCGCCGAGCGAGAGCACCGCCCCGTCCAGCAGCGGCGGTTCGCCCAGGACGGCGCGCTGCGGGTCGAGCCGCTGCGTCCCCGCGTAGACGGACATCGGCCCGTCGCCGCCCGCCACGGCCGAGACGAGGCCGGAGGCCACGGCGGCCAGCGGGGTGCCTCCGGGCGCGGTGATCAGGACGTCCCGTGCCGTCGCGCGCCCCGCGGCTTCGGGGCGTGACCCGAGGACGGTCAACCGGATCTGCATCGCCGACAGCGGTCCCTTCTGCGGATGCGCCCGGCTCGGATGGGCCGGGGCCGTGCTGTGATTCCCCCACCGCACTCCGGGCACGTAGACCAAATACGGGGGCATCCTCGCACCTGCTGCCGACAACACGCCCGGCCGCCACCTGTTCGTGATCTTGATTGGCCGGCTCTGCTCGGAAAAGTGCCTGTTCAATGCGGTCGCCGAACCCGTTCCAGACCGTTCGGTGACTCTTCGCGCCCCCTTGACGTCGCTCGGCGTCGAACGGCGTTCCGCCCGCCGCCCCGGCCTCCGGTGGGCCGCGCCACACCCGGCAACCGGAACGCCCCCGCTCACGTCCTACCGACCGACGACGGCCGGCAGCGGGCCGGCGAGGGAGTGCGGGGAGCCGATGGACGGCTGACACGTGAAGCGGAGCCGGGGAAACCGGCGCCAGGGCCCCGGAACAGCCGGTACGGGCCGCGCCGGGCGTCGGGAGCGGTGCCCGGCGCCCGGCTCCGCGCCGGTACGACCCGGTGGACGCGGGGTGCGGCACTACAGTGGGGCGGAACGCCCGGTGCTCCCGGGCCCCGCCCCGGCCCGCAGCGGCGCCGGACGCGGGGGCGGGGCGGACCGGTCGGTGGTGCTCGTGGGCCCGGAGCGTCCGGGTGTGACGGAAGCGTCCGGATGACCCCCGGCGGACGGGGGTAGTCCGCAGGAGCCACCGCCGTGCGGGTCGCGTCCGGTCACGTCCGACCGGTTCCGATCGACCCGGGCGCCCGACCGGACACCACCCAGCAGACCCGACCCGTCCACCACCCGATCCAGACCGACCCAGAGCAGGGAGCGCATGACGTGCGGCCGGTAGGAAGCAAGTACCTCCTGGAGGAGCCGCTCGGGCGCGGTGCCACGGGCACCGTCTGGCGCGCGCGGCAACGCGAGACGGCGGGTGCCGAGGCGGCCGTCCCGGGGCAGCCCGGCGAGACCGTGGCCATCAAGGTCCTCAAGGAGGAGCTGGCCAACGACGCCGACATCGTCATGCGGTTCCTGCGCGAGCGGTCGGTGCTGCTCCGGCTCACCCACCCCAACATCGTCCGGGTCCGCGACCTGGTCGTCGAGGGGGACCTGCTCGCCCTGGTGATGGACCTGGTCGAGGGCCCCGACCTGCACCGCTACCTCCGGGAGAACGGCCCGTTCACCCCGGTCGCGGGCGCCCTGCTGACCGCGCAGATCGCCGACGCGCTGGCCGCCAGCCACGCGGACGGGGTGGTGCACCGGGACCTCAAGCCCGCGAACGTCCTGCTGCGGCAGGACGGGGGCGGCATGCACCCGCTGCTCACCGACTTCGGGATCGCCCGGCTCGCCGACTCGCCGGGCCTGACCCGCACCCACGAGTTCGTCGGCACCCCCGCCTACGTGGCCCCCGAGTCCGCGGAGGGCCGTCCGCAGACCAGTGCCGTCGACATCTACGGCGCCGGCATCCTGCTGTACGAGCTGCTCACCGGCCGTCCGCCGTTCGGCGGCGGCAGCGCCCTCGAAGTGCTCCACCAGCACCTGAGCGCCGAGCCGCGCCGTCCGTCCACCGTGCCCGAGCCGCTGTGGACGGTGATAGAGCGCTGCCTGCGCAAGGACCCCGACCAGCGGCCCGGCGCCGAGAACCTGGCCCGGGCGCTGCGCGTGGTGGCCGAGGGCGTCGGGGTGCACGCCAACTCGGCGCAGATCGCCGCCGCCGAGGGGGTGGGCGCACTGCTGGCGCCGGACCCCTCGCCCACCGCCGTCCCCGAGGTGCCCGGCGCCGCCGACCCCACCGCGGTGCTCCCGCACACCGGGGCGCCCGCCCCCTTCGCCGGCGCCCACGACCCGAACGCGGCCACCAGCTTCCTGCCGTCCACCGCGGCCCCCGGCGCCGCCGACCCGACCGCGGTCCTGCCGAGCACCGGCCCCGCCGCCGACCCCACCGCCGTGCTGCCCCCGGTGCCGGGCCACGCCCCCGGCGCGCCGGGCGGCCCCGACGATCCGCACCCCTGGCAGAACCAGCTGCGGGCCGCGCGCGACCGCAACGAGCAGACGCAGGTGCAGTACCTCGACCCGAACGAGGACCCGTTGCGCCGGCGCCCGCAACGTCAGGCCCCTCCGCGTCCTCCGCAGCAACCGCAGCAGCACCAGCCCCACCAGCCCCACCAGGCTCCGCAGCACCAACCGCAGCAGCGGTACGCGCCGCAGCACCAGGCTCCGCCGCCCCCGCAGCCCCAGCAGTACGCCCCGCCGCCCCCGCCGCAGCGGTACGCGCCCGCCCCGGTCCCCGAGCGGCAGCCGCAGCACTACGCCCCGCCGCGGGAGCCGGCGCCCCGCGCGCCCCGGGAGCCGCGTCCGCCGCGCGAGCCCCGGCAGCGCAGCGCCAACCCGATGCGCATCCCCGGCCTCGGCTGTCTGAAGGGCTGCCTGTTCACCTTCCTGATCCTGTTCGTCGCGGGCTGGCTGATCTGGGAGCTGAGCCCCCTCCAGGAGTGGATCGGCACCGGAAAGGGCTACTGGGAGCAGCTCGGCGACTGGTTCGGACAGTTCACCGGCCTGATCGGCGATCTGGTGGGCAGCGGCGGGGAGGAGAGCGGCACCGGCGGCCAGACCGGCGGCGGCACCAAGCCCTGACCCCGGCCGAGCTGGGTGACTTGTCGACATTCCAGGGGTGATTCGGCCCCGCGGTGTGCCGGTCGCCGATCCGGACGCGTAGCTTTGTCGCCAACACGCGTCCGTAGGAGCAGCCTTGGCACGGAAGATCGGCAGCCGGTACAGCGCGCACCAGATCCTGGGCCGCGGCAGTGCCGGCACGGTGTGGCTGGGCGAGGGTCCCGAGGGGCCCGTCGCCATCAAACTGCTGCGTGAGGACCTCGCGGCCGACCAGGAACTGGTGGGCCGCTTCGTCCAGGAACGCACCGCCCTGCTCGGGCTCCACCACCCCAACGTGGTCCCCGTCCGCGACCTGGTCGTGGACGGCAACGACCTCGCCCTGGTCATGGACCTGGTGCGCGGCACCGACCTGCGCTCCCGGCTCGACCGGGACCGCAGGCTCGCCCCGGAGGCCGCCGTCGCGATCGTCGCCGACGTCGCGGACGGGCTCGCCGCCGCGCACGCCGCGGGCGTCGTCCACCGGGACGTCAAGCCCGAGAACGTCCTCCTCGACATGCAGGGCCCCCTCGGGCCCGGCGGCAGCCACCGCGCGCTGCTCACCGACTTCGGGGTGGCCAAGCTCATCGACACCCCGCGCCAGGTCAAGGCCACGAAGATCATCGGGACCCCGGACTACCTGGCCCCCGAGATCGTCGAGGGACTGCCGCCGCGCGCCGCCGTCGACATCTACGCCCTCGCTACGGTGCTCTACGAACTCCTCGCCGGGTTCACCCCCTTCGGCGGCGGGCACCCCGGCGCGGTGCTGCGCCGGCACGTCACCGAACGGGTGGCCCCGCTGCCCGGCATCCCCGACGAGCTGTGGCAGCTGATCGTCCAGTGCCTGGCCAAGGCCCCCGCCTCCCGGCTGCGCGCCTCCGAGCTGTGCGGGCGGCTGCGGGAGCAGCTGCCGCTGCTCGCCGGGATGCCGCCGTTGAACGTCGACGAACCCGACGACTCCGAGGAGCCGGGGGACCAGGACGGCGCGGACGGGTTCGACGGCGCCCGGGAGGTCGACCCCGAGGCGAACGCCTCCGAACCGGACGGCGCGCCGCCGGCGCGCCGCGCCGCGGTGGCGCTGGTGCCCGGGCCGGCGCCCGACTCCAACCGGGACACCCACACCAGCATGCGGGTGCCCGAACGGGACGAACTGGACGGCGGGGCGCACGGCACCGCCCGGGTGCCGCGGGCCGCGGGGACGCCGCGCCCCGGCTCCGCCCGGAACCGGGCGGCCGTCACCCGCCGGCGCCGACTGGTGCTGGGCGCGGCGGCGGTGGTGCTGGCCGCGGCGGCCGGGGTGACCGCCTGGGCGGTCGGGGACGAGGCCCCGCCGAAGGCCCCGGGCAGCTCCACGGCCCCGTAGCACCGGGCCCGCCGTGGGCGCGAGCCCGGCAGCGGACCCGAGCGGTTACGCTGGAGCCGTGGCAGTCGTCGACGTATCCGAAGAGCTCAAGTCCCTCTCCTCGACCATGGAGTCGATCGAGGCCGTCCTGGACCTCGACAGGCTGAGGGCGGACATCGCCGTGCTGGAGGAGCAGGCCGCGGCCCCCTCCCTCTGGGACGACCCGGAGGCGGCGCAGAAGATCACCAGCAAGCTCTCGCACCTCCAGGCCGAGGTGCGCAAGGCGGAGACGCTGCGCGGCCGGATCGACGACCTGTCCGTGCTGTTCGAGCTGGCCGAGGCCGAGGACGACGCGGACACCCGCGCCGAGGCCGAGAACGAGCTGACCGAGGTCCGCAAGGCGCTGGACGAGATGGAGGTGCGCACCCTCCTGTCCGGCGAGTACGACGCCCGTGAGGCCCTGGTCAACATCCGGGCCGAGGCGGGCGGCGTGGACGCCGCCGACTTCGCCGAGCAGCTCCAGCGCATGTACCTGCGCTGGGCCGAGCGCCACGGCTACAAGGCCGAGGTCTACGAGACCTCCTACGCGGAGGAGGCGGGCATCAAGTCCACCACCTTCGCCGTCCAGGTGCCGTACGCCTACGGCACCCTCTCGGTGGAGCAGGGCACCCACCGGCTGGTGCGGATCTCCCCGTTCGACAACCAGGGCCGGCGCCAGACCTCGTTCGCGGGCGTCGAGGTGCTGCCCGTGGTCGAGCAGTCCGACCACGTCGACATCGACGAGTCGGAGCTGCGCATCGACGTGTACCGCTCCTCCGGCCCCGGCGGCCAGGGCGTCAACACCACCGACTCCGCGGTCCGCATCACGCACCTGCCGACCGGCATCGTCGTCTCCTGCCAGAACGAGCGCTCGCAGATCCAGAACAAGGCGACCGCGATGAACGTCCTCCAGGCGAAGCTGTTGGAGCGCCGCCGCCAGGAGGAGCAGGCCAAGATGGACGCGCTGAAGGGCGACGGCGGCAACTCCTGGGGCAACCAGATGCGTTCCTACGTCCTGCACCCCTACCAGATGGTCAAGGACCTGCGGACGGATTACGAGGTCGGCAATCCGCAGGCGGTGCTGGACGGCGAGATCGACGGCTTCCTCGAAGCCGGAATCCGCTGGCGCAAGCAGCAGGAGAAGTAGCGGCGACGGTGGGGGAGCGCGGGGCGCTCCCCGTGCACCGCCCTACTTCTTTGTCGACAAGGTAACTCCGACGGGGATTCCGCCCTTCTCGTGCGAGTGAATTCCGCGGATATCCCCGAACGCCCCCGGAGCCCCGTCCGTCCGGGCCCGACTGCCGCCCTCGGGGCGGCAGTTGTCGCATCCGCCCGTGTTCCGTGTCACCGTCGCATAAACCTCGAACCCCTAAGTGCCCTTATTTCGGGCATCACGCGCGCAACGGCCTTGACGCGTTTACCGAAACTGGGAATGGTGAACGCGGCATGCGCATCTCTGGGGTGTGTGTGAACGGGGTGATGGTGCGCGGCGAGGTCGTTTTCGCAACGCGCGGTACTTCCCCCTGGAGTCCACGGCCCCGGCGCTGCTCCATTGACGATGAGCTACTGGGGGTAGCAACCAGATGACCAAGAAGACCCGGGTCCGAGTCGCACGGATCGCGGCCGGCGCGCTGATCGCCGCCGGAGCGTCCCTCACCGTGGCGGGCGCGGCCCAGGCCCTCACCGCTGCCGACGCCGGCAGCGCGATCACTCCCTCCGACGACCCCACCATCCCCGGCCCGACCACCGCGGGCGGCTCCAGCGGTGACGCCACGACCGGCGAGACCACCACCGGCGAGACCACGACCGGCGAGACCACCACGGGCGAGACGACGACCGGCGAGACCACCACGGGCGAGACGACGACCGGTGAAGTCACCACCGGCGGGGTCACCACCGTGGGCGGCGCCACCACCACGGGAACCTCCGGTGCTACCGGCACCACTGGTACGACCGGCACTACGGGAACCACCGGCACGACGGGCAACACCAGTACCACGGGCACCTCCGGCACCACTGGTACGACGGGCACCTCCGGCACCACCGGCACCGACGGCGGCAACATCGGCACCTCCGGCAGCACCTCCACGGGCAGCACCGGCACCTCCGGCGGCGGTGACGGCGACGATGACGACGACGACACCGGCACCTCCGGCGGCAACAGCATCGGCGGCAGCACCAGTAGCGGCAGCACCAGCGGCGGAAGCACCGAGGGCTTCGACCCCGCCGGCGACCGGATCTCGCAGCGAGACACCAAGGAGAACCTGACCGACACCGGCTCCCAGCCGGCCTACCAGGCCACCACCGGTTCCGGCACGGCCGGCACCGGCGGCACGGGTGCCACCGAGCAGGGCAAGGCCAAGGACGAACTCGCCGAGACCGGCGCCATGGAGACCACGTTCCTGCTGGTCGGCGCCGCGACGATGATCGCCGGCGGCATCGGCTTCCGGCTGCTGCCCCGCCTGGTGGCGGGTGGCCGCACCGCCGCCTGATCCACCCGGAACGGACCGATCGCCCTGACGCCCGGCGGCGTCAGGGCGGACCGGTCACCCACCGTGCGCCGACGCGCCACCAACGGTGAGGGCCCGGAGCGTCACCCTTGGGTTCTATCGGTCCTCGCAACACCCGCGATGTGTGGGAGTTGCGAGGACCGTGGCTGTTGGACGCGATGATCTTGCGGGGTTGCGGGAGCGTTTTCTTGCGCG
>NZ_JBEOWM010000084.1:0-16045 GCF_040296045.1 Streptomyces sp. NPDC002490 | reverse complement strand
GTCGATCACGTCGACCGCGAGGTCCCCGCGCTGCCTCGCCACGCCGGCGATCCAGTCGCCGACGACCTTGCCGAAGCGGGCTTCGCGGTTGCCCCGTCGGGGCCGCCCCTCCACGCGGTTCATCACGTCAGCCGCTCACTCCTCGGACGGCCCGCGCCGCACCGACAGCAGGACCTCCAACTGCTCCTCGCGGGCCGGGGCGGCGACGAACAGCAACTCGTCACCCGCTTCCAAGGAGTCGTCCCGGGTGGGCGTGAGCACCCGGGTGCCGCGGATGATCGTCACCAGGGAGGTGTCCTGGGGCCAGGGGACGTCCCCGACCCGGGTGCCCGCGAGCGCCGACTCCGGCGGCAGCGTCAACTCGACCAGGTTCGCGTCACCGTGGCTGAAGCGCAGCAGCCGCACCAGGTCGCCGACGCTCACCGCCTCCTCGACCAGCGCCGACATCAGCCGGGGGGTCGAGACGGCGACGTCCACGCCCCAGGACTCGTTGAACAGCCACTCGTTCTTGGGATTGTTCACCCGGGCGACCACCCGGGGCACCCCGTACTCCGTCTTGGCGAGCAGCGAGACCACCAGGTTCACCTTGTCGTCGCCGGTCGCCGCGATGACCACGTTGCAGCGCTGGAGCGCCGCCTCGTCCAGGGACGTGATCTCGCAGGCGTCCGCGAGCAACCACTCCGCCTGCGGCACCCGCTCCACGGAGATCGCGGTCGGCGCCTTGTCGATCAGCAGGACCTCGTGACCGTTCTCCAACAGTTCGCCGGCGATGGAACGCCCGACCGCACCGGCTCCCGCGATGGCGACCCTCATCAGTGACCGCCCCCTTCCTCGGGGCCCTGCGCGAACGAGGCCTCCACCGTGTCGACGTCCTCCGGACGCATCACCACGTGCACCAGGTCGCCCTCCTGGAGCACGGTCCGCGAGGTCGGCAGGATCGCCTCGCCCAACCGGGTGAGGAACGCGACCCGCACCCCCGTCTCGTCCTGGAGCCGGCTGATCGTGTGGCCCACCCAGGAGGTCGGGGTGTGCACCTCGGCGAGTTGCACCCCGCCGGTCGGGTCCCGCCACAGCGGCTCCGCGCCGGACGGCAACAGCCGGCGCAGCATCTGGTCGGCGGTCCAGCGGACCGTGGCCACGGTCGGAATGCCCAGGCGCTGGTAGACCTCGGCGCGCCGCGGGTCGTAGATGCGTGCTGCCACGTGGTCGATGCCGAACATCTCCCGGGCCACCCGGGCCGCGATGATGTTGGAGTTGTCCCCGCTGGACACGGCCGCGAAGGCGCCGGCCTCCTCGATGCCGGCCTCCCGCAGGGTGTCCTGGTCGAAGCCGATGCCCGTGACGCGCCGTCCGCCGAACCCGGAGCCCAGGCGCCGGAAGGCGGTGGGGTCCCGGTCGATCACGGCGACCGTGTGCCCCTGTTGCTCCAGGGTCTGGGCCAGAGCGGAACCCACTCTGCCGCAACCCATGATGACGATGTGCACGACCGTCCTTCCGACTGTCGATCTTCCGCTGTTCGTTGGTTCTCGTTGGTTCTCGTCGGTCCGGGGTCGGTGTCATCGCCCCCCGTCTCCGGGGACGTCGACGACGACGGCGGAGTTGCCCGGCACCGGCGACGGACAGGACAGCGTACGGGCCGCACGGACCGCACCCGTGGAGCCGTCGGCGGTCGGTACGGCCGGGGCCAGCGGACTTGACCCGGGCTTTACCAAGTCCCCGCCGAACACGACGACTCAGGCTTAACAGGGTCTCAGACCGGGGCCAAAGCTACACACGCACGGTCACCCGACCGCGCCCTCCCGCACCCCGGGGACGAGGTCCGCGAATCACCGCCACGCGTTCTGGGGTGGTGGGTGGGCGGGCCCGCGTTCGAACGCTTACGATCCTCTGCGTGTCCAAACTGACCGACGTGCCCAAACGGATTCTCATCGGGCGCGCCCTGCGCAGTGACCGGCTGGGGGAGACCCTCCTGCCCAAGCGCATCGCCCTCCCCGTCTTCGCGTCCGACCCGCTCTCCTCCGTGGCGTACGCGCCGGGCGAGGTGCTGCTGGTGCTCTCCGTCGCGGGCGTGTCGGCCTACCACTTCAGCCCCTGGATCGCCCTCGCGGTCGTGGTGCTGATGTTCACCGTGGTCGCGTCGTACCGGCAGAACGTGCACGCCTACCCCAGCGGCGGCGGGGACTACGAGGTGGCGAACACCAACCTCGGCCCCAAGGCCGGCCTCACCGTCGCCAGCGCGCTGCTCGTCGACTACGTCCTGACCGTCGCCGTGTCGATCTCCTCCGGAGTGGAGAACCTCGGCTCGGCGGTCCCGTTCGTGGTCGAGAACAAGGTGGCCGTCGCCGTCGGCATGATCGTCCTGCTGACCCTGATGAACCTGCGCGGTGTGCGGGAGTCCGGCAAGCTCTTCGCGATCCCCACCTACGTCTTCGTCACCGGCGTCTTCGCCATGATCGCCTGGGGCGCCTTCCAGGGCCTCGTCCTCGACGAGACGCTGAAGGCGCCGACCGCCGACTTCGAGATCCAGGCCGAGCACCAGGGGCTCGCCGGCTTCGCCATGGTCTTCCTGCTGCTGCGCGCCTTCTCCTCCGGCTGCGCCGCGCTCACCGGGGTCGAGGCCATCAGCAACGGCGTCCCCGCGTTCCGCAAGCCCAAGTCGAGGAACGCGGCCACCACCCTGGCCCTGATGGGCCTGCTCGCCGTCACCATGTTCTGCGGGATCATCGGCCTCGCCATGGCCTCCGACGTGCGGATGGCCGAGAACCCGGCCAAGGACCTGCTCCACGGCGGCGCCCCGGTCGGCGACTCCTACGTCCAGGACCCGGTGATCTCCCAGGTCGCCGCCGCGGTCTTCGGGGAGGGCACTTTCTTCTTCGTCCTGCTCGCCGCCGCCACCGCCCTGGTGCTGTTCCTCGCCGCCAACACCGCGTACAACGGCTTCCCGCTGCTCGGCTCGATCCTCGCCCAGGACCGCTACCTGCCGCGCCAGCTGCACACCCGCGGCGACCGGCTCGCCTTCTCCAACGGCATCGTCCTGCTGGCGGGCGCCGCGGCCCTCCTCGTGATCGTCTACGGAGCCGACTCCACCCGGCTGATCCAGCTCTACATCGTCGGCGTCTTCGTCTCCTTCACCCTCAGCCAGACCGGCATGGTCCGCCACTGGAACCGGCTGCTGCGCACCGAGCACGACCCCGACAAGCGACGCCACATGAAGCGGTCCCGGGCCATCAACGCCTTCGGCGCCTTCTTCACCGGCCTCGTCCTCGTCGTCGTCCTGGTCACCAAGTTCACCCACGGCGCCTGGGTGGCCCTGCTCGGCATGGTCATCTTCTACGCGGTCATGACCGCGATCCGCCGCCACTACGACCGGGTCTCCGAGGAGATCAGCGCCCCCGAGGAGCCCACCGACGACATGGTGCGCCCCTCCCGGGTGCACTCCATCGTCCTGGTCTCCAAACTCCACCGCCCCACCCTGCGCGCCCTGTCCTACGCCCAGTTGATGCGCTCCGACACCCTGGAGGCGCTGAGCGTCAACGTCGACCCGGCCGAGACCAAGGCCCTCAAGGACGAGTGGGACCGCCGCGACATAGACGTCCCCCTGAAGGTCCTCGACTCGCCCTACCGCGAGATCACCCGGCCGATCATCGAGTACGTCAAGAACCTGCGGCGCGAGTCCCCGCGCGAGGTGGTCAGCGTGATCATCCCCGAGTACGTGGTGGGCCACTGGTACGAGCACCTGCTCCACAACCAGAGCGCCCTGCGGCTCAAGGGCCGTCTGCTGTTCACCCCCGGCGTGATGGTGACCTCGGTGCCCTACCAGCTGGAGTCCTCCGAGGCGGCCAAGAAGCGGGCCCGCCGGCGCCAGGACTGGAGCGCGCCCGGCGCCGTGCGCCGCGGCCCCGTGGAGAAGCGCAGCAAGGAGCCCACCGGCAAGGGGTGAGGCACGGCGACCGCGGACCCGGGCGCCCGCGCGGGGACGTAGACTGGTGGGCTGTTGTCCCGCAGTCCTTCCCTCACCACTCGTGGAGTCACCCCGCCATGCAGGCAGAACCGAAGAAGACGCTGGTGGGCCAGGAGTACGAGGTCGAGGTCGGCGCCGTCGCCCACGGCGGCCACTGCGTCGCCCGCACCGAGGACGGCCGGGTGCTGTTCGTCCGGCACGCCCTGCCCGGCGAGCGGGTCCTGGCCCGCGTCACCGACGGCGCCGAGGACTCGCGCTTCCTGCGCGCGGACGCGGTGGAGGTCCACGAACCCTCCAAGGACCGGGTCACCCCGCCCTGCCCCTTCTCCGGGCCGGGCCGCTGCGGCGGCTGCGACTGGCAGCACGCCAAGCCGGGCGCCCAGCGACGCCTCAAGGGCGAGGTCGTCGCCGAACAGCTCCAGCGCCTCGCCGGCCTCACCCCCGAGGACGTCGGCTGGGACGGCACCGTGATGCCCGCCGAGGGCGACAAGCTGCCCGTCGGCGAGGTCCCCGCCTGGCGCACCCGGGTCCAGTACGCCGTCGACGAGGAGGGCCGCGCGGGTCTGCGCCGCCACCGCTCCCACGACGTCGAACCGGTCGACCACTGCATGATCGCCGCGCCGGGCGTGACCGAGTTGGGCGTCGAGGCCCGCACCTGGCCGGGCATGGCCTCGGTCGAGGCCATCGCGGCCACCGGCTCCCAGGACCGTCAGGTGATCCTGACCCCGCGCCCCGGCGCCCGGCTCCCGCTGGTCGAACTGGACCGTCCGGTGTCGGTGCTCCGCGTCGACGAGCGGGACGGCGGGGTGCACCGGGTGCACGGCCGCCCCTTCGTCCGCGAGCGCGCCGACGACCGCACCTACCGGGTCGGCAACGGAGGCTTCTGGCAGGTCCACCCCAAGGCGGCGGACACCCTGGTCAAGGCCGTGATGCAGGGCCTGCTACCCCGCAAGGGCGACACCGCACTGGACCTGTACTGCGGCGTCGGCCTGTTCGCCGGCGCCCTCGCCGACCGGGTCGGCGAGCGCGGCGCGGTCCTCGGCATCGAGTCGGGCAAGCGCGCCGTCGAGGACGCCCGGCACAACCTCCGCGACTTCCCCCGGGTACGGGTCGAGCAGGGCAAGGTCGAGCAGGTGCTGCCGCGCACCGGCATCACCGAGGCCGACCTCGTCGTCCTCGACCCCCCGCGCGCCGGCGCCGGTCGCCGCACCGTGGAACACCTCGCCGCCCTGGGCGCCCGCCGCATCGCCTACGTGGCCTGCGACCCGGCGGCCCTCGCCCGCGACCTCGCCTCCTTCCGCGAAGCGGGCTACCGGGTACGGACGTTCCGGGCCTTCGACCTCTTCCCGATGACGCATCACGTGGAGTGCGTGGCGATCCTGGAGCCGGTGGGGAAGGGCGCGTGAGTTGCCGGTGCGGTCGCATGCGGTAGGTGCTTCGTGGGCGTTGCGGGCGATGGCTCGACGCTGAAGTGACGCGCATGTGCGCTCCTCCGGATGGGTGTCGGGCGCGCTTCGGTCGGGTCGGGTCGGCGTCAAGGCTGCGAGTGGCGGCGCAACTCCGAGAGCTGGTGTGACACTCGCAGCGACTCCTGCGCCGTACGATGCCCGTCGCCCTCATCGCAGGGGCCTCGAAGGCGCGGAAGCGCCCGGGGCATCGTGACCGCTTCCCGGCGGATGTGCTCCTGGCGTGCCGCTCGACATCGTCCGGCGCGCTGTCGGTGGAGCCCGCTCGGCGGCCTGGACGTGACGTCAACCGACTGCCCGTGGTCCGGCCCCCGACGGTGCTGCCGGGCCACGGGCCGTGGTGCTTCCGTTACGAGCTTTGAGCGGGCCGGTCGAGCGTCCCCCGCACGTCGCCATCGTGGTAGAACGTGCGCCCCGACCGGCTTCGCCGGCGCCAGCTCCGCTCGCTGGCGTGGCGGTAGACGCTGCCGGGCGCGATGCCCCACAGGCGGGTGATGTCGGCCGCGCTCAGCCAGCGGGTCTCCTCCCGGGTGAGGTGGCGACTCAACCGCAGCCAGTCGCGGCCGAGCCATTGGTGGGCCGGGTCGGCGGAGCAGACGATCTCCGCGGGGCGGTGGGCCTGCCGAGGGCGGATCATCGCGGTCAACTCGCCCGAACAGGACGTCTCGACGCAGGCGCCGATCGCCACACGGCTCAACGGGTCGGGGTCGATCACCCGGCGGGTCCTGCGCACCAGGCCGGTGACCTCCTCGCAGACGTCGGCCGCCGCGGCGTGCGCCGCCAGCCACTCCACCTGCCGGAGGAGGAGGGCGGCGAGGAGCGGCACCGTGTCCCTGGCGGTGCCGGAGCGGCGGGAGTCACGGGAGTCGACGACACCCGCCCAGGAGCGCAGCACCCCGAGGATCTCCGAACGCGCCTCGGAAGCGGCCGTGTTGAAGGGCATGCCGGGCAGCGGGCCCCCGGACGTGCGCTCGCGAGGCCGGTCAGTGCCGCTCAGTTGGCGGCCGCACTCCTCGTACAGCGTCGGCAACTGCCTCAGCTCACCCGCCAGACGGTCCCGGCACACCGGGCACAGCCGCGATCCGCGCGCCGCGATCCGCCGAGGTCGGTTGTCGCCCACCCCGGCGCGGCAGGTGCTCCCCACGCACGCTGCGGCCATCTGCGGCGTGCACACGTCGTCCTGGCTCACGTCCCTGTCCCCCTCTTCTCTTCGCCTCCCGAGCACCGCGAAGCTAATTCCGGGCTTCGGGGTCGGGCAAGGTGGAAGGCGTCATTTGTCGTTCCCCTGACGGTGCGATTTCGTCGTTCTGTCGCTGTGCGCGACGGCTGACGTAAGTTGACGGAAGTCTGGACAGGGGAGGGTTGACTCCGCTTCGCCTGGCGAAGAAGCTATTCATTAGCTTCCGCCGAACTGTGTTGAATTCCAGTCGGCTTGACGGGAGGGTTGCTGCTGGGGTGCTACGGCCTTTCACCGTCGGATTCGCAGAACCCATGAAATTTCCGATGCTTACCTCGACCTATTCAAGGAGCGGAAAATGGACGCTGCGGTGATCATCGTGGGTGCCGGTCCCGCCGGACTCATGCTCGCCGGTGAACTCCGGCTTGCCGGGGTCGACGTCATCGTGCTGGAGCGCCTCGCGGAGCGGACCGGCGAATCCCGCGGCCTCGGCTTCACCGCGCGCACCATGGAGGTGTTCGACCAGCGCGGCCTCCTGCCGCGGTTCGGTGACATCGAGACCAGTGCGCTGGGGCACTTCGGAGGCATCCCCCTGGACTTCGGGCTGCTCCAGGGTGCCTGGCAGGCCGCCAAGACCGTGCCGCAGAGCGTGACGGAGGCCAGGCTGGAGGAATGGGCGGCCGACCTGGGCGCGGACGTCCGGCGCGGCCACGAACTGCTCTCCCTCAGCGATGACGGCGACGCGGTCGAGGTGGAGGTCCGCGGCCCCCAGGGCATCCGGACGCTGTGCGCCGCCTACCTCGTGGGCTGTGACGGCGGCCGCAGCACGATCCGCAAGGCCGCGGGATTCGCCTTTCCCGGCACCGAGGCCACGCGGGAGATGTTCCTCGCCGACGTGAAGGGGCTCGACCTGGAGCCGCGCATGACCGGTGAGAAGCTGCCCGGGGGCATGGTGATGGTCGCCCAGCTGCCCGGCGGCATCACCCGCATCATCGCGGGGGAGAACGGGACCTCGCCCCGGCGGCGTACGACACCACCGGCGTACGAGGAGATCGCGGCCGTCTGGAAGCGCCTGACCGGCGGCGACATCACGCACGGCGAACCGGTGTGGCTCAGCGCCTTCGGTGACGCCGCGCGTCAGGCGTCCGAGTACCGCAGGGGCCGCGTGCTGCTGGCCGGCGACTCCGCGCACATCCATCTACCGGCCGGCGGCCAAGGGATGAACGCCAGCATCCAGGACTCGGTGAACCTCGGTTGGAAGCTGGCCGGCGTCGTCAACGGCTGGGCGGGGCCCGGCCTGCTGGACAGCTACCACAGCGAGCGGCACCCGGTCGGCGAGCGGCTCCTGATGAACACCCGCGCGCAGGGGCTGCTCCTGCTGGGCGGTCCGGAGGTGCAGCCGTTGCGCGAGGTGCTCGCCGAGCTGGTCGGATTCGAGGAGGTCGACCGTCACCTCGCCGGCATGGTCAGCGGCCTAGAGATCACGTACGACGTGGGTGCCGGGACCAACCCGCTCCTCGGCAAGCGCATGCCGCACCTCGAACTGGTCGGCGAGCACACCAAGTCCAGCAGCACCGAACTGCTCCACACCGGCCGTGGCGTGCTGCTCGACCTGACGGACAACGCGCGACTGCGGGAGCGGGCCGCGCCCTGGTCGGCGCGCGTGGACGTCATCACGGCACGGCCGCACGCGATGCCCGAGGGCGGTGCGCTGCACGGCACGTCCGCCGTGCTGATCAGGCCCGACGGCCATGTCGCCTGGGCCGCCCCGGGCAGTTGGCACGACCTGCCCACGGCTCTGACGCGCTGGTTCGGCACACCGCGGGCCGGGCGGACCCTCTGAGGTCGTGGCGCCCTCATCCACCCGGGCGGCGAAGCGGCCTCGGGCCCACTCGATTTCTGTCGTTCTGAGGAGAGGACTGGAATGTACAGCACTCTGATTGTGGCGAAGATGGACTCCGAGTCGAGTATCGACGTGGCCAAGATCTTCGGTGATTTCGACCGCACTGAAATGCCCCATCGCATGGGTACGAGGCGCCGGCAGCTCTTCTCTTTCCGCGGCCTGTACTTCCATCTTCAGGAATTCAACGAGGACAACGGCGGCCAACTGATAGAGGAGGCGAAGGCCGATCCGCGATTCGTCGCCATAAGCCAGGGCCTGAAGCCCTTCATCCAGGCGTACGACCCGGACACCTGGCGCTCTCCGGCTGATGCGATGGCCACCCGCTTCTACGACTGGACGGCTTCCTCGTGACCACGTCGACCGACAGAAAGGAAGGTGACCGCGGATGGGACGTCGCGTAGTCGTCACCGGAATCGGAGTCCTCGCACCGGGAGGCATCGGGGCCGAGAACTTCTGGAGTCTGCTCAGCGAGGGCCGCACGGCCACGCGGGGGATCACCTTCTTCGACGCCTCCTCGTTCCGTTCGCAGATCGCCGCCGAGGCGGACTTCGATGCCGAGCTGAGCGGGCTGGGCCCCCAGGAGATCCGACGGATGGACCGCGCCGCGCAGTTCGGGGTGGTCACCGCGCGCGAGGCGCTGGCGGACAGCGGACTGGACCTGGCCGACGTGGATCCCCACCGCACCGGTGTCACCATCGGAAGTGCGGTCGGCGCCACCATGGGCCTCGACGAGGAGTACCGGGTGGTCAGCGACGCCGGCCGACTCGACCTCGTCGACCACAGGTACACCCCGCAGCACCTGTACAACCACTTCGTGCCGAGTTCCTTCTCGGCCGAGGTGGCCTGGGCCGTGGGGGCCGAGGGACCCAACACCGTGGTCTCCACCGGCTGCACCTCCGGCATCGACGCGGTCGGCCATGCCGTCGAGCTGATCCGCGAGGGCACCGTCGACGTGATGATCGCCGGCGCCACGGACGCTCCCATCTCGCCGATCACCATGGCGTGCTTCGACGCGATCAAGGCGACCACGCCCCACAACGACGAGCCCGAGCGTGCCTCGCGGCCCTTCGACGGGACCCGCAACGGCTTCGTGCTCGGCGAGGGTTCGGCGGTGTTCGTCCTGGAGGAGCTGACCGCCGCCCGCGCCCGGGGCGCGCACGTCTACGGGGAGATCGCCGGCTACGCCTCGCGGTGCAACGCCTTCCACATGACCGGACTGCGCCCCGACGGGCGCGAGATGGGGGAGGCGATCCGGGTCGCGCTGGACGAAGCCCGTATCAACCCCGAGGCCGTCGACTACATCAACGCGCACGGTTCGGGAACCAAGCAGAACGACCGGCATGAGACGGCGGCGTTCAAGCTCAGCCTCGGCGAGCACGCCTACCGGACCCCGGTCAGCTCCATCAAGTCGATGGTGGGCCACTCACTGGGTGCCATCGGCTCGATCGAGATCGCGGCGTCCCTGCTCGCCATGGAGAACCACGTGGTGCCGCCGACCGCGAACCTGCACACCCCCGACCCGGAGTGCGACCTCGACTACGTCCCGCTCGTCGCCCGTGAGCACACCACGGACACGGTCCTGACGGTCGGCAGCGGATTCGGCGGATTCCAGAGCGCGATGGTATTGGCCCGCCCGGAAAGGGGTGCGGCATGACCGCCAGAGTCGTCATCACCGGCATCGGCATCGCTGCGCCCAACGGATTCGGGGTGGAGGACTACTGGGCCGCGACCCGCATCGGCAAGAACGCCATAGGCCGCATCACCCGGTTCGACCCCACCCAGTACCCGGCCGGGCTCGCCGGGGAGATACCGGGCTTCGAAGCCCGGGACCATCTGCCGGGCCGGCTGATCCCGCAGACCGACCGGGTGACCCAACTCGCGCTGGTCGCGGCCGACTCGGCCTTCGAGGACGCAGGGGTCAGGCCCGGTGACGTTCCCGAGTACGACATGGGCGTCGTCACGGCCAGCACGGCGGGTGGCTTCGAGTTCGGTCAGAACGAGTTGCAGGCGCTGTGGAGCAAGGGCAGCCAATACGTGAGCGCGTACCAGTCGTTCGCCTGGTTCTACGCGGTCAACAGCGGCCAGATCTCCATCCGCAACGGCATGCGCGGGCACAGCGCCGTGGTCGTCAGCGACCAGGCGGGCGGCCTCGACGCGATCGCCCAGGCGCGCCGGCAGATCCGCAAGGGCAGCAAGCTGATCTGCTCCGGCGGCTTCGACGCCTCGATCTGCCCGTGGGGGTGGGTGGCACAGCTCGCCAACGGGCGCGTGAGCACGAGCGACAACCCCGAGCGGGCCTATCTTCCCTTCGACGCCGATGCCTCGGGCTACGTTCCGGGCGAGGGCGGCGCGCTGCTCGTCCTGGAGGACGCCGAGGCCGCACGGCAGCGCGGCGCGGAGCACGTCTACGGAGAGATCGCCGGCTACGGCTCGACCTTCGACCCCAGGCCCGGCAGCGGACGTGCCCCCGGCCTGCAGCGCGCGATCGAGCTCGCCCTCGCCGACGCCCGCGTCGAACCCTGCGACATCGGCGTGGTGTTCGCGGACGCCGCGGGCACCCCCGAGCTCGACCGCGTCGAGGCCGACGCGCTCGTCGAGGTCTTCGGGGTGGCCGGGGTGCCCGTCACCGCGCCCAAGACGATGACCGGGCGGATGTATGCGGGAGCCGCTCCGGTGGACATCGCCGCCGCCGTGCTCGGCATGCGGGAGGGCCTGATCCCGCCCACCGTGAACGTCTCGCTCTCACCGGAGTACGGCATCGACCTGGTCACCGCGCAGCCGCGCGCAGCGCAGGTGCGCAACGCCCTCGTCGTCGCCCGCGGCCACGGCGGCTTCAACTCCGCGGTGGTCGTGCGCGGCACGGACTGACGGCCGCCCGCTTTCGCCGAGAACCACCCATCCCCGTCGACAACCACGAAAGGCACGTTCATGTCTCAGTCCGAGTTCACCGTCGAGGACCTCAAGCGCATCCTGCTGGAGGGCGCGGGCGCCGACGAGGGCGTCGACCTCGAGAGCGACATCCTCGACACCGACTTCGAGAGCCTCGGCTACGAGTCGCTGGCCCTTCTGGAGACCGCCGGGCGCATCGAGCGCGAGTTCGGCATCACCCTCGACGACGAGGTGTTCACCGAGAACCCCACGCCGCGCGAGCTGGTGGCGGCCGTCAGCGCGAAGCTGCCCGGCTCCGTCGCGGCTTGACCCTCCCCCTTCGTCTGGAGAGAAGATGCAGATGTCACGACAGGACCAGCGGGTCGCCCTCGTCACCGGAGCCACCAGCGGGATCGGTCTCGCGTCCGCCCGCCTGCTCGCCGCCCAGGGACACCGGGTGTTCATCGGCGCGCGCAACGCGGAGAACGTGGCGGAGACCGTCAAGCAATTGCAGGACGAGGGTCTCGACGTCGACGGCGGCACTCTCGACGTGCGCTCGGCGGACGAGGTGCGTGCTTTCGTGCAGTCGGCGGTGGAACGTTTCGGCACCGTCGACGTGCTGGTGAACAACGCCGGCCGGTCCGGTGGCGGGGTGACCGCGGACATCGCGGACGAGCTGTGGGAAGACGTGATCGCCACCAACCTCACCAGCGTCTTCCGGATGACCCGCGAGGTGCTCAACACCGGCGGGATGCGCGAGAAGTCCCGTGGCCGCATCGTCAACATCGCCTCCACGGCCGGCAAGCAGGGCGTGGTCCTCGGCGCCCCGTACTCGGCGTCCAAGCACGGCGTCGTCGGCTTCACCAAGGCGCTGGGCAATGAGCTCGCGCCCACCGGCATCACCGTCAACGCGGTCTGCCCCGGATACGTCGAGACGCCGATGGCCCAGCGGGTGCGCCAGGGGTACGCCGCCGCCTACGGCGCCACCGAGGACGCGATCCTGGAGAAGTTCCGGGCGAAGATCCCGCTCGGCCGGTACTCCACCCCCGAGGAGGTCGCCGGCCTGGTCGGCTACCTGGTGTCGGACACCGCCGCCTCCATCACCTCGCAGGCGCTCAACGTCTGCGGCGGACTCGGCAACTTCTGATCCGCGCCCCCACCCGTACGCCCGCCTTCCGCAATTGTGAATGGAGTTCACCATGACGGTCCGTGAGGTCGAGCACGAGATCACCGTGCAGGCCCCCGCCGCCGAGGTCTACCGCCTGATCGCCGAGGTGGAGAACTGGCCGCGCGTCTTCCCCCCGACCATCCACGTCGACCAGGTCGAGCGGGGCGCGCGGGGCGCCGCAGGCGAGAGCGAGGAGCGCATCCGCATCTGGGCCACCGCCAACGGCACGGCCAAGAGCTGGACCTCGCGCCGGAACCTGGACCCGAAGGGGCTGCGCATCACCTTCCGCCAGGAAGTGCCCGCGCCGCCGGTCGCCGCGATGGGCGGCGCCTGGATCATCGAGCCGCTCGCCGCGGACGGGTCCAGGGTCCGGCTGCTGCACGACTACCGGGCCGTCGACGACGACCCGGAGTCCCTGAAGTGGATCGACGAGGCCGTCGACCGCAACTCCCGCTCGGAGCTCGCCGCCCTGAAGACCAACGTCGAACTCGCCCGCGCCCGGGCGGAGGTGACCTTCTCCTTCGAGGACACCGTGCAGATCAACGGGGCCGTGAAGGACGTCTACGACTTCATCAACGAGGGCGAGAAGTGGCAGGAGCGGCTGCCGCACGTGGCGTCCGCACGCCTGGAGGAGCTCTCCCCGGGTCTCCAGATCCTGGAGATGGACACCCGCACCAAGGACGGTCACACGCACACCACCACGTCCTATCGCGTGTGCTTCTCGCCCCGGAAGATCGCGTACAAGCAGGTCACCCTGCCCGCCCTGATGTCCCTGCACACCGGCTACTGGACGTTCACGGAGCACGAGGGCGGCGTGGCCGCCTCCTCGCAGCACACCGTCGTGCTGAACACCGAGAACATCACCCAGTACCTCGGTGCGGACGCGGGGATCGCCGAGGCCAGGGAACACGTCCGGACGGCCCTGAGCGCCAACAGCCGGGCCACCCTGGGCCTGGCCAAGGACCACGCCGAGCGGCTCCGGCCCTGACCGTGGCCGCGGACCACGCGGAATCCCCGGTGATCGTGGTCGGGGCGGGCCCGGTCGGGCTGATGCTCGCCGGCGAACTGCGGCTCGGGGGTGCCGAGGTGGTCGTCGTCGAACGGCTGACCACGCCCACCACGGAATCCCGGGCGTCCACCCTGCACGCCCGCACCATGGAGATCCTCGACGGCAGGGGCCTGCTCGACGAACTGGTCCCCGTACCCCACGACGTCATGGGCCACTTCGGCGGGATCTCGCTGGACCTCACCCTTCCGTCGACCCACCCCGGTCAGTGGAAGGTCCCGCAGACCCGCCTGGAGGAGTTGCTCCAGGAGTGGGCGACCGGCCTCGGCGCCGTCGTCCTGCGCGGCCACGAGCTACGCGGTCTCACCGTCGCCGAGCACCACGTGACGGTGGACGTTCGCGGCCCGGACGGCCCCGTTCGGATGCGGGCACGGTACGTCGTCGGCTGCGACGGCGAACAGAGCGCCGTGCGCCGCCTCGGCGGCATCGCCTTCCCCGGCGAAGACGCCTCCCGCGAGCTGATCCGTGCGGACGTGGGGGGCATCGACATTCCACCGCGCCGCTTCCAGCGCCTCGAACACGGACTCGCCATCGCCGCGCGCCGTCCCGACGGAGTGACCCGCGTGATGGTGCACGAGTTCGGCAGCAAAGCCGAACGCCGTGGTTCACCACCGGAGTTCGGTGAAGTCGTCGAGATCTGGAAGAGGGTCACGGGCGAAGACATCAGCGGTGGTGAACCGCTGTGGATCAACGCCTTCGGCAATGCGTCACGGTTGGCGGAACGGTACCGTGCCGGCCGGCTCCTGCTCGCGGGCGACGCCGCCCACCAGCAGATGCCGGTCGGCGGCCAGGCGCTCAACCTGGGCCTGCAGGATGCCGCCAACCTCGGCTGGAAACTGGCCGCGCAGGTCGCCGGCCGGCGGCCGGCCGGACTCCTGGACAGCTACCACACCGAACGGCACGCGGTCGGACGGCGCACGCTGAGCAACATCCGGGCGCAGTCCCTGCTGCTGCTCGGCGGCACCGAGGTGGAGGGCATCCGGGGGGTGTTCGGCGAACTCATCGCCATGGAGGGCGTCCGTGCCCGGCTGGCCGGGACGATCTCCGGTCAGGAGGTCCGCCACGACGTGGGTCCGGGCGGTCATCCTCTGCTGGGCGCCCGCATCCCCCGGATGGAACTGATCGGGAAGCAGGGCACGGTCACCACCACCGCCCTGCTCAGACCGGGGCGCGCCGTGCTGATCGGCGTCTCGGGCGATCCGCTCCGCGAGACACGGCTGCGCACCGTGGTCGAGCCGTGGGACCCGGAGGTCACCGTGACCTTCGCCGAACCCGTCGACGACACCCCCCTGGCCGGCGCCGACGCCGTTCTCGTGCGCCCGGACGGCCATGTCGTGTGGACCGGCGGCGCGCAAGAAGCAGAACTGCACGCCGTGCTCCGCCGCTGGTTCGGCGAGCCGGCGTCCGTCGGCACGGCCGGGACCACCCCGTACCGGGCCACGGTCCGTCGATGACCACGCGGGCGTGAAGACCAGCGCCGTGCCCGACACCGGAGGCGGCCCGGCCCACGGAGGCGCCGGCCGCTCGAATCCGGGCGCGCCGGCCCGGCTGAGCCTCCACGGGGTCGGCGTGCGCACCCTCGGTGCGCCGGCCCCGTCGGCCGCGGAGTTCCGCGGCCGACGTCCCTCCACGACCTCTCGTAGCACCCCGTCGAAAGGACACCCATGTCGCAGGAGCCGCTCCGCCTCGTGTTGATCATCGGCAGCAACCGCGAAGCCCGCTTCGGCAAGGTCGTCGGCGACTGGATCGCCGGCGTGGCGAGGCAGCGCGGGGACCTCGCGGTCGACGTGATCGACCTCGCGGACCACGAGCTGCCCACCGGACTGTCGCGGGACCCCGCGCCGGAGGTCGCCGCGGAACTGGCCAAGGTCTCACCGCGCCTCGCCGAAGCGGACGCCTTCGTGGTGGTGACGCCGGAGTACAACCACAGCTACCCGGCCGCGCTGAAGAACCTCATCGACTGGCACTACACCCAGTGGCAGGCCAAGCCGGTCGGCTTCGTCTCCTACGGCGGCCTCTCGGGCGGCCTGCGCTCCGTCGAGCACCTGCGGCCGGTCTTCGCCGAGCTGCACGCGGTAACCGTCCGTGACGTGGTCAGCCTCCACATGGTGTGGGACCAGTTCGGCCCGGACGGCGTCCCCGAGGAAGAGGGGCCCGTCCAAGCCGCGAAGGCGCTGCTCGACCAGGTCGGCTGGTGGGGCAACGCGCTCCGGGAGGCGCGTGCCAAGACCCCCTACGGACCATGACCGTGACCCTCCGGCCGTCAGGAACGCCTTGACGAGCTGCGGTCGCCCAAACCACATGCCCCCCGAAGGGCCGGTCCCCGACCGCACCGCTCGCCGGCACGCCGAGCTCACCGCGTGCGCGCATCGCAGCGAAGCGCGCGCCCGGGGCCGGCGTGCTCCGGAGCGGGCCTCCGTCGCCCGGCACCGAGCC
>NZ_JBEOWM010000083.1:0-17257 GCF_040296045.1 Streptomyces sp. NPDC002490 | reverse complement strand
GGGTGGTCGTGCTACCCTGTCCCCCCCGGGCCGGGTCCCCCCCCCCCCACCTTTGTCCCCCCCCCCGGCCCCCCCCCCCCCCCCGTCGGGGGGCGGCCCCCCCCCGGGCCCCGGTCGTTCCCGGGCACTGCGGCACGGGCGCCGCACCGGGGACAAGTGGAACCGCCGTGCGCGGGCCGGTGCAGGACAGGGCATCGGCGCGCGCACGGCGGCTGGAGGGTCCGGGCCGGGGTGGACTCGACCCGACCCGGACCCGACCCGGGGGCCGAACGGGGCTGGGGCACCCCGCCGACCGCCGGGCGGTCTGGATCCTGCTAGGTCACTCGGTGGGGCGCAGGCCGGCCGCGCGGGCCTCGACCTCGAAGAGGGCCGCGTAGTCCTCCTCGGCGAAGCCGTGGCCGATCGCGGTCTGGATCAGCTGGTGCACCATGCTGCTCACCGGCAGCGGCACCTCCAGTTCGCGGGCGGCACCGAGGCCGAGGTCGAAGTCCTTGCGGAGCATCTTGTTGTTGAAGGTGGGCGTGTAGTCGCGCTCCACCAGGGCACGGCCCTTGTGGCGGATGAAGGTGGAGCCGAGCACGGAGCCGTTGAGGAAGTCGATGAAGGCGGCGCGCGGCACACCGCCCTTCTCCGCGAGGGTGGTGACCTCCACCAGGGCCTGGGTGATCATGCCGAGCATCAGGTTGTGGCAGATCTTCACCAGTCGGCTCTGCTCGGCGGGACCGGCGTGCACGACGGTCGGGGCGATCAGCTCCAGGTAGGGCAGGACCCGCTCGTAGGTCTCGCGGGGGCCCGAGGCGACGATGGCGCCCATGCGGTCGGCGACCATGTGCGGGTTGCCGCTGATGGGCGAGGCGATGAACGCGGTGCCGGCGGCTTCGCAGGCGGCACGGACCTCGGCGGACGCCTCCGCGGAGACCGTGGAGCAGTCCACGATGACCGACGGGGCCCGCTCGGCGCGCAGCAGCCCGCCTTCTCCGGTGACCACGTCGATGAGGTCCTGGCTCGCCGAGACCATCACGAACACCACGTCCGCGTCGGCGAGTTCGGTGATGGTGGCGACCGCCTTGGCGCCCTTGGCCACCAGCGGCTCGGTCTTGGCGGCGGTGCGGTTCCAGACGGTGAGGTCGACGCCGCCCGCGAGGAGGGCCTCGGACATCACGGCGCCCATCCGGCCGGTGCCGAGCCAGCCGATTCGCTCGCTGAGGGATGCGCTCATGGTGGTTCCTCGCTTCTCTGGGTGTTGAGGGTGTGGGTTTGGTGCTCGGGGTACCGGGCTGTCGCGGGCCGGATGCCCGCGGCGACCACCGGAGATCCTCGGTGACGAGGTGGCTTCACGCGCACGTGGCGGTGCCGGTGGTGGTGACGATCCGCTCCGCCGAGGGAATCGTCAGGTCCTTCAGGGCGTCGGCGGGGGCAGGGGACGCACGGGGGTGGTGCTCCCGTGCCCGGGCGACGGTGCGGGCGGTCGGGGGATCGCGTCCACCGAGCGCCCGGTGAGCGGGGCTCTGCGCCAGGCCTGACCGCCGTCGCTCCAGACGTCGGTGTAGAGCCGGGACAGTTCGGGCCAGCCACTGCCCCGCGCTTCCTCGGCGGCGGCGTCGACCAGGTCGCGGACCTCTGCGTGGACGGCGTCGAGGTGCTCCGCGGCCACGCCCCGGTCGGTGAGCCTGGCCCGGTGGGCGACCAGGGGGTCCCGTCCCGTCCGAGGCAGGGCCCCGCCGGCGCCGTGGTGGGTGACGGCCTCGATCAGTGCGGGCCCGCCCCCCGCGCGGGCCCGTTCGATCGCCGCCCGCGCGGTCAGGTGGACCTCGTCGGGGTCGTTGCCGTCGATCACCACGGACGGCGGGTCGTAGGTATCGGCGCGGTCGACTGCGGTGTGCTGCGCGGAGAGGCCGTTCTCACGCACGAGGACGACCGGCAGGTTCCAGGCCACGGCGAAGCCCAGTGCCTCGCGGAGGGCACTTCCGTCGGTGGTTCCGTCCCCCACGAAACAGACGGTGACCTGGTCGCCGCCCTGGTACCGGGCCGCCCAGGCCGCGTCGTTGACGTGGACGAGCGGGGTGCCGAGGAGGCGCGTCGAACCGCCCCTGCCGGGTGCCGGCGCGTTCTCCCTGCCGAGGAGTTCGGCCATCAGCGGGGCGAGCGGGGTGCCGCGCGCCACGAGGTGGTGGTGGCTGCGGTAGGTGGCGAAGGAGTGGTCGTCGGGACGCATGGCGCTGGCGACGCCGGCGGCCACGGCCTCCTGGCCGGTTCCGGAGCGGACGGTGCCCTGGAGCAGACCCTGACGGCGGAGGTCGTGTGCCCGCAGCTCGAACCGGCGGACGGTGGACATGATCCGGTACAGGGCCAGTGAGGTGTCCACGGAGACCTCGCCGGTCACGGGTCGCGTGAGCGGCGGGTGGGTGGCATGGGTGTCGACGGACATGGTCCGCGCCTTTCTGGGGCGGGGGTTGCCCCCGGGGGCCGTGGGTTCGGCCCCCGGGTGCGGTGTGCTCAGTACTGGTTGGCGATGAACAGTTCGTCCGCGGGGAAGCGGGTGAGGATCTCGACGCCGTTGGCGGTGACGACGACCTCCTCCTCGATGCGGGCCGCGGAGACCCCGTCGGTGGCCGGGCAGTAGGTCTCCAGGGCGAAGACCATGCCCTCCTCGATGAGCATCGGGCTCTCCAGCGAGGTCAGCCGGCTGATGATGGGCCGCTCGTGCAGGGCGAGTCCGAGCCCGTGCCCGAAGAGCAGGCCGAACGCGGTCTTCTCGTCCTGGACGCCGATCTCCTCGGCGGTCGGCCACAGCCGGGCCACGTCGGCGGTGGACACTCCGGGCTTGATCGCGTCGATGGCGATGTCCATCCACTCGCGGGCCCGGGTGTAGGCGTCGCGCTGCACGGTGGTGGCGCGGCCCACGTTGAACGTGCGGTAGTAGCACGTCCGGTAGCCGTTGTAGGAGTGCATGATGTCGAAGAACGCCTGGTCGCCCGGGCGGATGATGCGGTCGGAGAAGTTGTGCGGGTGCGGGTTGCAGCGCTCGCCGGAGACCGCGTTGATGGACTCGACGTCGTCGGAACCCATCTCGTACAGGCGCTTGTTGGCGAGGGCGACGATCTCGTTCTCCCGCACACCGGGCTTGAGGGCCTCGGTGATGTCGTGGTACACGCCGTCGACCATGGCTGCGGCCATCGACAGGAGGGTGATCTCGTCGCGGTTCTTGATCTGGCGGGCGTCCAGCATGGTCTGCTGGCCGTCGCGGACGTCGATGCCCTGACGGGTGAGCTCGGTGTGCATGGGCAGGTCGAGCAGGTCGACGCCGATGGGCATGCCACCGACGCCGGCGGCGGCGAGGCGGTCCTTGATCTCGGCGACCGCGCGGCCCATCAGGTCGGCGTCCGGGGGCACCGCGCCGCGCATGGTGGTCCAGGACGACAGGCAGTTCTCCGGCTTCATCCAGGGCGCGTACATCCGGTTGTGGACGGCGGCGGAGCCGAAGTCCCACAGGATCAGTTCCCCGGTGCGGGTGTAGATGGCGTACCGGGAGAGCTTCTCCCGGGTCCACTCGCCGATCGATATGCCGGTCAGGTAGCGGATGTTGTTGTTGTCGAACACCAGGACCGCGCCCAGTTCGCTGGCCTCCAGGGCCTGCTGGATGCGCGACAGGCGGTAGGAGCGCAGACGGTCGAAGTTGACGCGCTCCTCGAAGTCGACGAGTCCGTGACCGGGTGCCGGTGCGATGGGCAGGGCCGGGGTGGGCGGAAGGCTCATGTGCTCTCCAAGGGAGTGAGGGACGGAAGGGGTCAGGAAGCCGCGGCGACGGGTGTCGGCTCGGTGTGGTGGCACGCCGCCAGGGCTCCGGTGCTCGCCAGCGGCAACAACTCGGGCTGCTCGGTGCGGCACAGGTCGTCGGCGCGCGAGCACCGGGGGTTGAAGGCACAGCCGGGGGGCGGTGCCAGGGGGCTCGGGAGCTCGGTGTCGCTGGCGAGTGCGCGCCGGCGGGCCGAGCGGGCGGCCTGGCGTGCCGGGTCCGCGAGGAGCGTGGACGCCAGGAGGGTCTGGGTGTAGGGGTGCGCCGGGTGGCGGTACACCTGGTCGGCGGGCCCGGATTCGGCGAGTTGGCCCAGGTAGAGGACGCCGATCTCGTCGCTCATGTGGCGCACGACCTCCAGGTCGTGGGCGATGAACAGGTAGCTGACGCCGAGGTCGCGCTGGAGTTCCTTGAGCAGGTTGATGACCTGGCTCTGGGTGGAGACGTCCAGGGCGCTGACGGGTTCGTCGCAGACGATCAGTCGGGGCCGGGTGGCCAGGGCGCGGGCGATGGCGACGCGTTGGCGCTGGCCGCCGGAGAGTTCGTGCGGGTAGCGCTGGGCGTGGTAGCCGGACAGGCCGACCCGGTCGAGGGAGTCGGTGATCTCCCGGTTGCGTTCGGCGGTGCCGAGCTCCCGGTGCCGGGTGAGGGCCTGGCCGAGGGTGGTCGCGATGGTCTGTCGGGGGTTCAGCGAGGACAGCGGGTCCTGGAAGACCACCTGGACGTCCCGGTTGAAGGACGGCGGGGTGCGACGGCCGAAGGCGGCGACGTCCTGTCCGTCGAAGACGACCCTGCCCTCGGAGATCGGGGCCAGGCGCAGGATGGCGCGGCCGATGCTGCTCTTGCCCGAGCCCGACTCCCCCACCAGGCCGAGGGTCTTCCCGGCGCCGATGGTGAAGCTGACGTCGCGGACCGCGGAGAGCAGCTTGGGCTTGCCGGTCATGCCCCGACCGAGTTGGTAGCGCACGGTGAGGTTCTCGACGGTCAGGAGGGGGGCGTCCGCGGTGGAGTCCGCCGCGGCGCGTGCCTTGTCGTTCATCGGGCACCTGCCAGCTGGAGTTCGGCGGCCCGCAGGCAGCGCACTCCGTCGATGTCGATCGGTACCGGGGTGGTGCGGCAGCCGTCGGTGGCGTAGGAGCAGCGCGGGTTGAACCGGCAGCCCTGGGGCCAGTCCCAGGCGGGCGGGACCCGGCCGGGGATGGTGGCGAGCGGCTCGTCGCCCGAACCGTGGTGCGGTACGGCGGCGAGCAGCGCCTCGGTGTAGGGGTGCCGGGGCTGGGCGAACGCGTCCAGCACGGTGCGCTGTTCGGCGATCTGTCCGGCGTACATGACGGCGATGCGGTCGCAGCTGTCGGCGACGACACCGAGGTCGTGGGTGATCAGGAGCAGGGACATCGACAGCCGCTCGCGCAGGGAGGCGAGCAGGTCGAGCACCTGGGCCTGGATGGTGACGTCGAGGGCGGTGGTGGGCTCGTCGGCGATGAGGAGTTCCGGGTCGCAGGCGAGGGCGCCGGCGATCACCACGCGCTGGGCCATGCCTCCGGAGAACTGGTGCGGGTAGTCCTTGAGCCGCTGGCGCGGTGCCGGGACGCCGACCAGGCCGAGGAGTTCGGCGGCGCGTTCGGTGGCTTGGGCGCTGTTGAGGTCGCTGTGGGCCCGGATGGCGTCCGTGAGCTGGCGGCCGACGGTGTGCACCGGGGAGAGCGCGGAGCCGGGGTCCTGGAAGACCATGCCGATCCGGCCGCCGCGGACCCGGCGCAGCGGCTCGCCGGTGAGGCCGGCGAGTTCGGTGTCCTGGAGTCGGATGGAGCCGGAGGCGACGGTGACGCCCCTGGGCAGCAGGCCGAGGATCGCGGAGGCGGTGATGGACTTGCCGCATCCGGATTCGCCGACCAGGCCGAAGGTTTCGCCGCGGTTGATGTGGAAGGTGACGTCGGAGACGAGTTGGGCGCCGCCGGGGTCGGTGACGGTGAGGCCGTCGACCCGGAGCAGGGCGTCCGCCGGAGCCGCGGGCGCCGTGACGGCGACCCGTGCGGGTGCCTTGGTGGGTGCGGGGCGCGGTTCCCCCTGGTCGGGGTCGGCCGCGGGGGTGGCGGGGTCGGCGGTCAGGTCGGTGAGGGCGGCGGGACCGATGCCGGTCGGGTCGCCGGTCTCGGTGACGGTGGTGGTGGTGTCCGGGGTGGTCTCCTTGGCCGGTCGGGCGGAGCCGGCGGACCGGGGCGAGCCGGCGTCGCGCAGGCCGTCGCCCAGCAGGTTGAAGACGAGGACGCTCAGGGTGATCGCCAGGCCGGGCAGGATCGCCAGCAGCGGGTGCTCGGCGACGTGCTGGCGGGAGGCGTCCAGCATGGCGCCCCAGCTGACCTGGCTGGTGTCGACGCCGACGCCGAGGAAGCTCAGGGTGGCTTCGATGAGCAGGGCCGTGCCGAGGGCGATGGACGCCTGCACGATCAGTGGCGGCGACACGTTGGGCAGGACCTGGCGGAACATCACGAGCACGGGACGCAGTCCGAGGACGCGGGCGGCGTCGACGTAGAGCTTCTCCCGTTCGGCGAGGACCACGGCCCGGGTGATGCGCATGAAGCTGACGGCGAAGATGAAGCCGACGGCGAGCATCGCGTTGCCGAGTCCGTTGCCGAGGACGGCGACCAGCGCGAGGGCGAGCAGCAGGGCGGGGATGGACTGCATGACGTCGGCGACGCGCATGCCGATCCGGTCCCACCAGCCGCCCCGGTAGCCGACGAAGAGTCCGAGGCTGACTCCGAGGAGGAGGCCGATGGCGACGGACTCGCCGGAGGCGAGGAGCGCGGTGCGGGTGCCGTAGATCAGCCGGGACAGGGTGTCGCGGCCGAGGTCGTCGGTGCCCAGCCAGTGGTCGGCGCTGGGGCCCTGGAGCTTGTCGGCGACGCTGAGTTCGGTGGGCCCGTAGGGGGCGATCAGCGGGGCGGCGAGGGCGACGAGGACCTGGAGGCCGAGGAAGGCCAGGCAGAACAGGGTCAGGGGTTGCCGGAGCAGGCGGCGGAAGGTCCCGGCCCGGGCCTGTTGGGTGCTCATTGGGGCCTCACCTTCGGGTTGATCACGCCGTACAGGACGTCCGCGCCCAGGTTGACGAGCAGGACGATCACCGCGACCAGGACGATGGCTCCTTGGAGCACCGGGTAGTCGGCCTTCATGACGCTGTCGATGAGCATGGTGCCGAGGCCGGGGACCGCGAAGATGCGTTCGATCACGAAGCTCGCGGCGACCAGGACGGACATCTGGATGGCGATGACCGCGAGGACGGGGACCATGGCGTTCTTGGTGGCGTACCGCAGGATGATGGTGCGGCGTCGGATGCCGCGGGCCAGCAGGGTCTGCACGTACGGGGACTCCAGGGAGTCGATCATGGCGCTGCGGGTCTGGCGGGCGATGACGGCCGCGGTGTGGGAGCCGAGGGCCAGGGCCGGCAGGATCATGCCCTGGAGCCAGGCCGCCGGGTCCTCGGTGAGCGGGGTGTAGCCCACGACCGGGAGCCAGCCGAGGTTCACCGCGAACACCAGCACCAACAGCATGGCCAGCCAGAAGCTGGGGACGGCCAGGCCGAGGGCCACGACGGTGGTGAGCAGCCGGTCGGCGACGGTGCCGGGGCGCAGGGCCCCGAGGACGCCGAGCGGGACGCCGACCGCGAGGGCGATCGCCATGCCGGCGATGGCCAGCGACAGGGTGATGCCGATGCCGGTGCTGATGGACTCGGTGACCGGGACGCTGGTGTACAGGGAGGCTCCGAGGTCTCCGCTGAGGGCGCCGCCGAGCCAGTCCACGTACTGGGTGAACAGGGAGCGGTCCAGGCCGAGTTGTTCGCTCATGGCGGCCTTGTCGGCGGCCGGCGCGCCTTCACCGAGGATCTGCGCCACCGGGTCGGTGGGCGTCAGGTGGACCAGGGTGAAGACGAACGCCGACACCAGCAGCAGCGTGGGCAGGGCGGACAGCAGCCGCTGCAGGATGAACTTGGTCACCGGACCGGCCCCAGGTCCGGGACTGGTCCGCCGTGGGCGGCCGCGTCGGCGAAGACCCGTTCGCGGACCCGGCGGGTCGCGGCGCCCGCTTCGGCCGGGTCGAGGTCGGTGAGTCGGCCGTCGCGCTTGCGGATCCGGCCGCCGACGATGACGGTGTCCACGTCGCGCGGGCCGGTCTGGAGGACCACGTGCGCGGCCGGGTCGCCGAGGGCGACGCCGTAGGGCTCGGTGTCGACGAGGACGATATCGGCGAGCCGGCCGGGGGTGAGGCGGCCGAGGTCGTCACCGAGGCCGAGGGCCGCGGCGGCGTTGACGGTGGCGTAGTGGAGCATGTCGCGGGGCTGGACCAGCGGGACGCCGGGGTGGTGCTCCAGGGGCCAGCGGCCGGCTTCGCGTTCGGTGGTGGCGTCCACGTTGCGCATCAGCAGGAAGGTGAGGCGCATGGCGGCGAACAGGTCGATGGCGACGCGGGAGTGGGTGTCGATGCCGAGGCTGGGGCTGGCGCCGAAGCGGTGGGCGCGGTTGAGGATGGTCATGGACCGGCCGCCGCCGAACTCGCCTTCGGGGGTGAAGGAGATGCCGCCGCCGCAGGCCGCGAGGAGGGCGAGTTCCTCGTCGTCGGCGGAGTTGGCGTGGGCGGGGACGATGTCGGAGTCGAGGAGTCCGGCCCGGTGCAGGGCGCGGATCTGGCCGGGCGGGTTCTGGTGGACGCTCATCCGCATGCCGAGTTCGCGGGCGAGGGCGATCTCCTTGGTGACCCGTTCCATGGAGCCGTACTCGATGGAGCCGAGGGCCATGCCGACCCGCAGCAGCCCGTCGCCGTTCTCGTTGACCTCGTCGTGCAGGCGTCGGACGTGGTCGAGGCGCCAGGCGTGGTCCTCGGGCGGGGCGCCGAAGCTGCCCAGCATGCCGTAGGCGAACAGGGCGCGCTGGCCGGTGACGCGGTGGGCGCGCAGTCCGGCTTCGGCGGCCTCGGGGGACATGACGTTGTGGCAGAAGTCGAGGACGCCGGTGACGCCGGCGTCGAGCATCTGGGTGGTGCCGGAGACGGTCGCGTCGTAGATGTCCTCGGGGGCGAAGTGCTCGCGGAGGTAGAAGACCTCGTTCTGGTAGTCCTCGCCGGTCCAGCCCTGGGCGTGCAGTCCCTTGAGGGGGGTCTGCCAGGCGTGCATGTGGGTGTCGATGAGCCCGGGGATGGCGATCATGCCGCGGGCGGGGATGACCTCGGTGTCCGGGGCGATGCGGTCGGAGAGGTCCGGGCCGACTGCGGTGATGCGGTCGCCGGTGACGAGGATGTCGCCGGTGGTGAGGTCACCGAGGTCGGGGTCCATGGTGAGGACGGTGGCGCCCTGGATGAGCAGGGTGCGCTCGGCGTGGTTGTCGGTGGTCTCAGGCACGGCTGACTCCCTGGGTGACGGGGGCGGCGAGGGGCAGGTCGGCGTAGGGCTCGGCGGTGTACACGATCCGGCCGTCGACGAGGGTGAGCACCGACTCGATGCGCGGGATGACGTCTTCGTCGACGGTGAAGTAGTCGTCGCTGAGGACGGCGAGGTCGGCGAGGAGCCCGGGCTCCAGACGGCCCCGCTCGTTCTCCTCGAAGCTGAACCAGGTGCCGTCGGCGGTGTAGCCGCGCAGGGCTTCCTCGCGGGTCAGCAGGTGCCGTGCGTCGAGGGTGGGGTTGCCGGTGACGGTGCGCCCGTTGAGGAACCAGGCGAGCGTGGCGAACGGGTTGAACGAGGCGACGCGCATGGCGTCCGAGCCGAGGCCGAGCGGGATGCCCCGTTCGATGAGGGTGCGCAGCGGGGGCGCTTCGGCGACCGTCTCGGCGCCCCAGGCCGCGAGGGCCTCGTCGCCCTGGAAGCGGAACAGCCCCTGGGCGAGGACGCCGGCGCCGAGGGCGGCGATCCGGTCGACGTCGGCGGGCCGCAGCGGCTCGGCGTGGACCAGGGCCCAGCGCAGGTCGCTGATGTCGTGCTCGGCGTGCACGTCCTCCCAGGCGCTGAGGACGGCGTCGATGGTCTCGTGGTGGTGGGCGTGGGTGTGCACGGTCCACCGGTTGCGGGCGAGGTCGGAGAACATCTCCCGCAGCTGCCGCCGGACGTCGTCGTCGATGACGACGGGGTGGGCGATCTTGTCGACGGTGCGGTAGAGGGCGACCTCTCCGGAGCCGATGACCCGCAGCATGCCGTCGCCGACGTCGAGCGGGGTGAAGCGGAGGTAGCCGGCGAGCTCCTCCTGCTCGGTGCCGGCCCGGGAGGCGTGCACGGCGAGGCGGCTGCGGACGGTGAGCTGTCCGCGGCGCCAGGTCTCGCGGATGGCGGGGTAGGCGTCGGGGCCGCTGTTGAAGCCGCCGCCGTCGATCGCGCCGGTGATGCCGAGGCGGTTGAGGGCCCGGGACATCTCGGCGGTGGAGGCCACCTGCTCCTCGAAGTCGGGGCTGGGCATCCGCCGGTAGAACCACTCCATCAGCGGGGTGCCGTTGACCTTGCCGGTGAGTTCGCCGTCCGCGTCGGTCTCGAAGGAGGCCGGGTCGAAGCCTTCGTCGGCGAGGGTGCGCACCAGGTCGCGGTCGACGCCGAGGGCGCGCATGGCGGCGGTGTTGAGCACGGCCCAGTCGTAGAGGAACTGGACGTAGACCGGGTTGTCGGGGGCGGCGCGGTCGAGTTCGGCGCGGCTGGGGCCGCGGTTCTCGGGGAACTGGGCGGGGTGCCAGCCGCCGATGACCCTGATCCAGCTGCCTTCGGCGCGTTCGCCGACGCGACGGGTGATGGCCGCCAGTCCGCTCTCCAGGGAGCGCTCGTCCTCCCAGCGGACCTCGTCGCGCCAGGTGCGTCCGGCCCGGACGATGTGGACGTGGGAGTCGATCAGTCCGGGGATGACGCGGCGTCCGGCCAGGTCGACCACGGTGGTGGCGGGGCCGGCGAGGTCGGCGATCTCCTCGGTGGTGCCGACCGCCGCGATCCGCTGACCGGTGATGGCGACGGCTTCCGCTTCGGCGCCGTCGGCGTCCGCGGACATGGTGGTCACGCGTCCGTTCAGGAGCACCAGGTCCGGGTGGGCCGGGGAAGGCGGTGTGCTGCTCATGGGTGGGTTCTCCATCCAGGTGTACGGAGGGTGTGGCGGGGTGCGTGGTGCCACGTGCGAAGGGGCAGCGGGGGTGGCGTGGGGCTCCGGATGCCCTCGGGCGCTGGTGGCCCGGGCGGGCCCGGCCGGTTGCTGTCGTGGTCCGGCGCGGGCGGTGCGGTGCACGTCCGTGCGGAACGGCGGTGCAACCGGAGGGGGTTCGTGGAGGACGGCCCGGGGGTGGGGCTCACGGGCCGACCGGGAGGTCAGAGGACCTTGACTTCCTTGTAGCGGAAGACCGCCACGTCGTTGGTGGTGGAGACGATGTTGTCGACCTTCTTCGGGTCGTAGGCCCAGAAGCCCGAGTAGTCGAAGTAACCGCAGCCCAGCGCCTCGTCGTTCACCACCTTGGAGATCTTCTTCCAGGCGGCTTCGCGGGCTTCGGGGGTCTTGGCGGAGAGGCCCTCTTCCGCGGCGGCGTCCAGCTCCTTGTACTCGACCTTCATCGGGTTGCCGGGAGCGTCGGCGGCGAACTTGCGGTTGTAGTAGTCGTACGCACCCGAGCGGGAGCCGTCGGAGAGGATCGCGGCCGGGTACTTGCCGTTCTGATAGGTGCTCAGGAACTGCGGGAAGTTGGGGAGTTCCAGCGTGACGTCCACACCGATCTTGGACATCTGGCTCTTGAACAGCTCGGCGATGGTGCGCTGGGTGTCGTAGCTGATGAGCGTGAACGACTTCGGGCCCTTGGACTCGGCCATCAGCTGCTTGGCCTTCTCCAGGTCGAAGGGGTAGCCCTTCAGCGACGGGTCGTAGCCCGGCTGTCCCTCGGGGAAGCGCTGGAGCGGGGTCTTGCCCTTGCCCCCGAGCGCCGCGTCGATGTAGTCCTGCGGGTTCATCGCGTGGCACACGGCCTGGCGGAACTTCTTGTCCTTGAAGACGCCCTCCGTGTCGTACATCTGGAGGTACCAGAGGACGGACGGGAACCAGGTGGACTTCAGCCCCTCCTTGTCCGCGCGGGCGGCGAGCGGGGGCGAGGTCCACACCACGTCGAGCTGTCCGGCGCGCAGGGCGTTGTAGAGGCTGTCCGGGTCGTTGATCTGGGTGACCTCGACGCGGGCGGGACCGACGGACTTCTTGTCGTAGTACTTGTCGAAGGAGGTGACGACGGTCCGCAGGCCCTTGGTGGACGACTTCGCGTCGAACTGCCACGGGCCGGTGCCGGCGGCCTTGGTCTTCCAGGTGCCGTCGGCGAGGGCCTTGGGCGAGACCATGAACATGCCCAGCCGGGCGAGGTTGTTGATGAGGCTGGGGGCCGTTTCCTTGAGCTCGATGCGCAGGTGGGTGTCGTCCACGGCCGTCATCGTCTTGATGGCGGCGAGCTGGCTGCGGTACTGGCTCGGCTGCTTCTGGATGCGTTCCAGGTTCTTGACGACCGCTTCCGCGTTGAACGGCGTGCCGTCGTGGAAGACCACGCCCGAGCGGAGGGTGAAGTCGATGCGCAGGCCCGACTCCTTCCAGTCGGTGGCCAGTTGCGGCTCCAGGGTGAAGCCGTCGGCGGCGACGCTGATCAGCGGCTCGTAGACGAGCGAACTGAAGGTGCTGTTCTGCTTGTTGACGGTGTCCCAGTCGTCGAACTGCTGGTTGGTGCCGATGCGGAGGGTGCCGCTCGGCCCGTCACCGGACTTCTTGGCGGTGCCGGTACTGCCGGTGGTGCTGCCGCCACCGCCGGAGCAGGCGGTGAGGGTGACGGCGAGGGCGATGGTCAGCAGGGCGCCGCCGAGTCGGGCACCCCCGGCTCTTGGCCCGGTGCGGTGTGCCCGCCCCCGGGGGGCGGACTGTCCGTTGTCGTTCACAGCAAGAACCTCCACACAGGTCTGTGGGCCCGTTCACAGCGGGGCTTGTGCGCTATAGTGCACGATGCGTGCAGCCAGCTTGTCAAGGGATAAACCAAAGACGCATGAAGTCCGATTTCTTCGCCTCGGATGGGTGACAACCGTGCAGTATGTCGACCATGCTGTACAGCGGTGCACGCTTCTCTACAGTCCGCATGTTGTGCACGATGAGTCGGGGCGGCCGGACCGATCGCCCTCACGGAAGCGGGAGGCGTCATGAAGCCAGCGGGGGGAAGCCCCGGACTCGGGTCACGACTGAGGAAGGTCCGCACGCAGCGCGGCCTGTCCCTGCGCGAACTGGGCCGGCTCGCGGGGTGCTCGGCCAGCCTCATCTCCCAGGTGGAACGGGGGCAGACCGCACCGTCCGCGGGCGTGATCTACGGGATCGCCAACGCGCTCGACATCTCCCTCGACTACCTGTTCGGAGTCGGTGAGGACGTCTCCTCCCCCGTCTCCCTCCGCCGCCACGAGGAGCGCCAGGTCGACGCGCTCCCCCGGTTCGCGCTCGCCGGCCCCGGCGCGGCCTCCACCGTCGACGGCGTCCTCGCGGACCGGGCCGCCCCGCAGGCGGACGGCGACGAGACCGCCCGCGGCAACGGCGCTCCGGCACCGCTCGACGAACCGGTGGTGCAGCGGCACGGACGCCGCCGCACCATCGACCTGGCGAGCGGGGTCCGCTGGGAGCGGCTCACCCCCCAGCAGGACGCGCAGGTGGACTTCCTCGAAGTCGTCTACCAGCCCTTCGGACGCTCCACCGACAGCCATGCCTCCATCCGCCACGACGGGCGCGAGTACCAGCTGGTGCTGCACGGGACGCTCCACGCCGACATCGGCTTCGAGACCTACGTCCTGGAGGCCGGTGACTCCCTGGCCTTCGACTCGGCGACCCCGCACCAGTACCGGAACATGACCGACCAGGAGGTCCGGGTCATCTCCGTCGTCATCCACCACACCGTCTGAGCGAGGACCTGCGGCCGTGCCCCGCCCGGGCGCGGCCGTGACCGCGGCGGGCCAGGGGACGGGCCGCCGCACCGGTGCGCCGCGTGGACGTGCGGGTCCGCGCGGCGCACCGGTCGACCTGCCGGGCCTCCGAGCTGCTCCGTCCCGTGTGGTGCACTGGCCCCATGAGGAATCCGCTGCCCGACGCGTTACAGGCCCTGGACCGGTTCCACTCCGCCCGCCCCTGGGACCACAACGCCCACTACCACCGCTGGCTGCTGCGTCAACTGCCGGCGCGCTTCGACACCGCCCTGGACGTCGGTTCGGGCAGCGGTGACCTGGCTCGACGTCTCGCGACGCGGGCCCGCTCGGTGCGCGGAATCGACGCCGACGCCTCCCTCGTGGAGCAGGCGCAGCGGCGCACCGCACCGGGCGCGCCGATCACGTTCACCTGCGGGGACGCACTCGTCGAGCCGGCCTGCGGCCCCTTCGACGTGATCACCTGCGTGGCCGTGGCCCATCATCTGCCGCACGTCGAGGCCCTGGCGCGCTTCCGTCGCCTGCTGGCCCCCGGGGGCACCCTGGTGATCGTGGGCGTGGCCCGGCCGGCCTCCCCGGGGGACCGGGTGCTCGGCGCGGTCGCCGTTCCGCTCAACGTGCTGATGGCGGTGTGGAAGAACCGTGGTCGGCGGGTACCGCGCCCGGTGGCGATGACCGCTCCGGTGCGTCCGGCCGTGATGACCTTCGCCGAGGTCGTCCGCGACGCGCGTCGGGAACTGCCCGGTGCCCGGCTGCGCCGCCGGGTGTTCTGGCGCTACACGCTGGTCTGGCGGAAGGAACCGGGGTGACCGGTCGGCGCCGGTGCCCGGTCCCGGCCGTCGACGTGCTCGACGGCGGTGCGCCACGCGGCGGTGAGCGCCCGGTGCGCCCGCTGCGTGGCAGCGACCCGGTCGCCCTCCAGGTGCAGGGGTGCTCCGATGTGGACGTGCAGGGCGGGCCGCCGCACCGGGGCGGTGAGCAGGCCGGCGGCATGCTTGGCCGGACCTCCGGAGAGCAGGCGGCGGGCGCCCGCCTGGCCGAGCGGTACGACGGGGGCTCCGGTGCTCGTGGCCAGGCGCCACAGGCCGCTGCGGATGGGCCCGGGCGCCGCCTCCCCCGAGTCGTCACGGACCGGTAGTCCGCCCTCCGGGTAGAGCAGGACCGGTCGGCCGGCGGCGAGGGCGGCAGCGGCGCCGTCGAGCGCCTCGGCGGCGCGGGGGCCGCCGCGGCGCACGGGCACGAATCCCTCCCGGGTCAGTGCCGCCCCCAGCAGGGGTATGCGCCAGAGTCCGGCGGTGGCCAGCACGACCGGTCTGATGCCGCGGCCGTGCAGGGCGGCGAGGACGATCGCCGGGTCGGCCAAGGAGGTGTGGTTGGCGATGACGATGCTGCCCGGCCGCACCTTCGCGCCCGGGTCCGTGGTCACCGTCAGGCGTGCCACGGCGGGGACGCTGGCGGCGGCGAGGTGGCTGAGCATGGACGGGTTCCCTCCCTGGTGGTGTGGCCCCATCTTCGACCGGCCGCGGCACCGTCACGTGAGTACGCCTACTCAGATCGCCCCGGCCACCGCCGCCCGGGTGCGCAGGCACGTCCTCACAGCAGGAGGACGATCAAGGCCCACGCGGTCGCCGTCGCCACCACCACGGGCCCCAGCGGCATGCCCTGTTCCCCCGGACCGGCCGCCTCGGTGGGCCGCAGATGGGGATGGTCCACGAGGGCGCGCAGGGTGTCGGCGGCGCGGGCGGCGGAGGAGGATTCGCGATGGCGGAACCCCACCGGGGACAACTCGACGTCGTCCTGCCCGCGCCGTCCGAGGGTCAGGGCGTCGCCCCGGTGCCGGACGGTGGCGATCCCGTCCCACGGGAGGTGGCGCGCCCGCCACGGTCCGCAGACCCAGACTCCGTCGCGGTCCGCGGTGACCCGCCAGTTGAGGGCGGTGGACACCGAGTGGACCAGCCAGGGCACCCCGAGCAGCAGGAGGAGCCACTGCCAGGAGAAGCCGTCGTCGAGGAGGGCCCACATGCCGCCGCCCTGGACGAGCAGGAGGAATCCGCCGACGAGTCGGGAGTCCCGGTCGGCGGACCAGCTCAGGGGGCGGGCCCCCGGGGTCATGGTGCGGGCGATGTCGGCGCTGCGGTGCGCGGAGCGGGTGCTCCGGCGCGGTCCGCGGCGGCCGCGGAGGAGGCCGGGGGCCACGGGCTTGACCGGGGTCACGCTGCGTTCGAACGCCACGTCGGTGCCGCCTTGGGCGGGCGCCAGGAAGACCGCTTCGTCGCCCGTGCGGGGAGCGCCGAAGAGGACGGCCTCACGGAGCTCGGGCGCGGGCCCGGTGCCGCGGAAGGCCGCGACGATCTCCTCCCGCTGCCGTTCCCAGGCGGCTGCCTCCTCCTGGGGCCCGCGGTGCTCCGCTTCCGGGACGACGTCCTGCGGGCCCGGCACGTACAGGGAGTTGAAACTCAGGACCGGCCTCGCAGCGGCCAGGTCGTCGGCGGCGTACACCCAGGTGCGGCCGTCCTCGCGGCCCTCCCGCACGAGGACCCGCAGGACCGGCAGGCGGTCGGTGTCCAGTCGGCGGTGGCGCCGCTGGCCCACCGTGCCGTTGGCCAGGAACCCCACGCCCGGAACGGCGGTGACGAGGAGCAGCACCTCCCAGCCGAAGACGTCGTAGGGCTCGGCGACCAGACGGACCCACTCCCCGTCGACCACCAACTCGACGGTGCTGCCCACCGGGTGGTCCTCGGGGAAGAGCGCCTCGACCGTGCGGGTGCCGCCGTCCGGCAGGGCCACGTGCAGGAGGGACACGTCCTCGTCGTCGACCTCGGCGCGGGTGACCTCCGCGCTGACCCGGGCGGCGGTGGCGGCCCGGGTCTCGTAGGCTCCGGCCACCTGCTCGGCGCGCCAGAAGGCGAGGACGGCGACGGCCAGCAGGACGGAGGCGAGGACGAAGGAGAACCGGCCCCGGGAGAAGGCCCGTGCCTCGGGGGGCAGTGCGTGTCGGTCGGGTCCCGCCGCCGTCTCGGCGAGCGCGCGCTGGCGACCGGCCGCGGCGAGCCGGTGGACGAGGCCGACGAGGGCGAAGGCCCAGGCCGCGAGGAGGGCGAGGTCCCAGGGCGCGGTCACGAGCTCGCCGACGCCGGCGTCCCACGCCGCGGCGCTTCCGGTCACCACCAGGCCCACGAGGGCGAGTCGGGGCTGGCGGGCGATCCAGTACAGCGTCACCAGGGCGAGGACGGACAGCGCCACGTAGGTCCATGCCGTGCCGCACGGCCGGTCCGGGGTGCACGCCTCGTCCGGGGTTGCGGCGATGTTCCACACCGTGGCGAGGAGGAGCGCGCCGATGGACCACAGGGGGTGCGTCCACCGCGGGGGGCCGGCGGCGGCCCACTGCACGGTGTCGTGCGTGCGCCAGTCACGGGCGCCTTCCGGGACGCGGTCCGGCGGCAGGGGCAGGGGGAAGTCGCTCACGCCCCGTATTATCGTGCGACCGCGGCGGTGCACGGGCCGCGGCCCGTGCACCGCCGCGCGGTAACCCGTCC
>NZ_JBEOWM010000082.1:0-17503 GCF_040296045.1 Streptomyces sp. NPDC002490 | reverse complement strand
GGGGGGGCCCAGCCCGCCGGGGCCCCCCGGGGGCGGGCCCCCCCCTTCCCCCTGGGGGGCGCCCGGACGGTCCTTCCCCCGTTCCGCGACACGCGGGGGTCCCCGACCGTCCCGGCCGGCGGCCGGACCGCCGGCCGGCTCCGCCGTGCCCACCGCACGCAGCGTCTTTGTCCAGCCTTTGCCGCCCCCGGAACCCCGCTTTACCGGACGCACCGGTCACGATCGGGCCCCCGCCCATGCACGGCACAGGAATCTCGGCCATACTGCGGGACCGTGGAGCAGCCCATAGGCAAGAACCCCTCACTCGTCGACGCCGCCGCCATCGACCCGGCGCACGTCCCCGGCATCGCGACGCCCGTCGCCGTCAGCAAGCCGGGTGCGGCCCGCCCGGCCGGAGACGATCCGGACCGGGGCGAGCCCCCCGCGCCAGGGGAGCCCGCCGTCGAGCCGGCGGACTCCGTACCGTCCGAACCGGCATCCGGTGCCGGCGAGCCCGCAGCCGGGGCCGGGTCCGCCGTGCCCGAGGGGCCGGCGTTCGAAGCGTCCGACCGGCGCGGGTCCATGGCCGTGGACGGCACCGGCGTCCGGTTCACCCTGGACGACCAGGCCGCCGAGTGGACCTGGGACGAGATCGGCGCCGTCGAGGTCACCACCGGCCGCTTCCCGCGCCGGCTGACCCTGTACGTCCACACCCCGGACCGCCGCTGGTACCCCAACGAGGTGCACGCCCGCTCCAAGGGCGAACTCGCCCGATGGGTCGAGGAACTCGACGCGGCGCTGGACGCCTGGTTCGACGAGGGCGCGGAAGACTCCGAGGGCAGCGCGGACGACGCGAAGACCGCGGAGGCGCCGGCCGAGGAGTCCACGGCGCAGAAGCCGCCCCGGGCGAAGGACTGAACCCGCGCGTGCGCCGTCCCCTTCGGGCCGGCGCACGCCGTCCGTCGCGCGCGCCCCCGTCCGAGGCGCCGAACCGACTGCCACCACGGGGGGTTGTGCGACCGGGGGGTCTGCGCTTCCTTGGAGGGATGGCCGAGACGAGCGAGACCCCGGGCACCCCCGCAACCGCACCGGATCCCTCCGACCCCCCGCCGCGCCGGTCGAGTTGGCGCCACATCGGACCCGGCATCGTGGTCGCGGCGACCGGCGTCGGCGCCGGCGACCTGGTGGCGACCCTGATCGCCGGCAGCAACTTCGGATACACCCTGCTGTGGGCGGCCGTCCTCGGCTGCCTGGTCAAGATTTCCCTGGCCGAAGCCGCCGGCCGCTGGCACCTCGCCACCGGACGCACCCTGTTCGACGGATGGCACAGCCTGGGCCGCTGGACCACCGCGTTCTTCGCCGTGTACGTGGTCGTCTGGGGCTTCGTGTACGGGGCCGCCGCGATGGCCTCCAGCGCCCTCCCGCTCCAGGCCCTCTTCCCCGACGGCTGGTCCCTGGAGACCTGGGGCGTGCTGTGCGGGCTGGTCGGCTTGGCGTTCGTCTGGTTCAACCGGTACGCCGTGTTCGAGAAGGCGATGACGGTCCTGGTGGGCGTCATGTTCCTGGTGACGGTGTACCTCGCCGTGCGGGTGACCCCGAACCTCGCGGACGCCTTCGCCGGACTCCTCCCCGTCCTGCCCGACGAGAAGGACTCCGTCCTCAACACGCTCGGCCTGATCGGCGGCGTGGGCGGGACGATCACCCTGGCCGCCTACGGGTACTGGGTCAACGCCAAGGGCTGGACGGGTCCCGGCTGGATGCGGACCATGCGGCTGGACAACCGGGTGGCGTACGCCACCACGGGGGTGTTCGTGGTCGCGATGCTGTTCGTGGGCGCGGAACTCCTGCACTCCTCGGGCGTCGCCATCGCCGGCGGGGAGCGCGGACTCCTCGACCTGTCGGAGGTGTTGGAGGACCGCTACGGCGGCGCCACCGCGAAGCTGTTCCTGATCGGCTTCTTCGCCACCTCGTTCACCTCGTTGATCGGCGTCTGGCACGGCGTCAGCCTGATGTTCGCCGACTTCGTCGCCCGGCTGCGCGGGGACGGGGCGGGGCGCGGCAGCGGTGAGTCGGTGGCCTCCGGCGAGCGGCAGCGGTCCCGGGCCTTCCGCGGCTACCTGCTGTGGCTGACCTTCCCGCCGATGGTGCTGCTGTTCCAGGGGCAGCCGTTCCGGCTGGTGATCCTGTACGGAGTGCTGGGCGCCGCCTTCCTGCCGTTCCTGGCGCTCACCCTCGTCTGGCTGCTCAACTCCGACCGCACGCCCCGCGAGTGGCGCAACGGCCCGCTCAGCAACCTGATGCTGTGCCTGGCCGGGCTGCTGTTCGTGGTGCTGTGCGTCAAGCAGGTGGTGGACCAGCCCTGGGGGGACTTCTTCTGAGGTCCCCGCGGCGTGCGGCCCCCTCCGCCGGGCGGGCGCGGTACCCCTCCCGGGCCGGCGGTCAGCGGAGCCCGGCCGCCCGCTCGACGACGGCACGCAGCTTCGGGTCGGCGTCCGCCACCAGCACGAGGGCCGCGCGCAGGTCCTGCGCCCCGCCGCCCGCCGCCAGCAGTCGGAGCGCGGCCAGCCGCACGTGCCGGGGCCGGTCGGGGCCCACCCGGTCCAGCAGCCACCCGGGGGGCAGGTCGCGGGCGCAGGACAGCAGGGACGCCGTCGCCTCCCGCACCACCGCCGGGGCGGGATCGTCGAGCAGGGGGCGCAACCGCTCCCGGTCCACCCGGTCCAGCAGCCGCAACCCCTCCACCGCCCGGGCCCGGACGGCCGGCACCGGGTGCGCCACCAACGGCCACAGCAGCGCGGCGTCCCGAGGGTCCCCGCACTCGGCGAGCCCCACCACCGCCCCCGGCGGCGGGCCCGGGAGGCCGTCCGGGGTGCGGACGGCCTCCCGGTAGCGCACCGCCGGATCGGCCCCGGTCCGCTTGAGGACGTAGCGGGCGCAGGCCCGCACCAGGGGCGAACGGTCGGCGAGGAAGGACTCCGCCCCATCACCCCGGCCGGCCCGCCGCAGGGCGGTCACCCCGGCCGCGCGGCAGCGCGGGTTGCGCGCCGACAACAGGGACTCCACCACCTCGTCGAACTCGCCCCCGTACGCCCCGGGCCCGTCCGGCAGCGCGGCCAGGGCGGCCGTCGCACACAGGTCCTGGAGCACCGGATCCTCGGCCCGGCGGGCGGCGGTGCTGGCCAGTTGGAGGGGGGACAGCCGACCCTCCGCCAGCGCCAGCCGGTGGGCGAACCGTCGGGTCGCCCGGTCGGGGGCGGCGAGTTGGGCGGCCCACTGGTCCCGGTCCGCCCCGCGCAGCGCCTCGCTCAGCAACCCGACGGCGAAGCCGCCCCGTTCGCCCCGGGCGGCCAGCAGGATCAGGGGGGCCAGGTCCCGGGCGTGCCCGGCGGTCAGGGCCCCGGCCAGCAGCCGCCGGGCCCGCTCCCGTACCGCCTCCACCCAGTCCGCGCAGCGGATCACCACCAGCGGCAGCAGCGCCGGGCGACCCCGCGCCGCCTCCAGGGCGGCCTCGCGGACGAACCCGTTGCGGTGGCACAGGGCGAGTGCGAGGCGGCCGTCGTCCAGCGTCGAGAGGTCGGCGGGGAGCGGGGCGACCCGCTCCCAGCCCGGGTCCGCGGACCCGTACGACTCGTACCGGCGCGCGCCGACGTCCAGGGCCAGCCAGCCCCGGGGGCCGGGGACGGGCAGGGCCTGCGGCAACGCCGCGCCCCCGGCCAGTCGTTCGGCGGCTGCCGCCCCGCCCCGGTAGTCAACCTCGTCCGTCATGTCAGCCGCTCCTTCCCGACCCGTGTGTGTCGTTCCGGGGCGAGCGTAGGCGCTGGGTGCGCCACGGGGCGCGGGATTTTCGCTCAGGCGTCGACGTCCGCGGTCACCACAGCGGGGGTGCGGTCGTCGGCCTCGGTGAGCAGGGCGCCGTCCGGGCCCCACACCGCGGCGCCCTGCGCGCGGGCCGAGGCGGCGAGCGCGGTGATCCGGCGGACGTTGCCGGGCACGTCACCGGGAAGGCAGGTCAGTTGGGCCGCGGCGATCCTCGTGGGCCGAGCCTGTCACACGGCCCGCGGCGGTTCGTCGCCGGCGGCGGCCGCGTGGACGAGCGCGAACGCCCGGGTGGACTCCAGGACGGTGCCGTCCGGATGCCGTCCGAAGGCGGCGGCGAGGACGACGGGGAGGTCGACCGCGGGGACGACGGCGCGGACCTCGGCGAGGACGGCGGGGAAGTCGGCGTCCGAGACGACGCCCAGGTGCTCCCCGCGCAGCCGGTGGACGACCGCCACCAGGTCGGGGCGCAGCCGCATCCAGGTGCGGGAGGTCCGGATCTCCTCGTCCACGTGGTGCAGGAACCACCGCAGCACCTCGTACGGCACGTCCAGGTGCCGTCCCCGGGGGTCGAAGCACACCGTGGGCTCCCGTGCCGGGTCCTCGTCCGGGACGATCGCGGTCACCAGGGCCCGCTGCCCCCGGACGACGTCGAGTTCCAGGTACCAGGCGTCGTCCGGCACGGAGTGCAGCACGGTGATCGCGTAACCGAGGGTCGGGTGCCTCAGCGTCATCGGGCCCGCCCGTCGGCCGGGGGCGCGGGGTGGACCTCGGCGTCCTTCCCGGGGTTCTCCGGGGCGGGGCGGGTGTCGTCGTCGGGCATCCCTCGATGCTCGCACGTCCGGCCCGCCACGGGCACCGGTGCCGCGGAGGTCGACGGGGCCGGAACGCACCGCTGCGCCGCCCGGGGACGGGCGGCGCAGCGGGGGGTGAGCGTCGTGCGCGTGGGGGTGCACGGTTCACCCGGAGGGGCGGTTTCCCGGGCGGTCACCGGTGTGGGGCCCGATGACCGCCGACGGTGAGCCCGTTAGGGCAGGGTGCGGATGTGCGGACCGACCGCGTTCGACCAGGCGTTGCCCGCCGTGGCGTCCCAGTTGGTCGACCAGGTCATCGCGCCCCGCAGCGCCGGGTAGGCCCGGGCGGGCTTGAAGGAACCGCAGTTGGTGAGCTTGGTCAGGCAGTCCAGGGCGTTGTTGACCACCGAGGGGGCCACGTAGCCGCCGCCCGCCGCGCGGGTGGAGGCCGGCAGGCCGATGCCCACCTGCGAGGGGTCGAGGCCGTTCTCGACCTGGATGCAGGTGAGGGCGGTGATGAAGTCGACCGTGCCCTGGCTGTAGACCTTGCCGTCGCAGCCGAGCATGGCGCCGCTGTTGTAGTACTGGGTGTTGACGACGGTGAGGATGTCCTTCACGTTCAGCGCCGTCTTGAAGTACTCGCCCGCGGTGGACTGCATGTCGATCGTCTGCGGGGCCATGGTGAGGACGAGCGAGGGGCCCGCCTTCGCCGACAGCTGGCGCAGCGCCTGGGTCATGTAGGTGGCGTTGAGGCCGTTCTCCAGGTCGATGTCCACGCCGTCGAAGCCGTACGACTGCATCAGCGCGTGCACGGAGTTCGCGAAGTTGGTCGCGGAGGTGGCGTCGTTGACGCGGACGGTGCCGAGTTCGCCGCCGACCGAGATGATGACCTTCTTGCCCGCGGCCTGCTTGGCCTTGACGTCGGCGCGGAACTGGGCGTCGGTGTAGCCGCCGAGCTGGGCCGAGTTCAGGGTGAAGGACACCGCGCCCGGGGTGCTGGTGGCGTCCGCGAAGGAGACGGCGATGATGTCGTAGGCGTCCTGGACCTGGGCGAGCGTCTGGACGGTGGCCTGGTTGTTGAAGTTCTGCCAGTAGCCGGTGATGGCGTGCTTGGGCACGCCGCCCCCGTTGCCGCCCTCCTTGAGGGTCCGACCGCGCACCACGGGGGTGGACTTGACCGACTCGCCGGCCGCGTTGGCCGCCGAGACCTGGAAGCCGTACTCGGTGTCCGGGGCGAGCCCGGTGACGACCGCCGAGGCGCCCGACACGGTCTGCACCTTGGTGCCGTCCTCGCGGTAGACGTGGTAGCTCGCGGCGTTCGGCACGGGCTTCCAGGACACGTCGAGGGAGGTCTTGGTGGCGCCGCCGACCGCGACGCCGGTGGGCGGCACCGGGATGACCGGCTCCTCGCCGTTGCCGCCCCCGCCGTCCGGGCCGAACACGGAGACGTCGTCGACGAGGTAGGCCGCGGCGCCGTACCAGCCGTGCGTGTACACGGTGACGGACGTGGTGGTGGCGCCGGTGGTGAAGGTGGTGGTCAGCTGCTTCCAGCCGGCGGAGTCGGCGGTCCAGGTCGACACGTCGGTGGTGCCGGTCCCGCTGGCCCCGAGGTAGGCCAGTCCGCCCTGCACCCAGGCGCTCAGGGTGTAGGTCGAGTTGGGCTTCACGGCGACGGCCTGGGTACAGCGGGCGTTGTCGTGGCCGGCGGGGGACGCCTTCAGGGCGCCGGTGCCGGTGCGGACCGGGGTGGACACGGCGGAGCCGGTGGTCGAGGAGCAGGCCCAGTTGGCCAGGCCCGACTCGAAACCGGGGTTCTTGGCGTTGTTGACGTCGGCCGCGGCGGCCTCGGTGGCCAGGCCGGTCAGGGTCAGCGTGGACGCGGCGAGCGCCGCGGACAGGGCACCGGCCCAGGCCCGGCGGGGGATGCGGGAGCCTCTGCCCGCGGACGCGGCAAGGGGGGAGCGACGGATCACTGGCTGCCTCCGGTGGGGGTGGTGGCGAAACGAGTAAGCCGGGTGGGCACGGGTCACTCGACGCCGGGTGTGGGGGCGTGCTGCGGACGGTCGGAGCTTGTGGGACGGCGAAACCTTGTACGACGCGTGACGTGCGCGGTGCGAACGTGCGAACGACGGGTGGGGCCCGGACGGGTGGGTGTCCGTCCGGCGGTCGGCGTTGCGGAACGGCCGCCGTTCCCGTCCAAGTTGGTCCAGACCAATCGGAGTTGTCAATACCTCCGACATGGCCCCGTGCCAGCTGAGAATGTCCCAAAAGCCGTAGGGGTAAGGGGTGTTATGCCTGGCTTGAACTTCTCTTATGGCTCGCTTATGGATGCCGGGTGCGCTGGGTGGTGCCCCGGTCCGGGTGCGCCGACGGTAGCGGGCGGGGGTCGCTCCGCGGCGGCCTTCGGCGGCGTGCTGGATTCCGCTTCCGGGTACCGTCGGAGGCGGTGGTGCCGTACGGCCCGGCAGGGCGGGGCCAGCGTGCTGGAACAGTGAATTCCGCTTCACCCCGCGTCAAGGCGTTCCCACCGCTCGTGAACTCATCTGGTGAGATCGGGTGTTGAGCGGGCCGTGCCGTGGATATGGTGCAGAAGCAGTCGGGATAGTGGGTAGGGGAGTGGCGTCACAGTGGTGCGTGAGAGCGGCCGGGCGACCACGCCGCCGGGCGGAAACGGGGGTGTGCGGGTGCCGACCGCGATAGCCGTCACCAGCCCTGACCTGGTGCTGCCCGCCCCGGACCGACACACGCCCGCCGCCGTCGTCCTCCCGTGCGCGGCCCGGCCAGACCGGCGCCGCGGGGAACGCGCCGTGGGGCGGGTCGCCCGTCGGGCCCGCGCCGCGGCCGGGCACGACCTCGAACGCTCCCTCACCGACCTGCACGCCCTGATCGAGCACCACGGCCACGTCATCGTGCTGTGCCCGGCCTCCGCGCCGGCCGCCGTGGTCCACCGGCTGCACACCGTGCGCTCCGTCCTGGAGACCGACCGGGTCGCCCTGCTCCGCCCCGACCTGCCGCCGCTCGGCCTCGCCGCGCTCGCCCTCCAACTCCGTCAACTCTCGCTGTGCGACTTCAGCCCCGGAGTGCTCGCCTCCGCCGCCCGGTTACTCGCGCACTACATCTACGCCGGTGCGCTGCTCGGCTCCGTCGCCCGGCTCGACCGGGTGCCCGTCGACCTCACCTCCCACACCAGGTCCTGGGTGCCCGGCTCCCAGTTCGCGGTCCTCGCCACCCCGCAGGCCGAACTCGTCCGGCTGGGCGCCGCCCCGACCGCCGGCGACGCCCCCGCCCTCACCGGGCCCGCCTTCGGCACCCGCATGGTGACCGCGGCCGGACAGCTCGCCCCCGACTGGGTCACCGGCACGCTCGCCCCCTCCTGGCGCGTCCAGGGACTCACCGAGACCCGGCTGCCCGCCGACTCCGCCCGCTGGTGGGGCACCGGCAAGGTCGTCGAGTTCGCCGCCGCCATCGGGGACGTCTCCGTGCTCCACCAACTCGTCTCCTCCGTCCGCCGCGAACGGTGCCACTGGTGCGGGCTGGAACTCATCGGCGACCGCTGCGGCTTCTGCTCCGCGCCCCTCGTCCCCCCGCCCGACCCCCGCCCCCGGGCCGTCCGCGGCGCCCCCCGGGCCGCCCCCGCGCTCGGCACGCCGGCCACCACCCGGGCGGCCCTCACCGGCCGCCCCGGCTGAACCGCCCCGCCCGCCCCGTCGTCCGCTCGCCCCCGTCTCCGATCGAGGTAGTCCGGCCATGAACTCACGCCAGCGCCGCGGCGTCATCCTGCTGGTCCTCTCGGTGCTGTGCGCCCTCGGCGCCTTCGCCGGGGTGCTGGCCGTGATCCGCGACGTGCGGACCAAGGTCGGACCCGAGCTCACCGCCTACCGCCTCAAGGACGACATCGCCCCGTACAAGACGCTCACCGGCGACCAGTTCGAACGGGTCAGCATGCCGGAGCGGTGGCTGTCGAAGAACGCCGTCACCGACCTCGCCGCCATCCGCGGCAAGATCGCCGTCACCCGACTGAAGGCCGGCTCCCTGTTGCAGAGCGACATGATCGTCGACCGGCCGGCGCTCGCCCGCGGACAGCAGGAGATCGCCATCATGATCGACGCGGCCACCGGGGTCGCCGGCAAGATCACCCCCGGCGCCAGCGTCAACATCTACGCCACCTTCGAGGGCGAGGACGACAAGACCCCCGACCAGTCCCGGCTCATCGTCGAGAAGGCCAAGGTCATCGACGTCGGCAAGCTCACCGCCCTCGACCCGGACGGCCGCGACCGCACCCGCCGCACCGCCGAGGCCGTGCCCATCACCTTCGCCCTCGGCACCGCCGACGCCCAACGCGTCGCCTACGCCGAATCCTTCGCCACCCACGTCCGACTCGCCCTCGTCGCCCCCGGCGGCGGCACCGACGCGGCACCCGGCGACCGCAGGTACGTCCTCGACGAGGAACTCCAGGAGCCTTCGCGATGAGCATCCGTGTGCTGCCCGCCGTGGGCGACCTGGAATCCGCCCGCGCCCTGACCTCGCTGCTCGGCCAACTCCCCGACACCGACGCCGCGCTGCCCGTCGGCGACACGGCCGCGCTCCTCGACACCCTCGGCCGGCTCGCCGCGGAATCCCTCGACGAACTCCCCGAGGTCGTCCTCGTCCACGAACGCATCGGCCCCGCGCCCGTCCCCCAACTGATCCGCGAGATCGTCGGACGCTACCCGTCCGTCGGCGTCCTCCTCGTCACCGCCGACACCTCCCCCGGCGTGCTGACCGCCGCCATGGACTCCGGGGTCCGCGGGATCGTCGGCCTTCCCCTCGACCACGACGCCCTCGCCGAACGCGTCCAGGCCGCCGCCGGCTGGGCCAGCGGAATGCGGCGCCACCTCGGCACCGGCGACACCCCCCACGGCGGCCCCGGCGGCACCGTGATCAGCGTCACCGGCGCCAAGGGCGGCGTCGGCACCACCCTCACCGCCGTCCAACTCGCCCTCGCCGCCCGCTCCGGCGGACGCTCCGTCGCCCTCGTCGACCTCGACCTCCAGGCCGGTGACGTCGCCGCCTACCTCGACGTCCAGTTCCGCCGCTCCATCGCCGACCTGGCCGCCATCAAGGACATCAACGCCCGCGTCCTCCACGAGGCCGTCTTCACCCACGAGAGCGGGCTCGCCCTGCTGCTCGCCCCTGCCGAAGGGGAACGCGGCGAAGAGGTCACCGACCGGGTCGCCCGCCAGGTCGTCGCCGCCTTGCGCAGCCGCTACGACCTGGTCGTCATCGACTGCGGCACCCAGATGAGCGCCGCCGGCGCCGCCGCCGTCGAACTCTCCGACCGGGCCCTGCTGCTGGTCACCCCCGACGTCATCGCCGTCCGCGCCGCCAAACGCATGGTCCGCCTCTGGGACCGGCTCCAGATCCGCAAGGCCGAGGACACCACCACCGTCATCAACCGCCACGGCCGCGGCACCGAGATCCAGGCGTCCCTCGTCGCCCGCGTCACCGACACCCGGGTCGCCCGCACCACCGTCCCCGCCCAGTTCAAGGAACTCCACGCGGTGGTGGACGCCGGCCGGGTGCACGACCTCGACCACAAGTCCACCGTCAAACAGGCGCTGTGGACCCTCGCCGCCGAGCTCGACCTGATCGCCGCCGACACCCCCGGACCCGGCCACCGCAGACGCCGCCCCGGCGGCGACCGCGGCACGCTCGCCCTGCGCCGCCGCGGCCCCGCCGGCGACCGGGGCGCGGTCACCCTGGAGTTCGCCGGCACCTTCCCGCTGCTCCTCGCCGTCCTCGCCCTGCTGTGGCAGTGCGCGCTGTACGGGTACACGTTCTCCCTCGCCGGCAACGCCGCCGACGAGGCCGCCCGGGCCGCGACCGCCGCCGCCGCGTTCGGCGCCGGCGGCCAGGACGCCTGCGTCGCCGCCGGCAAACAGCACCTCCCCGCCGCCTGGCAGGACGCCGACGTGTCCTGCTCCCGAGACGGGCTGGTGTGGCGGGCCGACGTCACCGCCCCCGTCCCCGTCCTCTTCCCCGGCGTCACCACCGGCTGGACCGTCGACGCCGAAGCCGGCGCCGCGGCCGAGGACGGCACCCGGTGACCGCGCCCCGCCGCCCCGCCGCCCCGCCGCGCCCACCCGCGGACGACCGGGGCGTCAGCACCCTGGAGTTCGCCGGGTTCCTGCCGATCCTGCTCCTCGTCGGCCTCGCCGCCGTCCAACTCGGCCTCGTCGGCTACGCGGCCGGCCAGGCCGGCTCCGGCGCCCGCGCCGCCGCCCGGGTCACCGCCCAGGAGGGCAGCGCCGCCGGCGAGGCCGCCGGACACGCCGCCATGGACGACGGCCTCGACGCCGACGTCGCTCCCAGCGAAGAGGGCGAGCTCTCCCGGGCCACCGTCACCGTGAGCGTCCCCCTGCTCGTCCCGTTCGCCGGCGACGGCTGGCACATCACCCGCACGGTCACCATGCCCACCGACGAGTGACCCGCACCCCGCCCGCCACCCACCCGAACGGAAGGAGGAACAGCCCATGAGCCTGAGGTCCCGCCTGGCGATCACCCCCAGGGAACCCGGCACCCCGCGCGAGGACGGCCACCTCGTCGCCGTCTACCGGGCCAAACTCCTCGAAGAGATCGACCTCGCCGAGATGTCCTCGCTGACCGCGGCGGACCGCCGGCTCCGCCTCGAACGCGTCCTCGGCCACCTCATCAGCCGCGAGGGGCCCGTCCTCTCCACCGCCGAACGCACCCAGCTCATCCGCCGCGTCGTCGACGAAGCCCTCGGCCTCGGCGTCCTCGAACCCCTCCTCGCCGACGCCACCATCACCGAGATCATGGTCAACGGGCCCGACGCGGTGTTCGTGGAACGCGGCGGACGCGTCGAACAGCTCCCGCTGCGCTTCGCCTCCGAGGAACAGCTCATGCAGACCATCGAGCGCATCGTCTCCACCGTCAACCGACGCGTCGACGAGTCCCACCCCATGGTCGACGCCCGCCTCCCCACCGGCGAACGCGTCAACGTCATCATCCCCCCGCTCTCCCTCACCGGCCCCACCCTCACCATCCGCCGCTTCCCCCGCGCCTACGCACTCCCCGAACTCATCGCCCTCGGCTCCCTCGACGAACCGATGCTGATGCTGCTCTCCGCGTTCGTCCGCGCCCGCTTCAACCTCATCGTCAGCGGCGGCACCGGCTCCGGGAAGACCACCCTGCTCAACGCGCTCTCCGGCCTCATCCCCAGCCACGAACGCATCATCACCATCGAGGACTCCGCCGAACTCCAACTCCAACAGGACCACGTCATCCGACTGGAGTCCCGCCCCCCGAACGTCGAGGGCAAGGGCCACATCACCATCCGCGACCTGGTCCGCAACAGCCTCCGCATGCGCCCCGACCGCATCATCGTCGGCGAGGTCCGCGGCGGCGAGACCCTCGACATGCTCCAGGCCATGTCCACCGGCCACGACGGTTCCCTGGCCACCGTCCACGCCAACAGCGCCGAAGACGCCCTCATGCGCCTCCAGACCCTCGGCTCCATGTCCGAGGTGAGCATCCCCTTCGAAGCGCTCAAGGACCAGATCAACTCCGCCGTCGACGTCGTCGTCCAACTCGCCCGACACGCCGACGGCTCCCGCCGCATCGTCGAGATCGCCCTCCTCGTCTCCCACGGCCGCGAAGCCTTCCGCACCGCCACCGTCTCCCGGTTCGTCCCCCGACCACCCGGCCCCGACCGCACCGTGCACGGCCACTTCGCACACCTCCCGCTGCCCCGCGCCGTCGCCGAGAAGCTGTACGTCGCCAGCGAACCCGTCCCGCCCGCCTTCGGCGTCGCCTCCGACGGCCCCGCCGCCCCCCACACCCGGCAGGCCCTCGCATGAACCACGCCCCGCACACCCCGGGGAGGCCGGCGTGACCGACCCCGCCCTCCTCGCCCTCGGCGCCACCCTCCTCGGCTGCGCCCTCGCCACCGCCGGACTCCACAGCTGGGCCACCGGCCGCGCCCAACGCCGCGCCCTCGTCGACCGGCTCTCCGGCGGCCCCGTCCACGGCACCGCCAGCCGCGCCCGCCGCTTCGCCGCCGTTGACCGCCGACTGCGCCGCACCCGCCTCGGCCGCACCGTGGGCCACCGGCTCTCCGCCACCGGACTCGACCTCACCCCCGGCGAGTTCCTCAGCTACGCCCTCGCCGCCACCACCGCCCTCTGGCTGATCGCCGCCTCCGCCCTCGCGCCCTTCTTCGGCCCGATCGCCGCCGCCGTCGGCGTGTGGGGCGCCGCCCTCTTCCTCAACTGGCAGCGCCAGAAGCGCATCGAAGCCTTCATCAACCAACTCCCCGACGTCGCCCGGCTGCTCGCCAACGCCACCGCCGCCGGACTCGCCCTGCGCACCTCCCTGGCCATGGCCGCCGAGGAACTCGAAGCGCCCGCCGGCGAGGAACTCTCCCGCGTCGCCGACCAACTGGCCCTCGGCCGCTCCGTCGACGACGCCCTCGGCGAACTCGCCCGCCGCCTGCCCTCCCGCGAACTCGTCGTCCTGGTCACCACCCTCGTGCTGTCCAACAAGGCCGGCGGCGCCGTCGTCAGCTCCCTGCGCAACCTCACCCAGACCCTGGAGGACCGCAAGGAGACCCGACGCGAAGTGCGCACCATGCTCTCCGAGGTCAACGCCACCGCCTTCACCGTCCCGCTGCTCGGCCTCGGCTCCCTCCTCCTCGTCAACTCCTCCAACGAGGGCGCCCTCACCCGGGTGACCTCCTCCCCGGTCGGCCAGGTCCTGGTGCTGATCGCCCTCGGCCTCTACGCCGTCGGCTTCTTCGCCATCCGCCGCCTCGGCAAGATCGAAGTGTGAGGTACCCGCCCCGATGCCGCTGACGGCCCTGCTCCTCGCCGCCCTCGCGGGCACCGCCGTGCTCGGCGCCCTCCTCGGCCTGCGCATGTACCGCAGCGAGACCGAACTCCCCGGCGACCTCGCCCTCGCCCTGGAGGTCGGCGGCAGCCGGGTCTCCACCCCCGACGCCGCCGTCGACCGGCTCGGCATGCGCCTCGCCCCGCTGGTGCTGCGCCTGATGGGCCCCAAACGCGTCGCCGCCAAACGCCGCCGCATCGACATGGCCGGCAACCCCGGCGGACTCACCCTCGACCGCTACGCGGCCCGCCGCGCCGTCTACGGCGTCTTCGGCGTCGTCCTCGGCACCGTCTTCCTCACCAACGGCCAGACCCTCTTCGCCGCCCTCACCCTCGCCTTCGGCGTCCTCGCCGCCGACCTCCTCATCTGGCAGGCCGTCCGCGACCGGCGCGCCGTCATCGACCGCACCCTGCCCGACTTCCTCGACGTCCTCGCCGTGGTCGTCTCCGCCGGACTCGGCTTCCGCCAGGCCCTCGACCGGGTCGCCGAACGCTACGAGGGCCCCTGGGCCGACGAACTGCGCATCGCCCTGCGCCAGATGGACATGGGCGTCAGCCGTCGCCAGGCCTTCGACGAACTGCGCCGCCGCAACGACTCCGAACAGGTCGCCCAGTTCGTCTCCGCCCTCCAGCAGGGCGAGGAACTCGGCTCCCCGATCGCCGAGACCCTCATCCAGATCGCCGCCGACATGCGCCGCACCGACGCCCAGAACGCCCGCCGGCGGGCCGCCAAGACCATCCCCAAGGCCACCGTCGTCACCCTGGTCTTCATGCTCCCCGCCACCATGATCCTCATCGCCGCCGGCATGTTCCTCGGCTCCGGCACCGACTTCGGCTCCCTCCTGGGCCCCTGATGCCGCCCGCCCGGCCCCCGCGCCCCCTCCGCCGCCCCGGCTCCCCCCTCGCCACCCGGCCCGGCCCCTGGCCGTCCGCCATAGAGGACGACGCCCCGCCGCCCAGTCTCCGCATCCAACTCAGCGCCCTCCAGGCCCTGTGCCGCCAGGTCTTCGGCGCCCGCCTCGCCGTCATCGCGCTCGGGGTGCCCTTCGCCATGAGCGGGGCCGCCGACGGCGCCCCCCGGTACGCCGTCCTCGCCGCCGGCGTCCTCGGCTTCATGGGCTCCTACGCCATGCTCCGCGACTGGGAACGCTTCGGCCCCCGCGTCCTCGCCCACCCCACCCTCATGGGCCTCGACCTGCTCGTCGGCTCGATCCTCCTGCTCACCGCCTCACCCGCCTCGCCCCTCGGCTACGTCGCCGTGTGCACCCCGCTGCTCGCCGGCCTGCTCTACGGCTGGCGCGGCGCCGGCGTCTTCACCGGCCTCCAGATCGTCGCCCTGCTCACCGCCTACCGCGCCTGGGAGACCCGCCCCGGCAGCGCCTCCAGCACCGCCCTGCTCGCCGGCTTCTGCGTCGCCGCCGGCATCATCGGGGTGACCCTGCGCAACCTGATGTTCCGGTTCGGCTCCGCCACCCGGGCCCTCGCCGAGGCCCACGCCGACCTCGCCGTCCGCGACGCCGTCGAATCCGAACGCGCCCGCCTCGCCCGCGAGATGCACGACTCCGTCGCCAAGACGCTGCACGGCCTCGCCCTGTCCGCCGAAGCCCTCGCGGCCACCGCCGACCGCACCGACCCGCAGACCCTGCGCCACCGCGCCGAGGAGGTCGCCCGCGCCGCCCGCCGCGCCGCCGCCGAGTCCCGCACCCTCCTGCACGACCTGCGCGGCACCACCGGTCCCGGCACCGACCTCCTCGTCGAACTGGACGCCCTCGTCGACGACTTCCGCACCCGCACCGGGCTGGCCGCCACCCTGCGCACCGACCCCGACCCCCTGCGGCGCCCCGCCCTCGCCGACCGGGTCGTCCACGAGACGGCGACCATCGTCGCGGAAGCCCTGGAGAACGCCCACCGGCACGCCCGCGCCACCCACGTCACGGTCACCGTCACCCTCGCCGCCGAGACCCTCGCCGTCTCCGTCACCGACGACGGTTCCGGGCTGGGCACCGGCCCCGTCACCCCGGACTGCGCCCGCCTCGCCGCGCTCCGGGCCCGCGGCAGGTTCGGCCTGTTGGGCATGGCCGAGCGCGCCGCCGCGCTCGGCGGCGCCCTGCGCATCGCCCCGGCCCCCGCCGGGGCGCCCGGCACCACCGTGCACCTGACCCTTCCCCGGCCCGTTCCCCGTCCGCTCCCGGAGGCCGACCATGCCCGTTGAGCAGCAGCCCGCCGTACGGGTCGTCGTCACCGACGACAACCCCGTGGTCCGGGCCGGGCTCGCCGCCCTCCTCGGCGCCCACCCGGACGTCACCGTGGTCGCCGAGGCCACCAACGGCGCCGAGGTGCTCACCGAGGTCCGCCGGCACCGCCCCGACGTCGTCCTGCTGGACGTCCGCATGCCCGACACGGACGGGCTGGCCGCCTTACCGGCCCTGGCCCGCCTGGCCCCGGTCCTGATGCTCACTTACAGCACGGAGCCGGAGACCATCCGGGCGGCCCGCCACCTGGGCGCCCGCGGCTACCTGGTGCACGGCGAGTTCACCACCGAGGAACTCCTCACCGCGGTCCGGGAGGTGCGGCACGGCCGGGGCACCTGCACCCGGTCGGCGCGGGACGTGTGGTCCGGGACCGGGGCTCCCACGGGGCCGGACGTCTCGAATGCGCCGCCCCCGCCCACCCGGCCGTCCGGAACCTCCCAACTCCCTTCGCGCCTGCAACGCTTTGTGGGACAGTCATGGCGGGCCCGGGGCAGCCACGGACCCGGCGCCCGCGGTGACGGACCCGCCCCGTTCGCCTTCGGTCTCAGCTCCAGGGAGGTGGAGGTCATGGACCTCATCGCGTCCGGCATGAACAACCGCCAGATCGCCGCCGCCTGTTTCATCAGCGAGAAGACCGTCAAGAACCACATCAACCGCATCTTCGCGAAGCTGCACAGCACGAGCCGCAGCGAGGCCATCGCCCGTTGGCTCGGCACCGCTCCCGCCACCCCGGGCGAGGGGTGGTCCCGTTGACCCGCCCACCCGCGAGTTGGGCCCCAGGGCCCACGAGCCGCACCGCCCCCGTCCCGTACCTTTCCGTGGTCGGCCGTGCACAGCACCCGGAGGGAAGGACCCACCATGAAGACCCGCCTGGCCACCTGGCGCCACCTCGCCCCGTCCCGCCTCCGCGGCCCCCTGCACGACCGCGGCGCGGGCTTCGTGGAGTACGCGGGCCTGCTGATCATCATCGCGGGGATCTTCACGCTGATCGACGGACTGGGGCTGGACGGGAAGATCTCCGACCGCATCCTGAAGGCAGTGAGCGACGTCCTGGGAGGCTGACGAGCAGCGACCGCAGTGACCGGGGGCAGACGCTGCCGATCTACATGTGGTTGACGGTGATCGTGCTGTTCGCCGCGCTTGCGTTCTTCGCCTTCGCGCAAGCGGCGGCTGCTCGCAACGGCGCACAATCGGCGGCCGACGCGGCGGCCCTGGCCGCCGCCCAGGAGGCGAGGGAGGAACTCCTCGTCGGCCTTGAGGAATCCATTGGCCAGGACGAGAACTGGCTGGAGTGGTTGAACGGAGCACCCCTTCGCGGTGCGGGAGCTCAGGCAGCAGCGGATCGGCTGGCAGCTCAGAACGATGCCACTGTCACCGGATTCGGGCACGTGATGGTCAACGGGTTCTCCGGATACCAGGTGGAGATCGAGACGAACTACGCGGCAGGGGACTCCATCGTTCCCGGTACGGAATCACTGCACGCCAAGGCTCGGGCGACTGCCGTACTGAAGCCCCGATGCGATGTCGATCCAGATGCCGCGCCCGCGCAGATGGTTGAGCTCAACTGTGACGGCGAACTGTTCGCTGTTGATCCAGACCAGTTTCACGTTGGCGATTTGCCGGATGCCTCTGTCTTCTTCTCCGTGCATCTGGCCGAATGAAAGGGAACTCCACTCATGAACCTCCGGTGTAACGGGACCGGCGGAAGAGTCGTGGGGGGGGGGGGAGTGTGGGAGCAACGGTAGGAGTAGATGAGGGTGGGGGGGGGTGGGGTGGA
>NZ_JBEOWM010000081.1:0-18053 GCF_040296045.1 Streptomyces sp. NPDC002490 | reverse complement strand
CGAGGGCAACCGACTGAAAGCCATACCCGGTGTCTCTGGATCTCTGGACCCTACGACGGCCCGTCCGACCCACCAACAACGTAGGACCGACTGACCGCCGCCCGGGCCGGGGCGCCCCTCCCCCGGGCTCCGGCCGTCCCCCGTTCCACACCCGTTCCGTCCCGGAAGGAGCACGTCGTGCATCCCGACGTCCATCTGTTGCTGCACCACCAGCGCGCCGCCGCACTGCACGCGGCGGCGCCCCCGAGGCCCGCCCCGGCCCGGGCGCCCCGCACCCTGCGGACCCGACTGGGCTGGACCCTGGTCGAACTCGGACTGCGCCTGGCCACCGCGCCCCCGCGGCTGGGGCACGGCGTCTGACCCGGCGACCAGGAAGGGGCCGATTCCCGGCGATTGGCTCTCGCCCGGCCCCGGCGGAACCGGGAGACTGGGCGCCCGACGACTCCCAGGAGTGATGATGACGCAGGTGGCCGTGGTCACGTTCGACGGGTTCAACGAGCTGGACAGCTTCATCGCGTCCGCGCTGATCAACCGGTGCCGTGCGAACGGGCTGGAAGCCCTCATCACGACGCCGACCCCCGTGGTGACCTCGATGAACGGGGTGGAGGTGACCGGGCAGCGGCCGATGGAGTTCGTCCCCGAGGCCGATGTGGTGCTGATCGGCAGCGGGGTGCGGACCCGGGACGTGGTCGCCGAGGGCTGGTTGCCCTCCCGACTGCCGCTGGACCCGTCGCGGCAGTTGATCGGCGCGCAGTGTTCGGGTGCGTTGGTGCTGGCGCACCTGGGGCTGTTGGACTCCGCGCCGGCCTGCACGGACACCACGAGCCGGCCGTTCGTCGAGGCCCTCGGCGTCACCGTGCTGGACGCGCCGTTCCACGCGCGGGGGAACGTCGCCACCGCGGGCGGCTGTCTGGCGTCCCAGTACCTCGCCACCTGGGTGATCACCCGGACGCTCGGCGAGGAGGCCGCGCGGGGCGTCCTCGACTACGTGGCCCCGGTCGGCGAGCAGCGGGAGACCGTCGAACGCGGTCTGCGCGCCGTCCGGACGGGCGCGCTCGCCCCGCGCTGACGGCGGGGGCCGCTCCCGGTCAGCAGCTGGGGACCTTGCCGCCCGTGTCGAGGGCCTTCAGGGAGTCCACCGCGCCCTTGAGGTCGGTGACCGGGATGAGTCGCAGCCCCTCGGGGAGTTCGGCCCGGGCGTCGCCGCACTCCGCCCGGGGGACCAGGAAGACCGTCGCGCCGTCGCGCCGGGCGGCCTGGGTCTTCAGGGAGACCCCGCCCACCGGACCGACCTGGCCGTCCGCGGTGATGGTGCCGGTGCCGGCGATGGTCCGGCCGCCGGTGAGGTCGCCGCCGCTGCCGTCGCCCTCCAACTTGTCGATCACCCCGAGGGAGAAGAAGAGTCCGGCGCTGGGGCCGCCCACGTCGGCGAGCCGCAGGGTGACCCGCACCTCGTCGGAGCTGCGGCCCAGGTAGCCGAGGGCGGCCTGCACCGCGGTGTGCTGGGACTTCTCCATCTCGCGGGTGTTGTGCCGCTCGATCTCCCGGGTGGAGTCCCCGGCCGGGTACACCGCGTCGTACGGCATCACGGCCCGGTCCTCACGGAACCAGCCGTCCCAGACGGAGCCGAAGTCGACGTCGGTGCCCGGACCCGTGGCCTCGATCGTGGTCATCCGCAACTGGCCCTCGGTGCTGCGGACCGGCGCCCCCTCGATGGTGATCACGGGGGTGCCGTCGTTCTTGCCGAGGACGTCCGCGGTCAGCCCGGGTTGGGCGATGACGAAGGGCAGCGGGGCGAAGAGCGCGGTGGCCACCAGGGCGAGGACCGGGACGGCGCACAACGCGATGGCCTGGAGACGTGTGAGGCGTGGGAGCACCCTGCAACCTTACGGGCACGGGGTGCTCCGTCCCGTGCCCCGGGGACGGTCAGCGCAGGGCGTCGGCGACCTCGCGGGCCGCGTCCACCACCCGCAGCCCCACCCGCTCCGGCACCGAGTCGGAGAGCATGACCACCCCGACGCTGCCCTCCACCCCGGTCACCCCGAGCAGGGGCGCCGCCGCGCCGCTGGCGCCGGCTTCGAGTTCGCCGTGGGTGAGGGTGTAGCCGGGCTGGTCGCGCACGCCCTGCCGGGCGGCGAGGATGGCCCTTCCCGCGGCGCCCCGGTCCAGGGGGTGGCGGAACCCGGTGCGGTAGGCGACGTGGTAGTCGGTCCAGGTGGGTTCGACCACCGCGACGGCGAGGGCCTCAGCTCCGTCCACCAGGGTGAGGTGGGCGGTGGCCCCTATGTCCTCGGCGAGCGCGCGCAGCGCGGGCAGCGCCGCCTCCCGGACCAGGGGGTGCACCTGTCGGCCCAGGCGCAGCACGCCGAGCCCGACCCGGGCCCGGCCGCCGAGGTCGCGGCGGACCAGGGCGTGCTGCTCCAGGGTGGCGAGCAACCGGTACACGACGGTGCGGTTCACCCCGAGCTTGGTGGACAGTTCCGTCACGGTGAGGCCGTGGTCGGTGTCGGCGAGCAGCTTGAGGACGCGCAGTCCTCGGTCGAGCGTCTGAGAAGTCTCCGCGGTCACGACGCCCACTCCTTCGGTGATGAGGGGTCCGTGGCGTCCTCCGCGGACGGGCGGGGCCCGCCCGTCCCGGGGCGGTGCGCGCCCGCGGAGGTTGCCGGCAGCCAAGGCGGCCCGGGGCCCACGGGCGTGGCCCACCGGCACACCGGCTGCGCTCCGCGGCGGCGCTGCCACGGGGCGTGTGCGTTGCGGGGACCCTAGCGACCCGGTTCGCTCAGCGGAAGGCTCCGTCCAGAATCCGGTCTCCAACTGACGAGTAGCGTCCGATTAGTGACACTTTGCTCCTGAGTTCCGTCATTTTCCGGACCTTGTTGGGGGGCGTACGCCGGCGCGGGGTCGGTCCGGAGCCTTCGAAGCTCCGGACCGACCCCGCACCCTGCCCGCGAGGAGCTCCTCAGCGCATCCGGGTGGCCCACTCCCGCACCTTGTCGATGCGCTGACGGAGCTGGCCCGCCGTGGCCTCCGCGCTGGGCGGGCCGCCGCAGACCCGGCGCAGCTCGGTGTGGATCACCCCGTGCGGCTTGCCGCTCTGGTGCACGTAGGCGCCGACCAGGGTGTTGAGCTGCTTGCGCAGTTCCAGCAGCTCCTTGTGGGAGACCACCGGCCGCCGCTCGGCCGGCAGTTCCAGCAGGTCGGCCTCCTCGTCGGGCTTGCGGCGCGCGTGGGCGATCTGCCGGGCCTGCCGCTTCTGGAGCAGCAGTTGCACCTGGTCGGGTTCGAGGAGCCCCGGGATGCCCAGGTAGTCCTGCTCCTCCTCGCTGCCGGGGTGCGCCTGCATGCCGAACTCGGCGCCGTCGTAGAGGACCCGGTCGAACACGGCGTCCGACTCCAGCGCCTCGAAGGGCAGCGCGTCCTGCTCGCCGGTGTCCTCGTCCTGCTCCCGGTTCGCCTCCTCCAGTTCCTTCTCGGACTCGGCGTACGGGTCCTCCTCGCCCTCCTTCTTCGGCTTGTCGAGGACGTGGTCCCGCTCCACCTCCATCTCGTTGGCGAAGCCGAGCAGGTCGGGCACGGTGGGCAGGAACACCGAAGCGGTCTCGCCGCGCCGGCGGGAGCGCACGAATCGGCCCACGGCCTGCGCGAAGAACAGCGGCGTGGAGATGGTGGTGGCGTAGACGCCGACGGCCAGCCGCGGCACGTCGACCCCCTCCGACACCATGCGCACCGCGACCATCCAGCGGTCGTCGTTGTGGCTGAACTCGTCGATGCGGTCCGAGGCGCCCGAGTCGTCGGAGAGCACCAGGGTGGCCTTGTCGCCGGTGATCTCCCGGATCAGCTTGGCGTAGGAGCGGGCCGAGTCCTGGTCGGAGGCGATCACCAGGCCGCCCGCGTCGGGGATGCCCTTGCGGACCTCGGTCAACCGGCGGTCGGCGGCGCGCAGCACGTTCGGCATCCAGTCACCGCGCGGGTCGAGCGCGGTCCGCCACGCCTGGGAGATGGCGTCCTTGGTCATCGGCTCGCCGAGCCGGGCCGCGATCTCGTCGCCGGCCTTGGTCCGCCACCGCATGTTGCCGCTGTACGAGAGGAAGATGACCGGGCGCACCACCCCGTCCCCGAGCGCGCTGCCGTATCCGTACGTGTAGTCGGCGGAGGAGCGGCGGATGCCGTCGTTGCCCTCCTCGTAGGCGACGAACGGGATCGGGTTGGTGTCCGAGCGGAACGGGGTGCCGGTGAGCGCCAGGCGCCGGGTGGCCGGCTCGAACGCCTCCAGGCACGCCTCGCCCCAGGACTTGGAGTCGCCCGCGTGGTGGATCTCGTCGAGGATGACCAGCGTCTTGCGCTGCTCGACCCGGTTGCGGTGCAGCATCGGCCGCACCCCCACGCCCGCGTAGGTCACGGCCACGCCCTGGTACGTGCGGCCCAGGGGGCCCGCGCTGTACTCGGGGTCGAGCTTGATCCCTATCCGGGCGGCGGCCTCGGCCCACTGCTTCTTCAGGTGCTCGGTCGGGGCGACCACGGTCACCTGCTGCACGACGTGGTGGTGGAGCAGCCAGGAGGCGAGGGTGAGCGCGAAGGTGGTCTTCCCGGCTCCCGGGGTGGCGACGGCGAGGAAGTCGCGCGGCTGTTCCTGGAGGTACCTGTCCATCGCCCCTTGTTGCCAGGCGCGCAGCTTGCTGGCGGTTCCCCACGGGGCTCGGCCCGGGTAGGCGGGCGACAGGTGGTGCGAAGGGGTGGCGGTGGTAGTCACGGTCTCCGGTTCGACGTGGTCCGGTTCCGGCGGGCCGGTCGAGCTGCCCGCACGGGTATGACAACCGGGCCACCCTACCGGTGGCCGACCCCCGTTCCGGGCGCGAAGGGGCCCGCTCCGCAGGGGGTGAGACCCGCCTCACACACCGGCCCGACCGCCCCCGCGCACCCCGTTTCCCGGGGTCAGCGGCCCGGTGCGGGGGCGTTCGCCCGGGACGCGGACGGCCCCGGGCGGCGCACCCGGGTGGCGACCCAGACCCCGAGCACGGCCACCACCGCCATCGGCAGGAACACCACCACGAACGCGCCGGTGTGCGCGCCGGCGCCCCCGGTGGTGGCAGCGCCGTGCGCGGCCCCCACCGCGCCGCCGCCCATCGCCGCGAAGGCCGCCCCGCCCACCGCGAGCAGCAGCACGTTGGAGAGCCCGTCCGAGATCTGGAGCGCCGCCGAGTTGCTGCCGGCCTCCTGCGGCGCGGACAGTTCCAGCAGCAGCACGCTGGTGGCCGAGGTCACCAACCCCATGCCGAAGCAGCCGAAGCCCCAGGCGACCGCCACGATCCACACCGGCACCGCCGCGAGGAGCACCGTGGGCGCGGTCGCGATCGCCGCGGCCACCAGCACCATCCCCCACGCCATCAACCGGTGCCGGTACGGGGCCACCCGGGCCCGCGACTGGACGAAGCTGCCCAGCGCCCAGGTCGCGCCGCCCGCCGCCAGGGAGAGCCCGGCCAGGGTCGGCGACAGCCCGCGCTGGGTCACCAGCATCAACGGGACGAAGGACTCCGCCGCGATGAACGAGCCGGCGGCCATCCCGCGCAGCAGGACCACCGAGGGCAGCCCGCGGGCGGCCCGGTAGGTTCCGCGCGGCAGCAGCCCCAGCACCGCCGGGACGAGCAGCGCACCGCCCAGCGCCGCCGGGAGCAGCGAGAGCCAGCGCAGGTCCTGGGCGGCGTACTGCAGCAACCCCGCACCGGCCGAGATCATCAGCGCCAGGCGGATGCGCCGGCCGCGCGGTTCGGCCGTGGTCCGCGGGCCGCCCTCGGGGAGGTCGGCGGGCGGCGGGCCCGAGGCCCGACGGCGTATCTGCGGCAGCGCCAGCGCCAGTGGCACCAGCACCAGGGCCGGGACGCCCAGGAACACCCAGCGCCAGCCCAGGTGCTCGGTCACCGTGCCGGAGGCCAGCGGGCCGACCACCGAGGGCAGCACCCAACTCGCCGCGAATGCCGCCATGATCGCCGGCCGTAGCCGCTCCGGGTACGCCCGGCTCACCACCACGTACAGCGCGACGATCACCAGCCCGCCGCCGAGCCCCTGCACGGCCCGCCCGAGGATGAACAGCCACATCAGCCCGGCGGTGCCGGACAGGACGAGCCCCATCCCGAAGGCGAGGATGCCGAGGGCGAGCGGTTTCAGCGGCCCCTGCCGGTCCGCCCACTGCCCGGCCAGCACCATCCCGAACAGGCTGGTGGTGAAGTAGCCGGAGAAGGCGAAGGCGTAGAGCGAGATCCCGTCCAGTTCCCGGGCCGCCACCGGCATGGCGGTGCCGACCGCCGTCGCTTCGAACGCGATCAGCAGGACGACCGACACGATGCCGATGCTCAGGGCCCGGTACGCGGGCCCCAGCACCCCGCCCTCGACGGCCCCGGCGGGGGCCGCAGCGGCCGCGGGGTCCGGGGCACGCACCGCGATGGGTGCCGAACCCTTCGAGTGGGCCGGTTGACCGGCGGATTCAGGGGTGACGGGGAGGGGATCGGGCTCGCCGGGGTCGAAGGGGCTCATGACCACCAAAGGTAAGAGGCGCACCCGGCACCTGGCCATTGCCCGGTGCACGGAAAGCGCCTCCGCCGTTGGTCGTACGTCCCCCGCCCGGGCAGCCGCGGGGACGGCGGCGGTCGCCGTCCCCGCGGGCCGGGCCCGAGGAACGGCCCCGGGCCACCGCTTGCCGGCGGCGGGGGCCCGGCGGAGGATGGCCGGGACCCGCGCCCCGCGCCGCCCGGGACCCCGCACGCCCGGCCGCGGCCCCGGCCCCACCGGCCGACGGGCAGCGGAGACGACCCGACGAGAGGCACCGGAGAGCACCATGAGGATCCATCTGACCAGCGTCTTCGTCGACGACCAGGACAAGGCACGGCACTTCTACACCGAGGTCCTGGGCTTCGTGGTGAAGCACGACGTCCCCCTCGGCGAGGACCGCTGGCTGACGGTGGTCTCCCCCGAGGACCCCGAGGGCACGGAACTCCTGCTGGAACCGGACGGGCACCCCGCCGTGCGGCCCTACAAGACGGCCCTGGTCCAGGACGGCATCCCGGCCGCGTCCTTCTCGGTGGCCGATGTCGGCGAAGAGTTCGCCCGGCTGCGCGGGCTCGGGGTGCGCTTCACCCAGGAGCCGCTGGACGCCGGCCCGGTCACCACCGCCGTGCTGGACGACACCTGCGGCAACCTGATCCAACTCCTCCACCAGCGCTGACCCCGCCGGCGAGGACGCAGGGGCCCGACCGGCGCACACCGGTACCGGCCGGTGCCCGGTGTTAGGGTGAGCGCGTACCGCACCTCATGGCGGCCTCCCCCGTTCCACTCCACGGAGGCATCGTCATGCCCGCACCCCTGAACGTGCGCACCTTCCACCGCGAGGACCGCGACCAACTCACCGACCTGGTCAACGCCCATGTCGCCGCGGTCGTCCCCGGGGCCGGAGTCTCGGTCAACACGGTACTCAGCAGCCTGGAACGCCAGCCCGACGAGTTCGTCCTCGACCCCTGGGTCGCCGAGCGGACCACCCTCGTCGTCGAACACCGCCACCGCATCGTCGCCGCCGCCCACCTGCTGCGCTACCGCGACGACCTCGACACCGGTGACGACTACCGCGACACCGGCCACGTCCAGTGGTCCCTCCACCTGCCCGCCGACCCCGACCAGGACACCCCGGACGAGGGCGCAGCCGCCGCCGACCTGCTGCTCTCCGCGTGCCTCGCCCAACTCGACCGCTGGCAGGTCCGAGCCCGCCACGCGGACGGACAGCTCCCCTCCCCCGGCGTCTACGGCGTCCCGGCCCCCTGGCCGCACGTCCGGGCGGCGCTGGAACGCGCGGGCTTCGTCCACACCGGGCACACCGAGATCCTGCTGCTCGCCCGTCTCGTCGACCTCCCCGCGCCCCGGTCGGCGGTGCCCGTCCCCGGGCTCACCGTCCACCGGACCCTCGGCCCGCTCGGCACCCGGCTCACCGCCCGGGTCGGCACCGAGGAGCTGGCGCACGTCGAACTCGACACCTCCCTCGACCGCCCCGAACGCCACGCCCGCACCGGCGGCACCGCCGACCTCGCCGACTTCGCCCTCGCACCGGACGCCCACCCCGAGCTGTTCCCGTGGCTCCTCGGACGGGCCCGCGCCTGGCTGGAGCTGTGCGGCACCGAGCGGGTGACGGCCTGTGCCACGCCCGACGAGGAGGAGGACCTGGCCCTGCTGGGCGCCGTGGGCTTCCAGGAGCTGACCCGTACGGCACGGGGCTGGGAGCACCGACCCGGCTGAGTCCGGACGCAGGGGCCCCGCGGTCGCGGGGCCCACCCTGCCGTCACCCGGTCATCGGTCACCGGTTCAGGTGGTGGAACGTCACCTCCGGGTTCCCCGCGGTCGGCCCGGCCAGCACCGGGCGGGGCTTCCCGCTCAGGTGCCGGTCGAGGAAGGCCGCGACATAGGTCCGGGTGATCCCGGTGGTCCGGGCCGCCGGCATCGGCTCCCGCCCCGGCAGCGCGTAGTGCTCGTTCAGCACCGGCACGTCGGAGAAGCTCAGGTGATTGGTCCCGGCCACCGTCAGCCAGCGCTTCCAGCCGTTCAACCCCGGCCAGGTCTCGTCCCAGGTCCGGTCCGCCCCGCCGGGACGGTGCATCTCGTCGTCGGTCCCCAGGAGCATGAACGGCCGCCCGTCGACGCCCTGCGGCGGCAGCGCCTCCCAGAAGGCGCCGTCCATGTTGACCCCGGCGCGCACCCGCCGGTCGGCCACCATCGCGGAGGCCGCCGCCGCCCCGCCGATGGAGTGGCCGACCATGCCGATCCGCTTCCGGTCGATCGACCCGGAGTGGCGCCAGGCCGGCTGGGCACCGGTCAGCCGGTCGAGGAGGAAGGACACGTCCTTCGCCCGGGTCCGGGTGACCACGCTCGGCGGGACCCCGTCGCGGTCCAGCGCCGTGCAGGCGACGCAGGTCAGGAAGCGGCCGTCCGGCATCGAGGTGCCGAAGGACTCGTAGGCGTGGTCCACGGACGCCACCACGAACCCCCGACTCGCCAGGTCCTCCGCCAGGTTGGTCTGGGTGAACCGGGCACCGCTGAAGCCCGGCGACAGCACCACCAGCGGGTAACGCCCCTTCGATATGGGGGCGTTGACCTTGCCGTGGGTGCGCATCCGGCTCACCTGCTCGGCCGGGACGCCGGGGGCGAACCCGTCGACCATGGCCTTCGCCTCCTCGACCGTGGCGTACCGGGCCGGGGCGCCCTTGGCCGAACGGGCCGTGGGGTAGTGCATCGTGACCAGCAGCTCCCGCCCGTCCGCCGTGGGCACCCACGGATCGGTGCGGGAACGGTCCACGAGGTGGAGCACCGAACTCCCCACCCCGTGCTTGCCGGTGGGCGCGGGGAGTCGGGGTGCGGCGGCGGGGACGGCCGGCGCCGTCGAACCGGAGGCGGACGCGGGCTGGGCGACCGCCGTGCCGGCCAGACCTGCGGGCACGGCGAGCGACATCGCGAGGGCGGCCACGACGGCCGCCCGGCTCATTCGGGTCATGGCCACACGGTAGGGCGGCCGCCCGCCGTCCGCATCACCCTGCGGTCGCCCCCGTCCGGGACCGACCTCACCCCCTGGGCCGAGGGGAACCCGGACCGCATCGCCCTGAAGTACCGCACCGCGTAGGCACGTTCGCCCTCCGGGCCAGCTTCCTGCTCCATCCGCGGGCCCGTTCGTGAACGGGTCGTTGCGGTCGTGTGACAGGCCCCCGGCCCTCCTTGAGCCCGCCCGCCCCACCCGCCTACGGTGAGGACGTCACCAGCACACGGCCGTGTGCCCGAGTGGTTCAGGGACTCGCCTGCAAAGCGAGTTACGTGGGTTCGATTCCCGCCACGGCCTCTCCCGCCCCGAACGGGCACGACGGATGGGCGGCACCCCGCGCGGGGTGCCGCCCATCCGTCCGTCGGGTCCCGTCCCGCCCTCCCGCCCTACGAGGGCCCTCCGGCCCGAACGGTTCGGCAGCGCACGGGCGCACGGGTGCCCCACCCGCTCCCCCGGTGCCGGGCCAGCAGCGGGTCGGTGGCCTCCAGAACGGCACGGACCGCGTCCGCGAGGAGGGGGCGGACGGACGGGGCGGTGAGGGCGTGGGAGCGGGCGGCGGCGTCGACGTGGTGGCGGAGCCAGAGGGTGAACGCCAGCGTCGACACGTCGGTGTTGAGGGGGCGGGGCTCGGGGTCGGGCCAGTGCCAGGCGAGGACCTCGCCCGTGGTGCCGTCGACCACCACGTCGGTGTCGGGCACCAGATGGCCGACCGGCACCAGGCGGGCGGCGCGCGGGGGGAGGTCTTCGGATCCGCCGGTGACCGGGTGGGTGCGGGCGTGGTGGTCGGCGAGGGTGCGCAGGGGGAGCCGTGCGGCGACGAAGTCGCCCTGGGCCTCGGGGAGTCCGACGTCCTGGAGGAAGCGGCGGGTGGGTGCGTGGCGGAGCGCGGCGGGGAGGTCGACGTCCTCGCAGCGACTGATCCGGGCGGCGCCGAACTCCTCCGTCAGCAGCCGGCCCGGCAGTTCGAGGTGCAGGTGGAGTCCGGGGGCCGGCACCCGGGCCAAGGGCCGCACCAGGGCGGCGACCTGCCAGCGGGGCGGGACGGGGGCGCCGTGGAGTTCGGCCCGGAAGAGGTCGAGGAGCCGGCGGGCGGCCTCGGTCGCGGCCGGGAGTCCGTAGCCGGCGCCGGGGGACGGCGCGCCGGTGGTCCAGGGCGTCGGCTCCGCGGCCCGGCGCAGCGCCCGTTCGAAGCGGCGGAGCGCCCCGGGGTCGCACCCGGGTGCTGCGGGCGTCTCGGTCGTGTCCATGCGGCGGCCCCCGTGGCGTGTCGGCGAACGGTCGACGGGCCGTGGCCGGTCGTGGTGCGCCGTGGCCCCGAACGCCTGCGACGGTACGGGACCCCACTGACAGGGCCCGTCCCTCAGCCGGTCGGGGAGGTCACCACGGCGGCCTGCGGGCGGATGGGCAGTCGGGACACCGGGCGGCCGGTGGCCGCCCGCACCGCGGAGGCGATGGCGGCGGGGCTGGTGACCACGGGCACCGCGCTGACGGCCTTCGCTCCGAAGGGCGCGACCACGTCCCGTTCCTCGACGAGTTTGACGATCCGGATGCTGGGGGCGTCGAGGGCGGTGGGCAGGGCGTACCCGGTGAGGTCGGGGTGGCGGACCAGGCCCCGCGGGGTGCGGAGGTTCTCGGTGAGGGCGGCGCCCACGCCCTGGGTGACCCCGGCTTCGATGCGGGCCCTGAGCTGTGCGGGGTTGAGGATCCGGCCGACGTCCTGGGCGACGGCGAGTTCCACCACCCGGACGGAGCCGAGTTCGATGTCGACGTCGACCACCGCGCGGACGGCGCAGAACGCGAGCCCCACGAAGGCGTCGCCCTGGCCGGCCTCGTCGAGGGGCTCGGTGGGGTGCGGGCGGCACTGGGCGGTGGCCCAGAGCTCCTTGCCGTCGAGCGCCTCGCTGACGGTGGTGGAGAGCACCCCGTCGTAGGAGGTGATCTTCCCGTCGGCGATCTGGAGCAGTTCGGTGGACATGCCGAACTTGTGGGCCAGCGGCTGGAGGAGTTGGGTGCGGACCATCTTGGCCGCGCGTTCCACCGCACCGCCGGAGACCCAGGTGTGACGGCCCCGGCAGGCCGCCCCGGCGGAGGGCTGGTCGGTGTCGACGGGGGCGATGTGCACCTCGTCGACGCCCAGCGTCTCCTGGACGATCTGTTGGGCGAGGGTGCTGAAGCCCTGTCCGGTCTCGACGGCGGCGCAGATGACGGTGGCGATGCCGTCGTGGACCTTGACGGTGGCGGTGGAGACCTCGTCGGTGCCCTCCGCGCCGAGCATGTGGACCATGCCGAGGCCGTAGCCGACACCGCGGCGGACCGCGGAGGGCTCGCCGGCGCCCTCGGGGCCGCCGGGCAGCAGCCACTCGTCCTCGGGGGTGTCCTTGGGCAGCGGGGGCAGCGGGAACTCGCGGACGGCGGTGAGGAGTTCCGCGACGGGTGCGGGGCAGGTGACGGTCTGCCCGGTGGGCAGGGCGTCGCCGGTGGCGAGGACGTTGCGCATCCGCACCTCGGCCGGGTCGGCGCCGAGCGCCCGGGCGAGCTTGTCCATCTGGGCCTCGTAGGCCGCGCACACCTGGAGCGCGCCCTCCCCGCGGACGTGCCCGGAGGGCGGGTTGTTGGTGCGGACCGCCCACCCCTCGACGAACGCGTTGGGCACCACGTACGGGCCGCAGGCGAAGGCCACCGCGGCGGCGAGCGCCTCCGCCGAGGTGTCGGCGTAGGCACCGGCGTCCAGCAGCACCTGGGCCTCGACCTTGACGAGGCGGCCCTCGGCGTCGGCGTGGTGGCGGTAGCGCAGCAGGGTGGGGTGGCGGTGGGCGTGGCCGAGGAAGGACTCCTCGCGGGTGGCGGTCAGTTTGACGGGGCAGCCGGTCTTCAGGGCGAGCAGCCCGAGCGGCAGGTGGAAGCCGGGGTCGTCGCGGTCGGCGGTGGCGCCGGGCACTCCGGTGACGACGACCTTGACCCGGTCCGGGGCGAGTCCGTAGCAGGCCGCGGCGAGGTCGCGGTCGCGGTGCGGGTCGGTGGAGGCGACGTACAGTTCGACGCCGCCGTCCGGGCGGGGCACCGCGAGCCCGGCCTCGGCGCCGATGGGGGCCGGGTCCTGGCGGCCGATCCGGTAGACGCCCTCGACGATGACGGGGCCGGTGGCCCCGGGGTCGCCGTGGGCCAGCGGGATGTGCCGGATGAGGTTGCCGTCCGGGTGCAGGGGCTCGGCGGAGAACGCCTGCTCCGGGTCGACGACCGGCTCCAGCACCTCGTACTCGACGAGGACGGCGGCGGCGGCCAGCCGCGCGGTGTCCGGGTGGTCGGCGGCGACGGCGGCGATGGGTTCGCCGTGGTGGCGGACCACCTCGGAGGCGAACACGGGGCGGTCGCCCCGGCCGCGGCGGCCGAACACCGGGCTGCCGGGCACGTCCTGGTGGGTGATGACGGCCCGGACGCCGGGCATCGCCCGGGCGTGGGAGGTGTCGACGGAGAGGATGCGGGCGTGCGGGTGCGGGGAGCGCAGCACGGCGGCCCACAGCAGCCCTTCGGCCCACAGGTCGGCCGCGTAGGGGAAGGTGCCCTCGGTCTTGGCGCGGGCGTGCGGGGAGGGCACCGAGGCGCCGATGCCGTGCGGCAGCGGTTCGGAGACGGGCGCGGGGTGGGCGGTGGCGGCGGTGATCACGGTCGTCGTGGTCGTGTCGTTGCTCACGCCGCGCCTCCGTCCTGGCCGTAGGGCTCGTGCGCGGTGGGGTGGACGCCGCCCGCGCCGGGGCCCGCCTGGTGCGGGATGCGGGGTTCCCCGGGTGGTTCGGGCTCGGACGCGGCGGCGTGCGCCCGGCGTTCGGCGACCACCTCCTGGACGGCTTCGAGGACGCCGCGGTAGCCGGAGCAGCGGCACAGGTTGCCGCACAGCGCCTGGCGGGCCTCCTGGTCGGAGGGGGCGGGGTTGCCCTCCAGCAGGTCGTGGACGGTCATCGCCATGCCGGGGACGCAGAATCCGCACTGCACGGCGCCGCAGCGGGCCAGGGCCCGTTGGACGTCGGAGGGGTGGCCGTCCGCGGCGAGGCCCTCGACGGTGCGGATCTCGCTGCCCGCGGTGGTGGCGGCGGGCACCAGGCAGGAGGCGACGAGCCGGCCGTCCACCTGGATGTTGCAGGCCCCGCACTCGCCCTGGGAGCAGCCGTCCTTGGCGCCGGCGAGGCCGAGGCGTTCGCGCAGGACGTAGAGCAGCGATTCGCCGATCCACGCCTCGGTGACGGGCCGGTCGACGCCGTTGACGCGCAGCACGTAGGAGATCAGGGGGTGTTCGTCGTGGCGTGCCCCGGGGGCCGGGGCGCCCTCGGGCTCCTCGGCCGCCGGTTCCTCCGCGGGGAGGTCCTCGGGTGCTTCGGCGGTCGGTTCCTCCGGGGCGTCCGCCACCGGGTCGTCGGCCGGGGCCTGCGCGGGGGGTTCCGCGTCCGCGGCGGGTTCCGCCTCCGGCTCGGGCCGGTCGGCGGGCGGTTCGGGGGCGGGGTCCGCGGCGGCCGGCGGCTCGGGGGCGGCGGGTTCGGCCGGGGGCGGCTCCTCGACGGCCACGGACTGCGGGGCCGGCGGCTCGGGGGCGGCGGGCGGGCGGTGCGCCGGGGCGGTGTCGGTGCCGTGCGCGGGGGTCGCCTCGTGGACCGGCGTGCCGTGGACGGGGGTGGCGTCGGCGGGGGTGCCGTGCCAGTCGGGGGCCGGGGCGGCGGCCCAGGGCGCGGAGGCGCCGCCGGGCAGGGTGGCGGGCGGGGCGGCGCTCCACTGCGAGGCCAGCACGGAGGTGGTGAACTCGCCGGACTCCTCCGGCAGCTCGCTCTCGGCCAGCGGGATGGACCACTGTCCGGTGGTGCTCGGGGCCGGGTCCTGGCCGGGCGTGGCCGGCTCGGAGCGGGTCGGCAGGGCGTCCGGGAAGGTCCACTGCGCGGTGTCGCCAGTGTCGTAGCCGCCGGTGCGGGGCCGGGGTGCGGCGGCGTCCGCCGGGGCGTGCGCGGTGCCGGTGGTGTGGGCGGTCTCGGTGCCCTGCGCGGGGGTGGGCCACTCCGGGGCGTGCGGGGGCGTGCCGGAGCCCTGCGGGGCCCAGGCGTCGGCCGGGCCGGCCGCGATGTGCGGCGGGACGTAGCCGTGGCCGGGCGCGGCCAGCGGGGAGCCGGGCAGCCGGTCGAAGACGCCCTCGGGGAGTTGCACGAAGGCGGTGGCGTCGGCACCGGCCTCCGGGTCGTGGTCGCCGCTCGGGATCGGCTCCCAGCCGCCCGTGCCGCGGTGTGCGTCGGTCACGACAGCGCCCTTCCCAGTGCTCGACGGGCCAGCACGGCGACGGTGCGCCGCAGGTGCAGTACGGCGGGCGGCAGCGGCTGGGGCGTGCCGTCCTCGGCGGGTGGTGCGTCCGGGACGCAGGCGGCGGCGACGTACTCGCCGAACGCCCGGAGCGCCTCGGGCACCAGGGTGCGGCTGCCGTCCCAGTCGATGAGGGAGGCGACCCACTGCTCCGCCTCCAGGGGGCGCAGCGGCATCGGGGCGACGGCGCCCACCGCACAGCGCACCCCGCGTCGGGCCGGGTCCAGGACCAGGGCGACGGAGGCGGTGGCGCGGCCGGGGCCGGTGCGTCCGGTGGCCTTCAGGAAGACCTGGGGGGCGTGCAGCAGGGGCACCCGGACGTAGCCGATGAGTTCGCCTCCGCCGAGCCCGTCCATGCCGGTGAGCAGGTGCGAGACGGGGATCTCGCGGCGGGAACCGTCGGGGCCGGCGAGGATCACGGTGGCTTCGAGCGCGGCGAGCACCGGGAGGGCGTCGCCGGTGGGGGCGCCGGAGGCGATGTTGCCGCCGAGGGTGCCGGCGTTGCGGATCTGGGGCGGGCCGGCGGCGCGGGCGGCGGCGGCGAGCGCCGGGATCAGCGCGGCGAAGTCGGGCCGGCCCATGCGGGCGTGGGTGAGTCCCGCGCCGAGCAGGGCGTGGCCGTCCTGGTACTGCCAGCCGCGGATCTCGCTGATGCGGCCGAGGCCGACGAGCGCGGCGGGCCGCAGTTGGCCGGAGTTGACCGCGGCCATCAGGTCCGTTCCGCCGGCCACGGGTACGGCGGCGGGGTGTGCGGCGAGTGCCGCGACCGCCTCGTCGAGTGAGCCCGGCAGCATCACGGATCGCGTCGCCTGCGGTGCGTGCGTGGTCAAACCGGCTGCCCCTTCCCGCTGTCCCGCCTGGTCGTCCTGTGGCCCGTACGGTACGTGCTCACGGGCCGGACGTGGCAACTCTGGCACATCTTCACCGGTGCTCGACGCGGGGGTCCGCTAGGAGGTTTTCTTCAGAACTCCGGGGGAATGGCCCGGTTTCCACCCCGTTCGACGGTGCACGCGCATTGCCACTCTTTTGGTGGCAGCCGTGCGCCCCGTCCGCCGGGCGCACGCCGGAGCACGCGACCCTCGCGGAAACATCTCGGGAGCGGCCGATACATTCCGGACACGCCGCCGTCACCCGTGCGCGGGGCGGCACGGGCGCGCCCCCGGTGGACGCGGAAGTCCCGCGCCCGCCGGGGGCGGACGGCTGCCGGGGGCGGACGCCCCGGCGCACTCACACGTTCGGCGGCGGGCCCTCGATCGGGCGGCCCAGCAGACCGGGCCGCTGCTGCCAGGGCAGCGGGCCGGTCGGCGGCCGGTACTGGACGCCGAGGGCGTCCAGGCGCCGGTAGTGCTCCGTCATCCGGTCCTCGAACTCGGCGAAGTCCCGGTCGGCGGAGGCGGGCAGGGTGCTCCAGGCGACCTCGGCGAAGGCGGCCAGCCGCGGGAACACCTGGTAGTCCATGCGCGAGGAGTTCTCCATCACCTCGGCCCACACGTTGGCCTGGGTGCCGAGGACGTGCCGGGCCTCCTCCGGGGTCAACTCCGGCGGTACCGGCTCGAAGCGGTACACGTCCTCCAGGGTGCGGACGAAACCGATCGGCACCGGCTCGTCGGGGCCGTCGTGCTGCCGGTGGTCGAGGTAGACCTGCTGTTCCGGGCACATGACGACGTCGTGTCCGGCGCGGGCCGCGGTGATGCCGCCGCCGTAGCCGCGCCAGGAGGAAACCGCGGCGCCGGGTGCCAGGCCGCCCTCCAGGATCTCGTCCCAGCCGATGAGCCGACGGCCGCGCTCGGCGATCCAGGCGTCGAAGTGGCGGATGAACCAGGACTGGAGTTCGTCCTCGTCCTTGAGCCCGAGTTCCCGGATGCGCGCCTGCGCGGCCGGCGACTGCCGCCACTGGTCCTTGGGGCACTCGTCCCCGCCGATGTGGACGAAGGGCGAGGTCTCGGCCGGGAAGAGCGCCAGCACCTCCTCCAACACGCCCTCGTAGAAGCGCAGGGTGTGGTCGGTGGGGGCGAGGACGTTGGGGCTGACGCCCCAGGTGTCCCAGACGGTCATGGCCGCGGTGTCCACGACGTCGGCGTTGCCGAGTTCGGGGTAGGCGGTGATGGCGGCCTGCGAGTGGCCGGGGACGTCGATCTCCGGGACGATCCGGATGTGCCGGGCGGCGGCGTAGGCGACGATCTCGCGGATGTCGTCCTGGGTGTAGTAGCCGCCGTGCGGCTTGTCGTCCCAGAGCGGCGAGGCCCGGTGGCCCCACTTGGTGCGGGAGCGCCAGGCGCCGGCCTCGGTGAGCTTGGGGTAGCGCTTGATCTCGATGCGCCAGCCCTGGTCGTCGGTGAGGTGGAAGTGGAAGACGTTCAGCTTGTGGGCGGCGAGCAGGTCCAGGTACCGCAGCACGCCCTCCTTGGGCGTGAAGTGGCGGGACACGTCCATCATCATGCCCCGCCACCCGAAGCGCGGCGCGTCCTCCACGGTGACCTGCGGCAGCGTCCACTGCCGCGCCGGGTCGATCGGGGCGCGGCGGTGGGCGTCGGCGCCGAGGAGTTGACGCAGGGTCTGGGCGCCCCAGAACACCCCGGCGGGGCTGCCGCCCTCGATGCGGGTGGTGGGCGCGGCGACCGTCAGCCGGTAGCCCTCGGCGGGGAGTTCGGGGTCGACGACCAGGGCCAGGCGGTCGATCCGCCCGGGGTCGTCCCCGGGGGCCGGGGCGCCGGCCGGGGCCTCGCCGAACGGCAGTCCGGTGGCGGCGCCCAGCTGGGCGCGGAGCCAGCGGGCGGTCGGTTCGGTGCCCGGGCCGGTCTCCAGCAGGGTGCCGGTGTGCAGCTCCGGGCGGCCGTCGCCGGTGCGGACCAGTCGCCGCGGGGCGGGGACCAGGGCCCCCTCCACGGTGGGATCGTCGCCTTCTGCTGACCTGTTCGTCGCGGCTTCACCCGTCATGACGTCTTCCGTTTCCGAATCGGTGGTGTGTGCGTGCGCATCGTCGGTCGTCCGTCCGCCGGTCACTGCGGCGTCGGTCCTTTCCGGGTTCCTTCGATGGTCATTCGGGTGGGGGTGGGCAGGGGATGCTCCTATGGATGTCAAGCGGCTTCAGTGAGGTCGCTTTGAGTGGTTTGCGGGTTGATGTCGGTGGTCCGGATCGACCGCATCAGGACGC
>NZ_JBEOWM010000080.1:0-18090 GCF_040296045.1 Streptomyces sp. NPDC002490 | reverse complement strand
CCGGAGAGCCGGGCGGCCACTCCTTCGAAGCCACTGAAGGCAGAGAACCATAAGCCACACCCGGCCCTCCCGGGCCGCCTAACAACTTACGGAGAACCATGACAACCCGTTCCGCCCCGACGGACCCCGGGGTCGGCCCCGAAGCGTCCACCGCCACCGGCACGGAGCACCGGCCGGGCGCCGCCGCCTCGCTCGCCTGGGTCGACGGAGCCGTCGTCGTCATCGACCAACGAGCGCTGCCGCACGAGATCCGGTGGCTGCGCCTGAGGACCGTGGACGAGTTGATCGACGCCATCCGTTCACTGGCGGTGCGCGGTGCTCCGGCGATCGGTCTGGCCGGCGCACTCGGCGTGGCGCTCTCCGCACGCCTGCACACCACGGACGAGGGCACCACCGACCTCGCGGCGGTCCGCGCCGACGCCGAGCGGATCGCGGCGGCCCGGCCCACTGCGGTCAACCTGGCCTGGGCCGTCTCCCGCGTGGTGGAACGGTTGCCGGACGGACCGGACGCGGTGCTGCACGCGGCGCTGGAGGCGATCGGCGACGACATCGCCACGAACCGCACGGCCGCCGTCAGCGCCGCGGATCTGGTGACCTCGCTGCTCCCCGACCGCCCCCTGCGCGTGCTCACCCACTGCAACACGGGCCGTCTGGCCACGGCGGCGGTCGGCACCGCGCTCGGAACCATCCTGGAACTCGCGGACCGCGGCCGGATCGCCGAAGTGCTGGTGGACGAGACCCGACCGCTCCTCCAGGGAGCCCGGCTCACCGCCTGGGAGTTGCAGGAGGCGGGCGTGGCCTACCGGCTGTGCCCCGACTCCGCGGCCGCGGCGGCCATGTCGCGGGGCATGGTGGACTGCGTGCTGGTGGGCGCCGACCGCATCGCCGTGAACGGCGACACGGCCAACAAGATCGGCACGTACGCACTGGCCGTGGCCGCGGCCCGGCACGGCATTCCCTTCGTCGTGGTGGCTCCGGAGTCCTCGTGGGATCCGGAACTGCCCGACGGGTCCGGGATCGTGGTCGAGGAACGCGGTGCGGAAGAGGTCACGACGCTGGCGGGCGTCAAGGTCGCGCCCGCCGGTGCACGGGTGTTCAACCCGGCCTTCGACATCACCCCCCGTGAACTGATCACCGCGCTGGTCACCGAAGAACGCGTGGTGAGGCCGGCACGGGGCGGAGCGGCGGCCGAGGCGCCGGGCGGCAGCGACGCGGCGGCCGAACACGGCACCCGTGCGGCCGAAGCGCTCGCCGACCACTGCCGCGTCCTGTACCGGCGGGGCTGGATGCCGGGGACGTCCGGCAACCTCTCGGTGCGGCTCCCCGGCCCGGGCTCCCGCGCCCTCATCACCGGCAGCGGCCTGGGCAAGGGCGCCCTCGGACCGTCGGACACGGTGCTCGTCGACGCCGACACCGGCCGGGCCGTCCGGACGGCCGGGGGCGGACCGCGTCCGTCCGCCGAGACCTCCATCCACGCGGCCGTCTACCGGTGCTCCGACGCGCAGGCGGTCGTGCACGTGCACTCGCCGTACGCCACCGCCCTCGCCCGGCGGGTCGGAGCCCGGGACCGGCTCACCAGGTTGCCGCTGTGGGACTTCGAGTTGCTGAAGGGCCTCGGCCTCGCCGACGCCACCCACACCTCCCTGCCCGTCTTCCCCAACTGGCCGGACGTCCCCCGCATCGCCGACGACGTGGCCGCCCACCTGGCCGACTGCCCCGAGCCACCGCCGGCGCTCCTGATCGCCGACCACGGAGTGACCGTCTGGGGCCGCGACCTGGAACAGGCGCTCAACCGCCTGGAGTGCGTCGAGGCCATGTGCCATCTGCTGCTGCTCGACGGCGGGCCGGACCCGGCCCGACCGGCCGCGTGATCCCCCGGTTCAGGAAAGGACCATTGCCTTGACCCTCTTGCAGATCATGCCGGACGACGCACCGGAGCAGGTGCTCCTGCGCACCCGCGACCCCGAACGCATCGGCGCCGCACTCGGTGCCCACGGAGTCGTCCTCCGGCACTGGCCGCTGCGGACCGAGGACGTGCCAGCCTTGGACGACCAGGCCCTGTTGGACCTGTACCGCGACGAGATCGAGGAGGTGTGCGAACGCGACGCCATGACGCTGGTGGACATCGCCCGGCTGCATCCGACCCCGACCGAGGAGTGGCGGGAGCGGGCGGCCAAGGCCCGTTCGACGTTCCTGGCGGAGCACCGGCACGGTGAGGACGAGGTCCGCTTCTTCGCCCACGGCCGCGGTCTGTTCACCCTCCACCTCGACGACCGCGTCCACGCCGTGCTGTGCGAAGCCGGTGACCTGTTGTCGGTGCCCGCGGGCGTCCGCCACTGGTTCGACATGGGCCCGCAGCCCGACTTCGCGGCCATCCGGTTCTTCCAGGAGGAGGACGGTTGGGTGGGGGACTTCACCGGCACCCCGATCGCCGACCGGTTCCCCCGGCTGGACGAGCTGACGGAAGCCGACCGGTGATCGATCTCCGTGCGGAGGTGGTGGCGCTCGACATCGAGGGCACCATCGGCTCCCTGTCGCACGTGCGGGACGTGCTGTTCCCCTACGCCCGGCGCCGGCTGTCGGGCTGGTTGCACGACCACGCGGCCGACCCGCGGCTGGCGGAGCTGCTGGCCGACGTCCGCCGGGAGTCGGGACGCCCCGAACTCGACGCGGCGGGCGCCCAGGCGGCGCTGGCCGCCTGGGCGGACCAGGACGTCAAGGCCGCTCCGCTGAAGCGGCTCCAGGGGTGGATCTGGGCCGAGGGGTACGCCGACGGTTCCCTGCACGGGCACGTGTACCCGGAGGTGCCGGCGGCGTTGCGCCGGTGGCGGGCGGACGGGATCCGCGTCCACACGTACTCGTCGGGTTCCGCGGCGGCCCAGTTGGACTGGTTCCGGCACACCGCCCACGGAGACCTGTCGGTGCTGTTCGGCGACCGCTTCGACCTGGAGAACGCGGGGCCCAAGGGCGATCCCGAGTCCTACCGGCGGATCGCGGGCCTGGTCGGCGCTCCGGCAGCGTCCTGCGTCTTCCTCAGCGACGTCGGGGCCGAACTCGACGCCGCGGCCCGGGCGGGCTGGCGCAGCATCGGCGTGCGCAGGGAGAACGACCCGCGCGGGCCCCTGGTGCCCGATCACATCACGGTGCCGGACCTGGACGCACTGAGCCTGCGGCCGGCCCACGCCCCCACCCCTGACGGGACTCTCGGAGAGGTGCCCTTCGCATGAACGCCACACAGGACGGCGTCCCGCACGCCGACATCGGAGTGATCGGCAGCACCGGGCTGTACTCGCTGCTGTCCGACGCCACTGAGCTCACGGTGAGCACCCCGTACGGCGACCCGTCCGACGCCTTGACGGTCGGTACGGTGGACGGCCGGCGGGTCGCGTTCCTCCCGCGGCACGGTCGCACCCACGCGCTGCCGCCGCACCGCATCAACTACCGCGCGAACCTGTGGGCGCTGCGCTCCCTCGGCGTGCGGCAGGTGATCGCCCCCTGCGCGGTGGGGTCGCTCCGCCGCGAGCTGGGGCCGGGCACCCTCGTCGTGCCGGATCAGGTGGTGGACCGGACGGCGGGCCGGCCGTCGACCTACTTCGACGACGTCGTCTCGCACGTGTCCTTCGCGGACCCCTACTGCGACACCGGCCGGGCCGCGGTGCTGAAGGCCGGCGCGGAGGGCGGCGCCGCGGCCCCCGTCGACGGGGGGACGATGGTGGTGATCGAGGGCCCGCGCTTCTCCAGCCGCGCCGAGTCGCAGTGGTACGCGGCGGCGGGCTGGTCCCTCGTGAACATGACCGGCATGCCCGAGGCAGCCCTCGCCCGGGAACTGGCGCTGTGCTACACGTCGGTGGCGCTGGTGACCGATCTGGACGCGGGCATCGACGCCGAGGAGAGCGTGTCGCAGGAGGAGGTGTACCGCGTCTTCTCACGGAGCGTCGGAGGGCTGCGCGATCTGATCCTGCGCACCGTGGTGGAACTGCCCGAGCAGCGCTCGTGCCGTTGCGCCCGCGCGCTGGACGGGGTGGAGGCGCCCTTCCTCACCGAGTGAGGCGACGACCGACGGGCGTGGCCTTCGGCAACCGCTGGTGCGGTCGCCGAAGGCCACGCCCGTCCGTGGGGTTGTCGCGCCGTCAGGCCCGGCCGAGTGCGAGCACCGCGTTCTGGCCGCCGAAGCCCATGGAGTTGCTCAGGGCCAGTTCGATGCGGTGCGGGGTGGGGGTCGCGACCACGTCGATGTCCATCTCCGCGTCCCGGTGGGCGAGATTGGCCGTCGGGGGGACGAGGCCCTTCTCGACGGCGAGCACGGTGTAGGCGGCCTCGATCGCTCCGGCCGCCCCGAGGAGGTGTCCGGTGACCCCCTTGGTGGAGCTCACCGGCGGGCCGTGGGGCAGGGCCCGGTGCAGGACCCTTGCCTCGACCAGGTCGTTGAGCGGGGTCGAGGTGCCGTGCGCATTGACGTAGGACACGTCGCCCGGAGCGGCCCCGGCCCCGGCGAGGGCCTGGTGCACGGCCCGTTCCAGGCCGCGGCCGTCGGGGTGCGGTGCGGTGATGTGGTGGGCGTCCGCGGTGGTGCCGTGCCCGACGATCCGGGCCCGGGCCCGGGCGCCGCGGGCGCGGGCGTCGGCGGCGCGTTCCAGTACCAGCAGCCCGGCGCCCTCCCCCGCGACGAAACCGTCCCGGTCGCGGTCGAAGGGGCGTGAGGCCCCGGCGGGGTCCTCGGTGCGCCGGGAGAGCGCCCCCATGGTGGCGAATCCGGACATGGCCAGCGGCGTGATCATCGCGTCGCTGCCCCCGGCCAGCACGACGTCGCAGCGCCCGAGCGCGAGCAGGTCGCAGGCGGTCGCCACGGCCGTGCTCCCGGAGGCGCACGCCGTGGCCACGACCATGTTCGGGCCCTGTGCATCGACGGCGATCGCCACCTGCCCGGCCAGCATGTTCGGCAGGTACATGGCCAGCAGAAGGGGGGTGACGCGTTGCGGCTTCTGGTGGAGCAGCACCTCGTGCTGCCGCTCGTAGGTGTGGAGGCCGCCCGCGGCGCTGCCCAACACCACCCCCACCCTGGCGCCGTCCCAACGGGTGCGGTCCAGGCCGGCGTCGGCCAGCGCCTCCTCGGCGGCGACCAGCGCGAACTGGACGAAGCGGTCGAGGCGGTGGGCCCGCCGGGCGCCCAGCAGCCCCTCGGCGTCGAAGTCCGGGACCCGGCACGCGAGGTCGACCGGCATGCCCCTCAGTTCGGGGTCGGGTGCGGCGGCGGTCCCGCGTGCTTCGCACAGCACGGTCCAGTTGCGCTCGACCCCGATCCCGGCCGGTGTGACGAGCCCGAGCCCGGTGACCGCGACGTCGGTCGGGAGCGTCATGCCGCGCCCTGGGCTACCCGGTCCTCCACCAGCCGGCCCATGTCCGCCAAGGTGGCCTGATCGCGTAGCTCGTGGTCCTCGATGTCCACGCCGAGGTCGCGTTCGAGGATGACGGTCAGCTCCACCAGGGTGAGCGAGTCGAACTCGACGTCCTCCAAGGTGGCGTCCGGGCGCACCATCTCCGGGGCGACCTTGAGTTCCTGGATCAGGATCGTCTTGAGCTCGTTGAATCCGTTCATGTCAGCTCCTTGCCCTCCGTGACGGAGGATCCGTGGAAACGGCCGGTCGGGGCGGCCCTCGGCGTCTCAGGCGACGCTGTGCAGTACGGGCCAGACGAGCGTGGCGGCGCCCCAGGCGAGTCCACCGCCGAAGGCGGTGATGAGCACCCGCTGGCCCTCGGTCAGGGCACCGGAGGAGTTGTCCTCGTCGAGCAGCACCGGTACCGAGGCCGCGGCGGTGTTGCCCACGCGCTCGATGTTGGAGGCCCGCTTCCCGGGTGGCACGCCCAGGGCGTCCCCCAGCGACTTGGTGATGCGGGCGTTGGCCTGGTGGGCGACCAACCGGTCGACGTCGGAGAGTTCCCAGCCGGCTCGGGCGGTGGCCTCGCGGCAGGAGGCCCCCATGTGTCGCACGGCATGGCGGAAGATCTCCCGTCCCTGCAACTGCAGGAACCGGGAGGCCGTTTCGGTCTGCTCCCGCTGGCGGGCGCCGCCGGCCGGAACGTTCAGGAGGTGGTTCCCGCGGCCGTCGCTGCCCAGGACCAGGGACCGGATCGCGCCCGGCTCGTCGACGTCGCCGGCCCGCAGGACGACGGCGCCGGCGCCGTCGCCGAAGATGGCGGCCGTGGTGCGGTCCCCCGGATCGACGAGGGAGGTGAACGCCTCGGCCCCGATCAGCAGCACCCGTTCGGCGATGCCCGCGGCGATGAGGCCGGCGGCGGTGCCCAGGCCGTAGACGAACCCCGCGCAGACGGCGGAGACGTCGAAGGCGGCCACCTGGCCCAGGCCCAGCCGGGAGGCCACGTCCGGCGCCGTGGCGGGACAGAGCTCGTCCGGTGTGGACGTCGCCAGCACCACCGCGTCGACCGCATCGCGCTGCGAGGACTTCAGCGCGCGCCGGCCGGCCTCGACGGCGAGCTCCGAGGTGGACGTGCCGGGCAGGACGCGGTGGCGGCTGGCGATGCCGGTGCGGGTGCGGATCCACTCGTCGCTGGTGTCGAGTTCGGCCTCCAGTTGTGCGTTGGTCAGTACGTCGGGCGGCAGCCAGGAACCGATGCCGGCCAGAACGGCGGCACGGGGGGGTGCGTACGTCATGCCTGATGACTCCGGGGGCGCTGGGGGTCGACGAGGGAGGAAGGCCGGGGAGCAGCACCGGCGGGGGCCGGGGTCGTCTTGGGGGAGGCAATGGCTTCCGGCCCGCCGGCCGGAGGGGGCCGGCATTCCCCTGGAGAATCCCGGGGCGGCGGGAGCGGCGTCCCCTTCCCCGGCCCGCCGAGGTGGGGATCGACGCGAACTCAAGTGCGATGAGCCTGCCACCGTTCATGGCGCGCGATCAAGGACAGGAGTCGGAAAACTCCCACTCCACCCTTCGGGATGAAGGAAATCCCCACCGACCAAACCTTTTGACTTCGCGATAGCAGCGAGCGGGATGCGAGATCGCTCCGGAATGCCCTCCACCGGATTCTCTCATTCCGAATGAAAAAGGTCCGACGATCCAAAGAATCATTGCCCGACGCGAGCGGCCCGCTATCGCCGATAGCGTCCCGACCGCAGCCTTCGACGGCCCGCGGGCCCGATTCGAGAGGAAACTCGCAGGTCAAAGCGTTCCGGTTCACCACGGCCCGCCCGCCCGATCCCCGGCGCCCGACGGGGTCGCCTTCCACCATCCGGAAGGCGACCGGGAAGCCCTTTCAGGGTTCTGTCATTGCCCGTGCTGGACGGGGGTGGCAGTCTCGTAGATCCAGTGGTGGCGCCGCCACAGCCCATCCCGATGGGCCGGAAGGAAGCGCCGCGCCCGAACAGCACCCCCACAGATCCCCCTCGGTCCGCCTCCCTTCGCGTCCATTCGATTCCGCATAAGCCGGCGTCCGGCTGATGACAGCCAGCAGACGTATTCACTCGTCGCCCTCAGAATGAGGTAACCAAGTGGAATCCGTATCGGAAACCGACTTCGTACACATACAACGGGAACGCGCCCAAAGCGACTCGCAGGAGCCGGCATTCACGTTCCTCCAGGGCGACCTCGACGTTGTGGGCACACTGACGCACAAGGAATTGCATGACCGTGCCGGAGCCCTGGCCGGCCACCTCCTGAAGATCGCAGAACCCGGCGACCGGGTACTCCTCCTCCATCCGGCCGGACTCGACTACGTCGTCGCGTTCTTCGGTTGCCTGTACGCGGGGATCGTCGCGGTGCCCCTCTACGTCCCGCAGCGGCGCACCGCATCGACGGTGGAGGCGATCGCGCAGGACTGCGCGGCCACCGCGGTGCTGGCCACCACCCCGGGGATGACACGGAAGTCCCTGTTCGAGGAGGGCACCCGGGTGGCGTCCCTCCCCTGGTTCGCCACCGACGCGACCTCGGGCGACGCGGCGCCGCCGCCCGTGCGCGAGGTCTCCCCGGACGCCGTCGCCTACCTCCAGTACACCTCCGGCTCCACTTCCACCCCCAAGGGCGTGGTCATCGACCACCGCAACGCCGTACGGCAGTGCGCCGAGGCGGCACGCTCCTGGCAGGTCGACAGCGAGAGCCGATGGGTCTCGTGGCTGCCGCACTTCCACGACTACGGGCAGATCAGCGCGATCCTGCTGCCGGTCTACGCGGGATGCAGCTCCGTGCTGATGGCGCCGACCACCTTCGTGCGCCGCCCGATCCGGTGGCTGCGGGCGATCTCCCGGTACCACGGCACCCACACCGGGGCGCCGAACTTCGCCTACGACCTCTGCGTCGACGGCACGACCGAAGAGCAGCGGGCGGGCCTCGACCTCGGTTCGCTGGTCGTGGCCGGAAACGGCGCCGAGCCCGTGCAGTTCGACACCCACCGGCGGTTCAACGGGGCGTTCGCGGCGTACGGGCTCAAGCCCGAGGCGCTGTGCCCGTCCTACGGACTGGCCGAGGCGACGCTGAAGGTCACCAACAAGGTTCCGGGCACCTCGACGTCCTGGGGCACCTTCGAGCCCATCACCGTGGGCGGCCCCGTCACCGAACTGCCCTCCGACGAGGGCACGCGGCCCCTCGTCTCGTGCGGAACGGCGGTGCCGGACACCCGGGTCGCCATCGTCGACCCCAGCACGCGACGCCGTCTGCCCGAGGGCCACGCCGGCGAGATCTGGGTGGCCGGCCCCACCGTGGCACGGGGCTACTGGGGACGCCCGCAGGAGAGCGAGCAGACCTTCGGCGCGCGCATCGAGGGCGAGGACGCCGAGCGGTACCTCCGAACGGGCGACCTCGGCTTCTTCCACGAGGAACAGCTCTACATCGGCGGCCGGATCAAGGACCTGGTCATCATCGACGGCGTCAACCACTACCCCCAGGACATCGAACGGACCGCCGAGGAGAGCCACCCCGCCGTGCGCCGCGGTCGGGCCACCGCCTTCGGCACGGAGGGGAAGGGCCGGGAGGGCGTCGTGGTGGTGGCGGAGTGCGCCTCCCGCGACGAGAGCCGCGCCGAGGAGGTCGCCGTGGCGATCCGCGATGCCGTCTGGCGGCACCACGAGGTCGCGGCCACCGTGCTGATCGCCGAGACCGGTTCCGTCCCCGTGACCACGAGCGGGAAGATCCAGCGGAGCCGCTGCAAGGCCGAGGTGCTCCGGGAGCGCCTCGCCGTCCGGGCCCGCGCGGACGCCTCCCCGGGCGCCTCCGACGAGACCCCGGCCGGCCGGCCGGCACGGCCCGCCCCCTCGGCCGCCGCCTCCGCGGCCCATGCGCTCCGCAGCGGCTGCCGCAGCTACGTCGAGGGCTGGATATCCGAGCGGATGCTCGCGGGGCAGGAGTTCGTGGACGGGCGGGGACCGCTCTCCGCCTACGGGCTCTCCTCCCGGCACATGTTGGAACTGCACCAGGGCCTGGAGGACTGGAGCGGGCTCCGGCTACCGCCGGAGTGGATGTGGGAATCGGAATCGATCGACGCGCTGGCCGCGCTGGTGGCGGACCGTCTCGCCGGCCCCGCGCGGTCCACGACCACGGAGGCCGGACGATGAGGATCGCAGCCGTTTCCACGGCGTTGCCGTCACGACGCGTCACCAACGACGACGTCATCGACCTGGTTCGCGAGCACAGCGAACCCCACTTCGAGGGAGACCTCGACGAAGCGCTCCGCAGGGTCAACTTCTGGCTCTCGTACTCCGGTTCGGAGGAGCGCAGGTGGGCCACCGAGGAGGAGCGCCCCCTCGACCTGCTGGTGCGCGCTGCCGAACAGGCCCTGGACGATTCGGGCTTGGCACGCGAGAGCATCGACGTGGTCATCTACACCGGCATCGGCCGGGGATTCCTCGAACCGGGCGGGGCGTACCACGCGGCGGCGGCCCTCGGCATCAAGCGCGCCCAGTGCTTCGACGTCCTCGACGCCTGCATGAGCTGGACCAGGGCGCTGCAGATCGTCGAAGGGCTGTTCGCCTCGGGGGCGTGCCGTACCGCGATGCTGGTCAACGCCGAGTTCAACATGCGCCCCGGCGGGGCCGTTTACCCGGGGGTGTTCACCCTCGGCGACATCGACGCGATCACCTGGAGCTTCCCGGCGTACACCCTCGGCGAGGCCGCTTCCGCGACGATCCTCACCGCCGAGGGGAGCGAACCGTGGTCCTTCGCGTTCTCCTCGCGACCGGACCTGGCGGAGCTGTGCAACATTCCGATGCCGGGCTATGCGGACTTCTCGCTGCCTTCGGAGAAGGTCGCCAGGAACGGGGTCAATCGGTTCACCTCCTTCGGCTTCGAACTGCACGAGGCGGCGCGCGTCGAGGCCATGGAGGTGCTGAAGCAGCTGGACGCCCCCAAGGAGGAGGCGACCGCCGTGTTCACGCACGCCTCGTCGAAACGGTTCTGGCAGGAGATGGCGGACGGCGCGGGCCTGGGCGAGCAGATCTTCCACGTCTTCCACCACACCGGGAACATCGTCTCGGCATCGGTTCCGACGGGGATCGCCACCGCGGTCGCCGAAGGGCGCTTGAACCGCGGCGACCGCGCGATCGGCTGGGTCGGCAGCGCCGGCATGTCCTTCAGTGCCTTCTCGTTCGTGTACTGACCGGGGGCGATGACAAGATGACCAGGAATCCATTCAAATCCGCCGGGACCATTCTGGGACACGCCTTCGGATACGGCGCGTCACGGCTGCGCTCCCCCCGTGAGTCCCTGCGGGCCGAGGAGGCCGAGCGGCTGCTCGACTGCCTCGTCGAGGCGGGGCCGATCTACATGAAGCTGGGTCAACTGCTGGCCACCCGGTCCGATCTGGTGCCCGTGGAGTGGGCGGACAAGCTCCGCACCCTCCAGGACGACGCACCGCACATGGACGCGGCGACCACGCGCGCCGTCGTCACCCGGGAGCTCCGGGCCCCGATGAACAGCGTCTTCCGCGAGTTCGACCTCGCGCCGGTCGCCTCCGGATCGGTCGCCCAGGTCCATCGGGCCCGGCTGCTGGACGGCCAGGAGGTCGCCGTCAAGCTGGTGAAGGAGGGCGTGGCCGAGCACATCGACCAGAACCTGCGCCTCATGGGCCGGGGCATCCGCCTCGCCGACAAGGTGCTCCCGGTGGTGGCCGAGTCCGACGGCATCCGGCGCTTCGCCGAGGTGTCCGCGCTCTTCCGCTCCCAGGCCGACATGCTCCAGGAAGCGGTCCGGCAGAAGGCCGTGTACCGCAACTTCGGCGGCCACCCCTACGTACGGGTGCCGCGGGTGGTCCCCGACCTGGTCACGCCCCGCATGCTCACCATGGAGTTCATGGAGGGCATCCGCGGGAACTCGGCCCACGAGGTGCGTCTCCCGGGGGCGCAACTGGCCCGACGCCTCCAGGACACCATCTACACGATGCTGTACATGCACGGCCTGTCCCACGGCGACCCGCACCCGGGGAACATCCTGTTCTCGCAGGACGGCGCGCTGATCCTGCTCGACTACGGGATCACCGTCGAGCTGACCGAGGACGAGAAGTGGGGCCTGTCGTCCTTCTACTACGCGTGCACCCGCAAGGAGTGGGACATCGCGGTGGACCGGTTCACCGCCCACTTCGTCACGGGTGCCGAGAACCTCCGGGCGCGGTGGGAGGAGTACCGCGGCGAACTCGTGGCGACGCTGGAGCGCCACTTCGACACCCTCTCGAACCGCTGGTCGACCATCAGCTACTTCCGCGACGTGCGGGACATCCTGCACAGGTACGGCGCCCGGTACACCACCAGCTTCACCAAGGTCGAACTCGTCTTCCTGTCCTGCGAGGGGTTCGCCACCCAACTCGATCCGGACATCAACATCTGGGACAACGCCCGGAAGTTCACGGACCGTTTCTCGCCCTACATGAGCAAGGCCGTCCGCGAACGGTTCGACCTGCAGTTCAGGAAGCAGATCCCGGGTTCCCTGGACATGCGGGACCGGGCGGACAAGTCGCTCGTGGCGCCGACCCACATCCACCGCTACTTCTTCCCCAGCACCTATCCGATCTTCGTCAAGGACGCCCTGGCCGGCCGGATCCGCGACGTCGACGGCAACGAGTACGTGGACCTCTCCGGCGGGTACGGGCCGCACATCCTGGGGTACTCCCACCCGGTGGTCAACGAGGCGATCACCTCCGGCGTGGCCTCGGGGCTGGTGAACGGGATCGGCAACCAACCCGAGATCGAGCTGGCCGAACTGCTCGTCGACGCCTTCCCGTCGGCGGACAAGGCACTGCTGTGCAACTCCGGCACCGAGTCGGTGCTGCTGGCGATCCGGCTGTGCCGGGCCTCCCGCAAGCGCCGGACCGTGGTCAAGTTCGAGGGCCATTACCACGGGTTCTCCGACCAGGGCATGGTCAGCTCGTGGTTCCGCTTCACCGGTGACAAGCACGCCCCGCAGCCCATCGCGGGCACGCTCGGTTCGGACCCGAACGTCGTGCAGAACACGGTGGTGCTCCAGTACGGGGACATCGCCGCCCTGGAGCAGCTGCGCGAGCGGGCCGACGAACTCGCCTGCGTCATCTGCGAGCCGATGCCGTCCTCGACGACCACCTTCGACCTGGACTTCCTGACGGCGTTGCGGGCGGTGTGCACCGACACGGGCGTGCCCCTGGTCTTCGACGAGGTGGTCACGGGATTCCGGGTGGCGTACGGCGGGGCCCAGACGCTGGCCGGCATCGAACCGGACCTCACCTGCCTGGGCAAGGTGATCGGAGGCGGGCTGCCGTGCGGTGCGGTGGCGGGACGCGCCGAGTTGATCGAGACGTGCCGCAGCTCCGAGGACCCCTTCCGCGACTACGAGCAGAAGGCGTTCGCCGGCGGCACCCTCAGCGGCAACTCGCTGACCTGTCGCGCGGGCACCGCGGTCCTCACCCACCTGCGGGAGAACCAGCACCTCTACGAGGAACTCGACGCCAAGACCCAGTGGTTGCGGCGGGAGTTCGTGGAGAGCACCGGCAAGCACGGCATCTCCTGCCGCATCAACGCCCAGCGGTCGATCTTCTCGCTCAACTTCAGCCACCGTTCCGCGGGCATCTACCGCGAGCGGATGGCGGGCAGCAACTTCAAGGCCACCATCGCGCTCGCCTACTACATGCGGCAGCACGGGGTGTACATGCCGGAGCTGCACAGCTTCCTGCTCAGCGTCGCCCACACGGACGAGGACCTCGCTGCCACCAGCAAGGCGTTCGACCTGAGCGTGGCGGACATGGCCAACGACGGCTTCTTCGTGACGTGAGCGCCGGGGCGCCCCGGTCCGCCGGGGCGCCGAACCGCCCGGGTCCGCGGGTCAGTCACGTCCCGCCGACGTCGGGCACCGACGCTCAGTTCGACCCTGCACCCCGGGAGGACACTCCCGCACGCCGAATGGGGATGGTGACCATGAGCTCGAAGGGCTCCGAGAAGTGGATCCTGTACAGCACCTGCGACGAGGACTCGGACTCCGAGATGCGGGCTCTGGAGGTGTCGGCCGGCGAGGACGTGCTCAGCGTCACGGGGAGCGGCTGCCGCACCCTGAGCCTGATCGCGAGCCAACCGCGGTCGGTGGTGTCGGTGGACACCTCTCCCGGCCAGAACTACCTGCTCGAAGTGAAGTTGGCGGCGATCAGGCACTTCGACTACGACACGCTCCTCGCCTTCCTCGGCATAGATCCGTGCCCGAACCGGCTGCGGCTGTTCGCCGAACTCCGGAGCAAGATCAGCCCGGAGGCGTACCGGTACTTCGCCCGGCACCACAAGGAGGTCCGGCAGGGCCTGCTGATGTCGGGGCGGCACGAGAAGTTCTACCGGCGCGTCGTCGCCCCGGGCATGCGCCTCCTGTACGGGCGCGCCATGCACGACCTGTTCTCCGCCCGCACCCTGGAGGAGCAGCGGTCGATCTACCTCAAGAAGGTCGACGGCGTGTTGTGGCGGTCGCTGATCCGGTACGGGTTCTCCGAGCGGGTGCTGAAGTTCGTGCTGAACGACCCCGGCTACCGCATCACGATCGACGTGGGCTCCGTGGGCGGCTACGTGCTCGAACGCACCCACCACACCTTCACGAACCACCTCGCACGGGACAACCACTGGCTGGCGTTCACGTTCCTGGGACGCTACGCGGACCGGGGGACGTTGCCCCACTTCCTGCTCCGGGAGAACTACGAGGCGATCCGCTCGGCCCCGACCAAAGTCGAGATCGTGACCGAAAACCTCATCGAGTACTTGCGAAAGGCCCCTGACGGCTCGCTCGACAAGTTCTCGCTCTCCGATGTGACGAGCTGCATCGACCAGGACGGCTTCGACCAGATCATGCGGCACACCGCGCGCGCGGGCAGGCCGGGCGGGCGGGTATGCTACCGGAACTTCCTGGCCAAACACCAAGTGCCGGAAGAAGCACACTCCACGCTGTTCCGGGACGTGGCGCTCAGTTCGTCGCTCACCCATGACGACAAGGCGTTCGTCTACGACGTCGAGGTGCTCACCGTGAAGGGCTAGGCCCGCAGGGCCGCCCGAATAGAAAGGTGTCCGAAATGCAGATCGAGACCACTCGGGTGGAGACTTCCGACGGCTGGATGGACTTACGACGTGTCGGACAGGGAAAGACCATGTTGTTCGTGCACGGCCTCATGGTCAACGGACACCTGTGGGACCCGCTGGTCTCGGGCCTGAGCGACCGGTTCCACCTGGTGCTGCCCGACATCCCGTTGGGCGGACACCGCACACCGCTGGGACCGGACGCGGACTGCTCCCTGGAAGCGCACGCCGGTCGGGTCATCGAGCTGGCCCGACAACTCCCGGGCCCCATCGTCCTGGTGGGCAACGACACCGGAGGGGCGATCTCCCAGATCGCCGTCGCGCGCGCTCCCGAGCTCTTCGAGCAGTTGGTGCTCCTCCCCTCGGACGCCTTCGACAACTGCCCGCCGAAGCTCCTCGTCCCGATGCGCCCGCTGGTCGGCCTGCCCGGCGTCATCCAGGTCCTGGGGAGGCTGTTGCGGCTGGGCCCCGTCAAGCGCATGTTCATGATGCTCGTGGCGCGCAGCAAGGTGCCGGCGGAGCACATTACGGAAATGCTGGGCGATCTCCCGAACAACCGCGGTGTGCAGCGGGACTTCGTCAAGCTCATGGACGGACTGCGGCCGCACGTCACCAAGGCGGTGGCGGAGGAGTTGCACCGGTTCAAGGGACGCGTGCTCGTCGTGTGGTCGCGGAAGGATCCCCTTTTCCCGTTCGATCACGGGCAGAAGCTGGCGGCGTGTTTCGAGCAGGGCTCGGTCGCCATTGCGGAGCATTCGCGTGCCTTCGTTTCGCTCGACGAGCCGGACTGGCTCGTCGAGCGGATCGTTGAATTCGTTGATGGCGGCGCAACGTCGCCCGATGCCACGTGAAAAGAGGGTTGAAGCGTGTCCACCAACTTCATGGTCGAGGAACTAGCGACCACTGAACGCTTATTTCCCGGACTTGACCGAACGCTCAGCGACGTCCCGGTGGCCGAACTGGAGTCGGTCAAGTCCCCGGGGCTCGGCATCTTCCGGGAATTCGGCGGCCCGGCCCTCATGGTGCCGGAGGATCTCGGTGGACTCCAGGCCCCGCTGACGGAGGGACTCCACGTTCAGCGGGTCCTCGGTGCGCGGAGTCCCTCACTGGCCCTGGCCGCGAACATGCACCACTGCACGGTGCTCGCCATGCCTCCGTGTCCGGCCACCGAGGAACTGCTCGGTGCCGTGGCGGCGAACAAGCTGTACCTCGCGTCCGGGTTCGGCGAGGGCCGGCCCGCCGCCAGCGTTCTGGTGCCTCTGATGAGGGCGGAACGCCACGGTGACGGGTGGCGCCTCAACGGCGTCAAGAAGCCGTGCAGCCTCGCGGAGTCGATGGACTACCTCACCGCGAGCGTCATGGTGACCTCTCCGGACACCGGCGAGAAGGAGATGGCACTCGCGATCATCCCGGCCGACACCGAGGGGATGGAGGTCCGGACGCTGGGGGACGCGCAGGTGTTGCCCGGTTCCGAGACGCGCGAGGTGGTACTGACCGACGTCGACGTACCGGACGATCACATCTCGTTCCTGGGCGACCCCCAGACGCTCAACTCCGCGCTCGCGACGGTGTTCCACACCTTCGAGTTGATGGTGTCGGCGAGTTACGTCGGGGTGGCCAGCGGCCTGGTCGAGGCGGTGCTGCACCAGCGGCGCGGCTCGGCCGGGGAGCGGATCGAACTCGTCGGCGACCTGGAGTCCACCATGGCCTCGTTGGAGGCCGTGGCACGGGCGACGACGCCGGGGGACGACGATCCGCTGGGCGTGGCCCGCGCCCTGTACGTGCGGTACTCCGCGCAACGGACCGTCGCGCGGGTGGCCGCACACGCCACCGAACTGCTCGGCGGATCGTCGTACATGATCAGCGGCTTCAGTACGACGTACTGCACCTCGGCCCGGGCGCTGGCGTTCCATCCTCCGGCCCGGAGCGCCATGGCCGAGCCCCTCGACCGCTTCATCCTGGGCGGTCCCCTCGTGATGCCGTGACCGGTCGGAGCGGTCGCGGTGTCCGGCGCCGCCGGCACCCGACCGCTCCCGTGGCCGGAGTCGTGCCCGGTCGGGGCCCGTGCGAGCGCGCGGTTCCCGACCACGGCCGATGACGGTACGGGCCGGGCAGGCGGGGTCGCGGTCGTGGGGGGGGGGGGGGGGGCGCCGCCCCCCCCCCCCCGGGCCCGTGACGGCGACCGCCGGGAGCCGGCCCCGGGCGACCCCGAGCAGCGGGGGCAGCCCCGAAGACCCGTCCACTCCACCGCAACCGCGCGCGGCGCGGAAGTCAGGAGCCCAGCCGTGAATCCCCACAGAGCCCATGTCGTCGAGTCGATGCGGCTGTCGTTGCGGACCCGCTCATGAAGCTCTTGTACGTTCCCTGCGAAGACGATGCGGCGGACCCCACCTGTCGGTCCGTCCTGGACGCGTTGGGGCCCGGCGTCGAGATCATCGAGGCGGTGCCGGCCGGCGCCCTTCGGGCGGAGCCCGGTGCGGCCCTCGACGGCCTGGTGGAACGCACCGTCCGGCAACTCGACGGGGCCCCCTACGCGGTCTACGGCTGCGGCACGGGCGGCCGAACCGGATACGCGTGGGCGCTCGCGCTGGTGACGGCCGGCCACCGGCATCCCGCGCACCTGTTCGCGTCCGCGGACCCCGGCCGGTGCGACCCGGACGACGGCGCCGGTCCGACCGGGTGCGAAGAGCACCACGACGGCCGTCGGACCCGTTCCCCGCGCCTCGGGTGCCCGGTCACGGTGGTCCCGGGGGACGGCGTGGCCGGCGCCGCGGAAGGGGACCGCGCCGTCCCCTGGACCGAGCTGGTGGCCGGACCCGTGGCGTCCCTGCGGCCGGTCGGGGCGGAGGGTGCGTCCCGGGAGGTCCGGGTGCGGAGCATCGCGGACCGGATGCGCACCGTGCTGCTCGCCGAAGCCGGACCCCCCTTAGCCGCCACCGTCACCGGGGACTCCTTCCGGGAGGCCATGGCACAGGTCGCCGCGCCGGTGACCGTGGTCACCACCCGGAGCGCCGACGGGAGGCCGCGCGCCTTCACCGCGAGCGCGGTGTGCAGCCTCTCCGCCGATCCGCCCCTCCTCCTCGTCTGCGTCAACCGGTCCGGCAGCACCCACGAGGTGTTCACCACGGCCGACCGCTTCCTCGTCAACGTCCTCTCCCACGAACAGGCCCACGTGGCACGGGCGTTCGCCCGCCACGAACGTGCGGAGGCCGAGGCCGGCCTGGTGCCGCTGGAAGGCGGGGTGCCCGGGCTGCGGGAGGTGTCGGCCCGATTCCTCTGCACGCGTCAGGACGTCCTGCCGGGGGGCGACCACAGCATTCTCGTCGGTCGGCTGACGGACGTCACGCTCTCCGGCGCGACGCCCCTGCTCCACTACCAGCGGACCTGGCACCGGCCCGTGGAACTCTCCGCGGACCTCCCCGTCGACCGCAGGTCCGCGTTGGTGAACGGCCACCGCTGACGGACCTCCGTCGTTGGGGGGGGGGGGGGGGGGCCGCCCCCCCCCCCCCCCGGGCGGGGGGGGGGGCGCCCCGGGTGGTGGGGGCGCGCCCGCCCCAGAAACCCCGCCCCCCGGGGGCGCGGGG
>NZ_JBEOWM010000079.1:0-19470 GCF_040296045.1 Streptomyces sp. NPDC002490 | reverse complement strand
TCGGGGGGGGGCCCGCCGGGGGCGGGCCCGCGGGGGGGGCGGGGGGGGCCCCCGGGGGGCACCGGCCGAGGCGTCCGTCCGGGCTCCGCCCCCCGCCCCGCCGGCGGCGGGACGGTCCGCCGCTCACCCGCTTGCCGGAACCGGTCGGCGTGGCGGGGGCCGACCGCGGTGCAGGTGGGGGGCGGGAGCGGGGCCGGGCGGGTGATGCGGGGCACGGATGTGCGGGCGTGTCCGGCCGCGGGGGCGCACGGTAGGCGGGTTCCTGTTCGTCCGCCCTCCAGGGAGACCCGTATGCCCCTCGCCCCCCGACCGAGCCGTCCCGCCGTGCGCGGTCTGGCGCTCACCGCCACCCTGCTCGCCGTCGCCTCCCTGTCGACGGCTCCGGCCCGGGCGCAGGAGGGCGGCCTGCCGTCCCACCACTGCGTGCTCAACGGGTCCGCCGTGCCGCCCGGTCAGGCCGTGTACGGCACCCCGGGGGACGACGTCATCGAGTGCGAGAACGACGTGGAGAACGTCATCATCTGGGGGGCCGGCGGAGACGACAACATCCGGGTCAAGGGGTTGATCATCGATTCCCAGGTGCTCGGCGGGGACGGGGACGACCGCATCCAGACCAGCCATCTGTACCCCCGGGCCGACCAGGCCTCGGTGCGCGGCGGCGCCGGTGACGACACCATCATCGTGCCCACCGTGATGGGCAGCACCGAACACGGCGCCACCGTCTACGGGGACCAGGGCGCGGACACCATCACCGTCGGCACCGTCTCCGGTGCGCCGGGGCAGCACGCCCGCGGCGGCGGCCAGGTCTTCGGCAACGACGGGCCGGACACCATTTCGGCCGGGGTCATCGACTTCGGCGGACGGGTGCTGGGCGGCAGCGAGAACGACCTCATCGAGGCGAAGGGGGTCGGCCCCGAGGCGGGCGGCGTCATCCAGGGCGGCCCGGGCCGGGACACCATCCGCGGGACCAAGAACACCGTCCTGCTCGCCGGGCCCGGCTGGGGCCTGGTCGACGGCGGCCTCGACGTCGACGAGTGCCGGGTCGAGCACGCGAACCCGGAGCGGGCCCGCAGCACCATCGCGAGCTGCCCCTGACCGCGGACACCACGGCTCCCCTCCGTGCGGAGGGGAGCCGTTTCCGTACGCCCGTGCGCCCCGCACCCACCCCGGATGAGCCCCACGGGTGAGGGCGCGCCCCGGGCCGTGACCGGCCCGCGACTCGCCCGTTGCTCCGGACATGACCGCAACTCGACGCATCCTCGCCGCGGTGGCCCTGGCCTCCGGCGTCACCGGACTGACGGCCACCGCCGCGTCCGCCGCACCCCTTCCGCCGCAGGCACTGGAGGTGCCCTCCGTCATCGGCCAACTCGACGCACTGTCCGCTCAGTCGGTGGGCCCGGAGCACCAGGCCCGCATGCCCACCGTCACCGGGCAGGTCGGCACCGTCCAGCAGGGGCTGTCGCAGCTCGGCCAGCTCCGGCAGGTGACCGATCTGGTGGCCCCCGTGACGGGGCTGTTGCCCGCCGTGCAGACCTGAGCCCTCCGTCCTCCGCGGGCGCCGGGGCGGGAGCGGCAGTCGAAGACCGCCGCTCCCGCCCCGGCGTTCGGGAGGGAGTCGGCCGCGGCGCCGGTCAGCGGTTCACGGGGGACATGTCGGTGTAGCGGTCGCCGGCGGGGGCCGACAGCGCGTCGAGCCGGGCCAGTTGGGAGGCGTCGAGGCGGATCCCGTCGGCCGCCGCGTTCTCCTCCAGCCGGGCCGTCCGCTTGGTGCCGGGGATCGGCGCGATGGCGTCGCCCCGGCTCAGCAGCCAGGCGAGGGCGGTCTGTGCGGGGGTGGCGCCGAGGTCCCGGGCGACGGCCGCGACCTCGTCCGCGATGCGCAGGTTCTGGGCGAGGTTCTCCTCGCTGAAGCGGGGGTTGTCCTTGCGGAAGTCGCCGTCGTCCAGCTGGTCGCGGCTGCGGATGGCGCCGGTGAGGAACCCCCGGCCCAGCGGGGAGTACGGCACGAAGCCGATGCCCAGCTCCCGGGTGAGCGGCAGGACCTCCGCCTCCGGGTCGCGGGTCCACAGCGAGTACTCGGTCTGCACCGCGGCGACCGGGTGCACCGCGTGCGCCCGGCGGATCGTCTCCGGCCCCGCCTCGGACAGCCCCGCGTACCGGATCTTTCCTTCCGCGACCAGTTCGGCGAGCACCCCCATGGTGTCCTCGACGGGCGTGTCGGGGTCCACCCGGTGCTGGTAGTAGAGGTCGATGCGGTCCGTGCCGAGCCGTCGCAGCGAACCCTCCACCGCCGCCCGGACGTTCTCCGGCGAACTGTCCAGCCCTCGCCGCCCCCGGTGCGACAGGATGCCGAACTTGGTGGCGAGCACCACCTCGTCCCGGCGCCCGGCCAGTGCCCGTCCGAGCAACTCCTCGTTGGTGTAGGGCCCGTAGACCTCTGCCGTGTCGAGGAAGGTGACGCCCAGGTCGATGGCCCGGTGGAGGGTGCGCACCGCCTCGGCCTCGTCCGTTCCCGCACCGGTGTAGAACGCCGACATGCCCATGCAGCCGAGGCCGAGGCGGGAGACGTCGAGACCGCCGAGCGAGACGTGTCGCATGGAGTGTGCCCTTTCCTGGGGAGGCGGGTGTGCCACGGCCACGCTGCCAGAAGCCTCCGGTGCGCGGGCACCGACATGCCGGAGGCACCGGCGGGGACCCCGGACGTCCCGGGGCCGCGCCGCCGTTCAGCCCCGGGACGCCTGCTGCCCGGGGGCGGGCGCCCGGCCGGGGCGCCGCCGGCGCACGAGCGCCGCCCCCGCGGCGAGGAGGGCTGCCGCTGCCGCCGCCGCGGACAGGACGGTGGTCCCGGTCGAGGCGAGCGCACCGGAGCCGTCCCCGGCCGGGTCGGACCCGCCGGTCGCCGCGCCGCCGCCGCCGTCGGAGCCGCCGGCCGATCCTCCGCCCGCGGTGCCGCCGCTCGCACCGCCTCCCGTGGTGTCGGAGCCCTCGGTGCCCCCGACGTTCCCGCCACCGGTGACGCCTCCGGCCGCGGCACCTCCGACGGATCCGCCGCCGGTCGTCGTGCCGCCCGTGCTTCCCCCGCCGGTGTGCGCACCGGAGGTGCCGCCGCTGGTGGTGGGCTCCTCCTCGGCGACCGTCAGGGTCATGGGGCGGGTACGGGTGGTGCCTGCGGAGTTGCTGTACTCGGCCCGGAACCGGTGGCCGTCCTGGGAACGCGTCGCGGTGAACGCCAGGGTGTCGTCATCGGCGCCCGGCACGGTGCTCCAGGCGGTTCCCCCGTCCGTGCTCGTCTGCCAGCGCACGGTGGGCTCCGGCGCGCCCTCCGCCCGCGCGGTCAGCCGGACGTCCTCTCCGGGCTCGACCCGGAGGTCCGTGGGGGACGCGGTCACCTTCGGGGACGTGCGGCGCACCAGCTTGACGACCTTCCCCTCGACGGGATGGGTCACGTACACGGCCGCGCCACCGGGCGCCACGGCGACCGCGGCCGCACCGAGTTGACCGTGCAGACCGGGCAGGGCCACCGGCTCGGCGCGCCGCTCGTACTCCTCGGTGTCGTAGACGGTCAGCGACCCGTCGTTGTCGTTGCCCGGTTCCGCCAGGTCCCCACCGTCCTGACGCACCAGGAACGCACGGTCCGTGGCGCCGTCGAAGGTGACCGCGATGGCGTGGTCCGGGCCGTCGAGGGTGGTTGCCAGGCGGCCGTCCGGGTCGAAGACCAGGACCGTGCGGCCCGAGCCGAGCCACACGTCACCGCTCTCCGGGTCGACCTCCACGAAGCCGCTGGTCCCGTTGACCGGCACGGGGAGGTCGACGGACCGGCGCACCGTCAGGTTGACGGTTTCGATCTGGTACAGCCTTCCGGCGTCGAAGTCGACGAACCACGCATGGCGGCGGGTGGGGTCCACGGCGAACCTGCTGCCGCCGGGCAGCGTCAGCTCGCGCAGGACGGTGCCCGTCCCCGAGTCGACCTCGCTGAGCCTGTTGCCCTGGGCGACCAGGACGGCCGTCGGCGAGGAGGTGCCGGGGCCGACGTCGGTGACGGTGCTTCCGGCCAGCCACACCCCGCGGGCCGTGCGGTCGCCGTCGGTGGCGCTGCCGATGCCGCGCAGCGGGTACTGGAACCTGACCCCGTCACCGGGCAGCGGGGCCACCATCCGGGCCACGGCGGAGGTGCGCAGCCCGTTCGCGCCGGGGGCCTGGCTGATGTGCGAGCGGACCCGGCCGTCCGCCGGGTCGAGGACGTACAGTCCCCGTTCGTCGACGTCCGCGGTGTCCGGCAGGTTGTCGGCGCCGACGTAGAGCTTCCCGGACTCCGGGTGGACCAGGAGGTCCAACGGCTTCCCGGCGGTGGTGAACTGGGCGCTCTCCCGGTAGGACACCGTGCCTTCGGGGACGTCCACCCCGATGCCGCCGGGCGGGGGCGCCGCCGCGAAGGCGACGGGGACGCGGACGTCCTGGGTGCGGTCGCCCGCGCCCCGGTGGTCCACCCGCGTCACCACCGAACACCTGACCCTCTTGCAGTCGAGCCCGGTGGAGACGGCCTTGAGGTGGAGTTCGACGTCGAAGGTGCCGCCGACGCCGTACCCGGTGGCCAGATCGCCCTCGTAGGCGTCGCCCCGGGGGACGATCCACGCGGACGCCTTCGAGCCGCCGCTCATGTCGGCGCCGCCGGCGCAGGGCGAGGGGACCCGACCCGGGCCGTTGTCCTTGCACAGGGCCACGTAGATGCCCTTGGACTCGTCGTAGCCCTTGCCGGTGACCCGTACGGCCTGTCCCGAGGGGTCCAGCCCCTTGGTGACGGAGACGGACAGCTCCTGCCCGTCCCGGCCCCGTTCGGTGACCGGGGTGCCGGCGGCGCCGACCGCCGGGCCGGTCCCGGCGGCGAAGGCGGCGGGGCCCAGCACGCTCAGCAGGGCCGTGAGCGCCGCCGCCCTCCGTCTCCGGCTCGGGCGGCGGGGTGCGCGGGGCGATGGGTTGGCTGTCATGGCTTCCTCGTCGTACGGGGCCGGGGCGCGTGCGGGGGGCGGGTCCGGCCCCGGGGAGCCGGAGCCCGCCCCCGGTGGGGTGTCAGGAGAAGGTCACCGGGATGTGGACGTCGTACTTGCGGTCGCCGGCGTCGGTGTGGTCCGCTCGCGTGACGATGGCGCAGTCGACGGTGTCCCCGCAGACGTTGCCGCCGCCGAGGTCGGCCTTGACGTGGATGGTGGCCGAGAAGCTGCCCCCGCTGCCGAAGGTGGAACTGCTCGGGAGGGTGCCGCCGCCGAAGTTGCTCACCCAGTACGACGCGCCGGTGCTGCCGCTCTGGTCCTGGCCGCCGAGACACGGGGTCGGCTTGTTGGCGCCCTGGCTGCCGCTCACGGCGCACAGCCCGACGTAGATGCCCTGCCCGGCGTTGTAACCCGTCCCCGTGACGGTGATGTTGGCGCCCGTGGCGGCGGCGGTGTTGGGCGCGCTGATGGACAGGTTGTAGGTGGTGGCGCCGTCGACGATGGTGCGGCTTCCGGTGGCCGCCGACGCGGAGGAAGCCAGACCGAGGCTCAGTGCGGCGGCGGAGAACACGGCGATGCCCGCACGGGCGGCGGCGCGGGGGGTGGGCACAGCACTCATCCTGTGAGCACCTTTCTGAGCGGGGAGCAGGTGCGGGAGAGCCCCGGACACCCGTTCAACTTAGGCAAGGCACACCTAAGTTCATGTCCCGGGGATTGTCAACGGTCGGTAATGGGCTCGCAACGCCCTTGTGGGGAAGGGGTCCTGGCGCCCAGGCTGCTGGGACGGGACCGGGTGGAGGGAGGTCGGGCATCGAATGTCCCGTTCCGGAGACAAAGGTCCGAGCCGCGTGACAGATGGCGGGCGCGTACAACCAATGCCTTCGGAGCCCGGTCTAGCAGGGCGCAACGAGCGGAACGGAGAGGAGAGGGCGGACATGGGGGAGACGCGCAGGAGATGGGGTGCGGCGGTCGGGATCGCCGCCGTGGTGGTGCCGTTGACGGTGGTGCTCGGGGCGGCGCCCGCGAGCGCCGCGTCCTGCACCGCGCAGGCCGGCCCGTACCAGAAGAAGGTGGAGAAGTTCCTCGGCCGTCCGGTGGACGGCCGGCAGTCGACCACCGACTGCAAGGCGATCCAGAAGTTCCAGCGGACGCACGGCATCACGTCGTCCGCCGGCTATGCGGGAAAGATCACCTGGGGTGTCATGGACCTGATGCAAAAGCAGAAGGCCGTGGGCAACAAGCCCAACCGGGAGGGGCGTTGCCCGACCAACCGGGGGCGCATCGCCTGCGTCAACCTGACCCTCCAGATCAGTTGGATCCAGGACGGCAACCGCGTCAAGTTCGGGCCGGTCCCGGTCCGCACCGGCCGGGACGGAGACGAGACGCGCACCGGTCTGAAGAGGATCGGTTGGCGCAACATCGACCACCACTCGACCCTCTACGACGTGCCCATGCCCTACGCCCAGTTCTTCGACGGCGGGCAGGCGTTCCACGCGGCGGGCGTCAGCATGTGGAACCCGCCGGGCTCGCGCGGCTGCGTGAACATGCGCAAGGGCGACGCCAAGACGTACTGGTCCCACCTCCGCAGCGGCGACGACGTCTTCGTCTACGGCAGGAAGCCCGGCACCTGAACCGTCGGGCGGAGCCGCGGGCGGGGACGACGCGAACGGGCCGGGGGCGTGCCCCCGGCCCGTCGCCGTTCACTCGCAACCGTGCGTCAGCAGTAGAGGTTCCCGCCGGTGGGGACCCCGAGGATGCGGGTGAAGTCCTTGTAGCGCTTCACCCGGCTCTCGACCTGGCGGGGGTTGCCGCCCTCGCACTCCAGCGCGCCGTTGATCGCCCGGATCGACTGGGCGAAGCCCGCGCCGCTCACCATCGCGTCGTGGCCGGTGATCGGGCCGGGACCGTCCTGGGTGTTCCAGTACCACAGGCCGGTCATCATGGCGACCGCCGGGTTCCTCTCGACCTCCCAGGGGTCGTTCAGCAGGTCGATGCCGAGGTAGTCACCGGCCGTCTTGTAGTTGAAGTTCCAGCTCAGCTGGATCGGACCGCGACCGTAGTACGCCGACTGCCCGGCCGGGCAGCCGTACGGCATGGTCTTGTCGCAGTAGTGCGGGTAGTTGGCCTCGTTGATCTCCTTGATGTAGTAGAGGCCGCCGGTCTCGTGGCTGATGTTCGCGAGGAAGGCCGCGGCCTCCTGCTTGCGCTGGGTGTCCGTACCGGTGTGGGCGAACTTCGGGAACGCCTTCATCGCGTCCGTCAGGCCCTTGTAGGTGTAGAACGGGTTCCGGCGCGGGAACATCTCGTTGAACTGGGCCTCGCTCACCACGAAGCTGTTGTGGTTCGGGTTGCCGTTGCCGCCGCAGGTGTACGCGTCCCAGTAGTAGGTGCTCACCACGGGGTTGTAACCGGGGTTGTTGCGCTCGGCGATGTACACGCTGCCGTCCGTGTACTTGACGATGTCGCCGGTCTGGTAGTTCGCGCCGGACGACCAGGTGGGCGCGATGGCGCACTCGTCCGTGCCGGTCGCGGCGTTCGCCGAGGCGGGCACGACCAGGGTGGCGGCGAACGAGCCCACGGCCGCGAGGCCGACCGCAAGCGTCTTCAAACGATCTCTGAGCACGGGTCTTGTTCCCCTTCGAGCTTTCAACAGGCACGCCTGACCAGCCCAGTTGACCGAGTCGAATCGGTCTGGGCTCGCCGTGGCGGGTGTAGGGCTCAGCCAAGCGTTCGGACGGTCGCGCGTCAAGGTCTAGACCACAATGGATCTTGCTCTAACTCGAAGAAAAAGAAAGGTTGTTATTCCGAACGCCGCAGATCGGACCCCCTAGGGGGGACGGCTCCCGAAAATGTAAGGGGCACCCACGCGCCCGTTGCGGAGGGTGCAAGGCGGACCCTGCGGAAACGCAGAAGTGGGCGGGGTCCCGGACCGCGGCCGCTTCCGCGATCCGGGACTCCGCCCGGGTCCCCGGGCCGCCCACGACGTCGGCCCGGAGAGGATTGAGGTGGCGTCAGCGTCCCTGGAGAGCCTTCACGTTGTCGCCGAACGTCCAGTTGCGCGAGCCGTCCCAGTTCAGCGACCAGGTCATCAGGCCCTTGAGTTGACCGTTGTAGTGGTTCCACGCCTGGGAGACCAGGGAGGGGGACATGTAGCCGCCTCCGGCACCCTGTTGGGCCGGCAGACCGGGCACCTGCTTGTCGTACGGGACCCGGATCGTGGTTCCCTGGACCACCAGCCCGCGGTCGAGGCAGTCGGTCTGGGCCACGAAGCCCTGCACCGTGCCGGCGTTGTACGAGTCCCAGGAGCAGCCGTACATGCTGCCGTTGTAGTACTGCATGTTCAGCCACCACAGCCGGCCGTTGTCGGCGTACTTCTTGATGACGGGCAGGTAGGAGCCCCAGATCGAGCCGTACACGATGCTGCCGCCGGTCACGTAGGCCGTTTCGGGCGCCATCGTGAGGCCGAAGTTGGACGGCATCTGGGCCAGCACCCCGTCGATGATGCGGATCAGGTTGGCCTGCGAGGCGGAGAGGGTGTTGATGTTGCCGCTGCCGACCAGGCCGGTCTCGATGTCGATGTCGATCCCGTCGAAGTTGTACTTCTTGAGGATCGGGACGATCGTGGCGACGAACCGGTCGGCCACCGCGCTGGAGCTCAGGTCGATGCCGGCCGCCGCGCCGCCGATGGACATCAGGATGGTCTGTCCCGCGGCCTTCGCCGCGCACATCTGCTCGGGCGTGGGCACCTTCACGGTGCTGTCCATGCCGTCCTCCCACAGCACCGTTCCGTCCGAGCGGATCACGGGGAAGGCGGCGTTGAGCACGTTGTAGCCGTGCTGGGTGATCCGGCCGTCGTCGATGGGGATCCAGCCGAGCGGGGGGTGGACGCCGTTCGCCGCGCCGTCCCAGTTCTCCCAGTACCCCTGGAGCACCTTTCCGGTGGGCTTGGACTTCACCGCACAGGTGCTGGTGGTGGTCTCCGAGGCGGTGGGGGCGGCCCCGGCGGAGGCCGGCGCCGCGGCGGCGGTCAGGGGGACCGCGGTGGCCAGGGCCAGACCGATGCCGAGCAGTCGTGCCCTGCGGCCGATGCTGCGGAACATGCTGTGCTCCCTTCGAACCGGTCGACCCGCGCGCCCCTGGAGAGGGCGGCGGGTCACGGAAGTGGTCGGCGGGAGGCGGCGTGCGGGGGGAGCACGCCACCTCCCGGGTGGGGGGAACCCGAAGACGTGCGCGAAACGGTGCGGGAGTGCGGGGGTGTGGGGGAGGTGACGGTGGGGGACGTCAGGAGTGGGGGGGTGGGGTGGTGTTGCCATACCGTAAGTTGGTCCAGACCTAGCGTCAATAGGTCTGGACCAAAACGCAGTTGAGAGTGCGATGGCCCCGCGGCTCCGCCGTGGACGGTCCGCTCGACGCCCGGGGTGGGGGCGTTCCGGGCGCTGCGGTGGTGTCGGTGTTCCCTTTCGGGTGGTCTTGTCGGCCTTCGTGCGGGCCTCCTGTCGATTCGGGCCGGGCGTCGGGGCGCGTCGCGCGCCGGCGGCGCCGGGGGTGCCGGTGTGTGCGATCCCGGTCCCTCGTGTGGGAAACATCGCTACAGACTTGGTCTAGACCGATCGCTTTCGGCTGCTAACGTCGGCGCAGCAATTCGGCAGTCGAGAGGAGACAGCTGTGGCAACGGGCCGCGGGCATGCCGGGCGGGCGTACGTGGGATCGTTCACGGCCGCCGGGGGACCGGGCGTCGTGACGGCGTCCGTGGACCCGGTCACCGGCGCCCTCCACCTCCTCGGCGCCACCGACACGGTCGCCGATCCCTCGTACCTCGCGCTCTCCTCGGACGGCGCCGTCCTGTACGCGGTGAGCGAGACCTCCCCCGGGGCCGTCACGGCGCTCGACGTCACCGCCGACCGTCCGCGCCCGATCGGCCCGCCCGTGCTGGTGGGGGGCGACGGGCCCACCCACCTCGCCCTGTACCGGAACCACCTGCTGACCGCCAACTACGGTTCCGGCAGCGTGAGCGCCGTCCCCCTGCGCTCCGAGGGAGCCCTCGCGCAGAAGCCCTCGGGCGTGCTCGTCCACGAGGGCACCGGACCCCACCCCCAGCGCCAACAGGCCCCGCACGCCCATCAGGTGCTGCCCGCCCCCGGGGGCCGGTGGGCGGTGAGCGTGGACCTCGGCACGGACTCGGTGCGGGTCTTCGACCTCGCGGGGTCCGGAGAGCCGCGGGTCCACCGGGAGGTCGCCCTACGCCCCGGCAGCGGGCCCCGGCACCTGGTGTTCCATCCGGGCGGGAGCCATGCGTACGTGGTGAACGAGTTGGCCCCGACGCTGACGGTCTGCCGGTGGGACGGCGGGGAAGGGGTGCTCCGTCCGCTGACGGAGGTCGCGCTGCTGCCGGAGGCGCCCGAGGGGGACGCCTACCCGTCCGCGGTCACGGTCGACCCCGACGGACGGTTCGTGTGGGTCGCGGTCCGCGGCACGGACGTCCTCTCCGTGCTGGCCGTGGAGGAGGAAGGGGCGGGACTGCGCCGCCTCGCCACGGTCCCGTGTGGAGGCCGCTGGCCCCGCGACCTGACGGTGGACCCCACGGGCCGACGCCTCTACGCGGCGAACGAGCGCTCGGGCGACGTGACCTGGTTCGACGTCGACCCGCTGACCGGTCTGCCGACTCGTGCGGGCTCGGTGCCGGTGCCCGCCGCGTCCTGCGTCGTCCTGCGCTGATCCCTTCCGCGCCGGACGGTGCGGTACCGGAAGCCGTCGACCGGCCCGCCCGGAGGGGCGGGCCGACGAGGCGTCAGCGCTGGGCGGCGCCCGCGCCGGTGAGCGGGATGCCGAGCGCGGTGGCGTACTTGGACAGCACCAGCTTGCCGATCGCGGGGTAGGCACCCAGCGGCTCCGCCGCCGCGCAGCCCGCCTCCTTGGCCGCGGCCTCCAGCAGGATCGGGTCGATCTCCGGACCGATCAGGTACGGCGCCAGCGCGAGCTGCCCGGAGCCGGAGGAGCGCAACTGCTCGGCGATCTCCGCGATGGAACCCTCCTGGTCGAGGGCGGCGGCCATCACCGGCACGGCGAGCCGTGCGGCGAGCAGCATGCCGGTGATCCCCGCCGCCTGCGCGGCCTCCTCGCCCCCCACCGAGGCGATGATGATGCCGTCGGCCGCCGTGGCCACGGTGAAGAGTCGGGCCCGGTCCGCGCGGGCGAGCCCGGCTTCGGAGAGCCGCACGTGCAGCGCCTCGGCGAGCAGCGGGTGGGGGCCGAGGGCGTCGGTGATCTCGGCGGCCACCTTGCTGTCGTTGACGGCCTTGCGGACGTCCCGCAGGAGCGAGCCGTCGGCGCCCGCGAGCAACGGCACCACGACCGCGACGGGCCCTTCGGGCTCGGTCGCCTCGGAGCCCGCCGCACGGGCCTGCTCGTAGCGGGCGGTGCGCTCCTGCGCGGCGTGCGCGAGGAGCGAGGAGAGCGCCGGGAACTCGTCGTCCCCGCAGAGGTAGCCGATCCGGGCGTCGAGCCCGGGCAGTTCGGCGCGCGCGATGCTCACGACCTCCTCGGCGAGGCTCCGCACGGAACCACTGGGCGTCCCCGGGACCGCCAGGACGAGCGCGGGCGCCCCCTCGGGGGCGACCGCGGGCTCAGGGCGACGGTGGCGTCCTGACTGACGAGGGCGCGGCATGCGTACGGGCAGGTCGTTGGCTGGCCCAGTGGGGGTGCTCATGGCGCCGCATGCTACTGGCTTCACCCCCCTCCCCGTTCGGGGAGGGGGCAGGTGAGCGGCATCTATCAGATTTTGTCCGATTGATCTCGTTCATCTGACTCATTGGAAGGATGCCTCCCGAACGCGCGAGCGTCAGACGTCCGGCGGGGTGGTGCGGACGGACAGCATGCGGGCGTCGACCGGCAGCCCGAGGTTCCCCGCGGCCAGCCCGGTGGCGATCCGGACCGAACCGAGCAGCGGGTCGCCGTCGGCCGCGGTCCGCCGCGCGCCAGGCAGCCGCTCGGACAGCTCCGCGGCCAGCGGGCGGAGCAGCGGGTCGCCCATCTTGAACAGCCCGCCGGTGAAGGCCACGTCGAAGGTTCCTTCCGCGGGCGCGACCGCGGCCGTGGTGTCCACGATGTGCGCGGCGGCCCGGCGCAGGATGCCCGCGGCCACCGGGTCCGGTTCCTTGCCGCCGGCGCCGGAGGCGCAGGCGGCCACGGAGGGCGCGAAGGAGGCGAGGACGGCCGGCCGGTCCGTGCGCGGGTAGAGCCGTCCGGGCAGGCCCTCCGGCTCGCCGAAGGTCTGCACGGCCCGCGCGAGCAGGGCCGCGGAGCCGCCGCGCCGCCCGTCGAACGCCCGCATGGCGGCGTCGAGTCCGGCGCGGCCGATCCACGCGCCGCCGCCGCAGTCGCCGAGCAGGTGGCCCCAGCCGTCGGCGCGGCGCCAGTCGCGGAGGTCGGTGCCGGTGGCGATCATGCCGGTGCCGCCGGCGACGACCACGCCCGGACGGTTGTCGAGCGCGCCCGCGTAGGCGGTGACCACGTCGCAGGCCAGAGCGAGCCGGCGCACGCCGAGTTCCCGGGCGAAGCCGTCCGGGAGTTCGGCGTGCAGCCGGTCGCCGAGGGAGAACAGTCCGGCGGCTCCCACGGCCGCGGCGGCGAGTTCGCTGATCCCGGCGTCCGCCATCAGGGTCCGTGCCATGGGAACGAGCTGTTCCAGGAAGTGTTCGGCGTCGATGCCGCCGGGGCCGGTGCGCACCGGCTGGCCGGAGGTGAGCGGCGCGGAGCGGGCGCGGCCGTCCGACGCGAGGACGACGCGCAGCCCGGAACCGCCGGAGTCGACGGCGAGGACCGCGGACGGGGGGTGCGGGCGCCCGGCGGCGGTCACGGCAGCCGCCAGTCGACGGGCCGGGCCCCCTGCTGGACGAGCAGGTCGTTGGCGCGGCTGAACGGGCGGGAACCGAAGAAGCCGTTGTCGGCCGACATGGGCGAGGGGTGCACGGACTCCACCGCCGGGAGGTCGCCGAGCAGCGGCCGGACGTTGCGGGCGTCCCGGCCCCACAGGATGGACACCAGCGGGCGCCCGCGCGCGGCGAGCGCGCGGATGGCCTGTTCGGTGACCGCCTCCCAGCCCTTGTTCCGGTGGGCTCCGGGCTTGCGCGGGGCAGTGGTGAGGGCCTTGTTGAGCAGCAGGACGCCCTGTTCGGTCCACGGGGTGAGGTCGCCGTTGGAGGGCGGAGCGACGCCCAGGTCGCTGGTGAGTTCCCGGTAGATGTTGATCAGGCTTCCGGGGAGCGGACGGACCTCGGGCGCCACGGAGAAGGACAGCCCCACGGCATGGCCCGGCGTGGGGTACGGGTCCTGACCGACGATCAGGACCCGTACCTCGTCGAAGGGCTGTTGGAAGGCGCGCAGCACGTGCGCTCCGGCGGGCAGGTAGGTGCGACCCGCGCCGATCTCCGCGCGCAGGAAATCACCCATCCGGGTGATTTGGTCGGCAACGGGTTCCAGGGCCTTGGCCCACCCCGCCTCGACGATCTCGTGCAAAGGTCGTGCTGCCACGCGGACGTGCCCCCCAGGTGCTCAGATGTGCGGAGTGACCCGCGCGGGGTGTCGTAGGCCCGCGCGGCTCGAAGAGTACCGCCGTACGAGAAGGTTCCTTACCCCGGGACGGCCACGCGATTCCCCCCGCGTGACGCCCCCGAGGGCCCGGCAGATGCACTCCACACGCTTGCAGTACGGGCATACGGGGACCACGGTGGTCTCCTTCCATGACTGGGGATGTCGGTTCCTTATCCCTCCCTTAGAGAAACGGGTAAGGGCGTGTGCAGGTTTCGAAAGGGAATGAAGACTCCATGATGTTTTACGTCACGTCGATTTTCGGCCAGGGTGGCTGAACAGGCACTCTGTTGCATCGTGTTATGGCGCGACTGCGGCCCGCACACACAGGACGTCCGGGAGGTGCGAGGCGAGTTGGTGCCAGGTGTCACCGTCATCTCGCGAGGCGTACAATTCGCCGTTGCGATTGCCGAAGTACACGCCTGCGGGGTCCGCGTCGTCGGTGCACAGGGCGTCCCGCAGCACCGTCCCGTAGTGGTCCCCGGTGGGCAGGCCGACGGTCAACGCCTCCCAACTGCCCCCGGCGTCCTGGGTGCGGAACACCCGACAGCGGCGGTCGGCCGGCACCCGGTCCCAGTCGGCGTTGATCGGGTACACGTAGGCGGTGTCCGGCTGGCGCGGATGCGTGGCCGCGGCGAAGCCGAACGTCGACGGCAGGCCCGCGCCGATGTCCGTCCAATGCCCTCCCGCGTCGTCGCTGCGGTACACGCCCCAGTGGTTCTGGAGGTAGAGCCGGTCGGGGTCCGCCGCGTCCTGGGCGACCTTGTGGACGCACTGGCCGAACTCCGGGTGCTGATCGGGCAGGAACACCGCGGAGACGCCCGCGTTCGACGGTGCCCAACTCGTCCCGCCGTCCACGGTGCGGAACACGCCGGCCGCGGACACGGCCACGGTCACCGCCGCGGGGTCGCGGGCGTCGGTGACGACGGTGTGCAGCCCCTCCCCGCCCCCACCGGGCTCCCAGCGGGAACGGGTCGGGTGCTCCCACAGCGGGCGGACCAGCGCGAAGCTCTCCCCGCGGTCCTCCGAGCGGTACAGCGCCGCCGGCTCCGTGCCCGCGTACACCACGTCCGGCTCCGCCGCGGCCGGGTGCAGCTGCCACACCCGTTCCAGGGACGCGCCGGTGTCCCGGGGGAACCGGATGGCCGGGCTGGACGGCTCGTGCCAGGTGCGGCCCAGGTCGTCGGAGTGGAACACCGAGGGTCCCCAGTGCGCGCTGTCGGCGCCCACCAGCAGCCTCGGCACCCCGGCCCGGGTGTCGATGGCCACCGCGTACACGGCCTGCGAAGGGAAGTGCGGCCCCTCGTCGAAGGTCCACGGTCCCCGGGGGCCGCGGCGGCCCAGGAACAGGCCCTTGCGGGTGCCCACGGCGAGGAGTGCGTCGGTCTCGGTCATCGGGGTGCCTTTCGAACCTCGTGCTCAGCCGTGCCGGCCCCCCTCACCCACTGTGTACCCGATCACCGGGCGCGACGAGCGCCCAGGCGTCCCCTCCGGTGTGTCACCGGCGCCGGGCCGCCACCCCGGCCGCGATCTCGGACACGGCGGTCGGTCCCACCCGGCAGCAGCCGCCCACCAGCCGCGCCCCCGCCGCCCACCAGGCGTCCACCCGGTCGGCGGCGAACCGGACGGGCCCCGCCCACGTCCGGCGTGCCGCGTCCCACCGTTCACCGCTGTTCGGGTACACCACCACCGGCTTGCCCGTGACCCGGGCCGCGAGGGCCACCGCGGCGTCCGCGTCGTCGGGGGTACAGCAGTTCACGCCGACCGCGACCACCTCGTCCGCCTCGGCGGCCACCGCGAACGCCTCGACGAGCGGCTGCCCGGCACGGGTGCGGTCCCCCAGGACGCTGTAGGAGAGCCAGGCCGGCACCCCGAGCCCCCGCACCGCGCGGACCAGGGCGCGCCCCTCGTCCGCGTCGGGAACCGTCTCCAGGGCCAGGACGTCGGGGGCCGCCTCGGCGAGCACCTCCAGCCGGGGCCGGTGGAAGCGCTCCAGTTCCGCGACGCCCAGACCGTAGCGCCCCCGGTACTCCGAACCGTCCGCGAGCATCGCCCCGTAGGGTCCGACGGACGCCGCCACCCACCGGGGCCGCCCGTCCGGCGCCCCGCTGGCAGCCTCCCGGGCCAGCTCCACGCCGAGCCGCAGCAGTTCCGCCGCCCGTCTCCGGTCCGCGCCGCACCGGGCGAAGCCCTCGAAGGTCGCCTGGTAGGTGGCCGTGGTGGCGAGGTCCGCGCCCGCGGCGAAGTACGCCCGGTGGGCGGCGACGATCGCCCGGGGGCGTTCCGCCAGCAACCGCGCCGACCACAACGCCCCGTCGAGCCGCTCGCCGCCGGCCTCCAGCTGGTTCGACAGTCCGCCGTCCAGCACCAGTGGGCCCCGGGCCAGGGCGGCGAGGAACGAGGTTGCCGGGCCGCTCCGGGCACCCGCGGTGTTCGCGTCCATCCTTCGACGCTAACCCGCCGGGCGGCGGTGCGGGACGGAGCGGGGCGCCGGCCGGATCACAGGAGCGCGCGCATCCGTCCGATCTCGGCGGTCTGTTGGGCTATCACGTCGTTCGCCATCTCCTCGATCCGCACGTTGGTGCCCCCGGAGAGCGCGTCGACGGCCATGGACACCGCCCCCTCGTGATGCGTGATCATCAGCTTGAGGAACAGGGCGTCGAAGGCCCTGCCCCCGGCCGCCCGCAACGTCGCGAGCTGGTCCTGGGTGGCCATGCCGGGCATGGAGTGGTGGTCGTGGCCCGCCCCGGAGTCGCCCTCCGCCTCGCGGTGCTCCTCCAACCACCCCTCCATGGCGCCGATCTCCGGCTTCTGGGCGGCGGCCACCCGGGCGGCCAGGCGCTTGACCTGCCCCGAGGAGGCGCGTTCGGGGACGAGTTCGGTCATCACCAGGGCCTGTCGGTGGTGACGGATCATCATCCGGGCGTAGGTGAAGTCGGCGGCATTCGGCGAGTCGTCCGCGATGCGTTCCTTCGCGTCCTTCGCCGACAGGGTCTCCGCCGCCTCGCCCGGCCGCCCCGGGGCGATGACGGAGGGGCCGCCGACGTCCTCCTTCCCGGTGTCGTCCCCCCGGCAGCCGGCGAGGGCGAGCGCGGTGGACGCGCAGAGCAGGGCGGCGACCAGGCGGCGTGCCCGTGCCCGTCGCTCGCCGCGCGGGGCCGGGGTGCGGGCTGCTTCGAGGTCGGTGCCGGGGGGACGGGACAAGTCATCCTCCTGCGCGGTGAAGGGAACGGCGTGCCCCGCGAGGGGGCGCGGCGCCGTGCGGGGTCGTGCTCGGGCCGGCGATCGGCCGCGGTGGACGTGCCGTTGTCCGTCTTAGCACCCCGTCACGGACGTCGATCGGAAACCTTTGTGACGATCATGTTTCTCCTCTATTGATATGAGCATGACGAAGACGATACTGCGGGTGTCCGTGAACCGTTCCCACTGCGAACGGCGAAGAGGGAGAACACAGTGATCCTGTCGAACGATCCCCGATCACGGCGCAGACGCCTGGGCGCCGCCGTCGCGGCGGCCGGGCTGCTCGCCGCACTCGTCACCGCCGCCCCCGCCGGGGCGATCCCCGACCCCGGTGACGTCCCCGCGACCCCCGAACGGGTGTCCCAGAGCGACCTCCGGGAGACCCGGGAAGCCATGGCCGCGGGAGAGATACCCGGTCAGGACGAGGTCGTCCACTCCGACAACATCGAGCACCTGGCCAACGTCCCCAAGGACGCGCTCCCCGGCACCAACTCGGACCTGGCCTTCCAGGGGAAGTACGCGTTCGCCGGCAACTACGACGGGTTCCGCATCCTCGACGTCAGCGACCCGAGGGCGCCGAAGACCGTTTCCCAGGTGCTCTGCCCGGGTTCGCAGAACGACATCTCGGTCTCCGGGAACCTGCTCTTCCTGTCGACCGACTCGTCCCGCAGCGACGACTCCTGCGCCAGCCGGTCGCAGCCGGCGACCGTCAAGGACTCGTGGGAGGGCATCAAGGTCTTCGACATCAGCGACAAGAGCAACCCGAAGTACGTCTCCTCGGTGGAGACCGCCTGCGGGTCGCACACCCACACCCTGGTGCCGGACCGTCGGAACGTCTACGTGTACGTCTCCTCCTACGCGCCCAACGCGGCGTTCCCCGACTGCCAGCCGCCGCACGACGGCATCTCCGTGATCAAGGTGCCCAAGAAGGCGCCCGCGAAGGCCGCGCTCGTCGGCTTCCCGGTGCTCTTCCCCGGCGACGGCCCGGACGGCGGCGGCAACCCGGGCGGCCCCACCAACCCGGGCGTCTCCAAGACCACCGGCTGCCACGACATCACGGTGCTGCCCTCCGAGGACCTCGCCGCCGGTGCCTGCATGGGCGACGGGATCCTCTTCTCCATCGAGGACCCGGAGAACCCGAAGGTCATCGACGTGGTGCAGGACAACGTCAACTTCGCGTTCTGGCACTCCGCGACCTTCAACCAGACCACCAAGAAGGTCGTCTTCACCGATGAGTTGGGCGGCGGGGGCGGCGCCACCTGCAACGCGGCCACCGGGCCGAACCGCGGCGCCAACGGCATCTACGACCTCGTGGGCCGCGGCGACGACCGGGAGTTGGTCTTCCGCAGCTACTTCAAGATCCCGCGCCACCAGGCCGACACCGAGAACTGCGTGGCCCACAACGGGTCCCTCATCCCGGTGCGGGGCAGGGACCTGATGGTCCAGGCGTGGTACCAGGGCGGCGTCTCCGTGTGGGACTTCACCGACTCCGCCAGGCCGAAGGAGATCGCCTTCTTCGAACGCGGGCCGCTCAGCACGACCGCCCGGGCCACCGGCGGATCGTGGTCGGCGTACTACTACAACGGCCACATCTACTCCAACGACATGGCCAAGGGCTTCGACGTCCTGCGGATCGACGACCGCCGCACCGACCCCGCCGAACGGGTCCGGCAGCACGAGTTGAACGTCCAGACCCAGCCGGACTACTTCGACCGGGACGACGAGGACGACGACTAGCGATCCACCGCTCGGACGACCCGAGGAGCACCGCCCCCGCACCGACGGTGCGGGGGCGGTCCCTCACCCGGGCTCGCCGCCGCCCCCGCCGGCACGGTGCGCGTCCAGGTCGAAGAGGCCGGAGAAGTCCGCCGCCCCGCTCCCGGCCGCCGTCCGCGGCGGGTCCGTGCTCGGCGGTGACCCCAGCTCCCAGGCCAGCCCGTACCGCCGGAACAACTCGGCCCGCAGCACCTCCGCGGGCATCGGGGCGCCCGGCAGGAGCACCGCGAACACCGAGCCCATCAGCAGCGCCCGCAACAGCGGGTAGTCCGCGTCCGGATCCTCGGATCCGTACCGGGCGACCGTATCGCGCAGCACCTCTGCGAGCCGCTGCTGTTCGGCGCAGCGGACGAAGCCCTCCGGCTGGAGGACGCCCGCCATGTGCGCCCGCATCAGCACCGTGCGGTCCCGGGCGAGGCCGAGGACCGCGTCGATGGCCCGTGCCAGCCGCTCGTCCCCCCGGGCCGGCCGGGGCTCGCGTTCCAGGGCCGCGGCCACGGTGGTGTGCATCAGCCGGTGCACCGCCGACTGGAAGAGGTGCCGCTTGCCGGGGAAGTAGTACGACACCAGCCCCCGTGCGGCCCCCGCCCGGTCAGCGATGTCGGCGAGGGTCGTCGCCTCGTACCCCCGCTCGCCCACCAGTTCCACGGTCGCCCGCAGCAAGCGCTCACGGCTACGGCGTCGCAACTCCTCGTTGACCGATGCGCTGCGCGGGGTCATCCTGTACTCCTGCGTTGACTGGCTTCCAGCCAATATACTCAGCGGCGCCGGTGACAGCCGTCGGCTCCGCCGGGGCCGTGGGGGGGCGGGCCGCGGGGGGGGGCGCGCCCCCCCCCCCGGCGACCAGGAGGGCACGGGCGCCGGCGCGGGCGGCCCCCCC
>NZ_JBEOWM010000078.1:0-21455 GCF_040296045.1 Streptomyces sp. NPDC002490 | reverse complement strand
GATCTTCCCCCGGAACCGGTTCCGTCGAAAGCGGCGCCCCCGTGCGTGCGGTGTCTAGGCGCTGAGCGGGAACTCGTCGCCGAGCGCCCGGAACACGGCGGTGTTCAGGGCGAAGGCGCGCTTGCACTCGGCGACGATGCGCTGCTTCTCCAGGTCGTCGGCGTGCACCCGGTCCAGCAGTTCACGGTAGTTCCGCTTGAACGCGGCGGGGTTGGAGATGTCCTCGAAGACGTAGAAGCGGACGCCGTCGCCCTTGCGGGCGAAGCCCCAGACGCGTTCCGCGCGGTCCCGGATGATCTGGCCGCCGGAGAGGTCGCCGAGGTAGCGGGTGTAGTGGTGGGCGACGTAGCCGGCCGGCCACCGGCCGGCGCACTCGGCGATCCGCTCCGCGTAGGCGGCGGTGGCGGGGAGCGGGGCCACTCCCGCCCGCCAGTCGGCGCCGCGCAGATGGGCGAGGTCCTGCTCCAGGGCGGCGAGACGCATCAGCTCGGGCTGGACGAAGGGGCCGGCGACAGGGTCGTTCCGGAGGGCTTCGGCACCGTCCTCCAGCGCCCGGTACACGAACCAGAGCTGTTCGGTGTAGCGCGCGTACGCCTCGACGCCGAGCCGCCCGCCGAGCAGGTCGCCCATGAACGTCGTGGTCTCCGCTTCGGTGTGGGCGTCCTGGGACGCGGTGCGGATGAGTGCGGAGAACGGCGTCGTGTCCATGGGACCTCCGGGGAACCAGCGAGCGGGGACGGGCGAACGGGAGGAGTCCTCCACCCGGATCATCTATGGTTAGGCTAACCTAAGTCAATGCTTTTCCGACAGGCTGTCGGAAAGACGGTAGCTCCCAACGGGCGCCGCGGAAAGACCCCCGGAGGGCCGGGGCCGACGCACGAGAGCCCGTACCCGGTCGACCGGGTACGGGCTCTCGCCACGGTGCGGGAACGGTGCCGCGGAGCGGTCACGGCAGGGTGAGGACCTCCGCCCCGGTGTCGGTGACGACCAGGGTGTGCTCGAACTGGGCCGTGCGCTTGCGGTCCTTGGTGACCACCGTCCAGCCGTCCTCCCACAGGTCGTACTCGTGGGTGCCGAGCGTCAGCATCGGCTCGATGGTGAAGGTCATGCCCGGCTGGATGACCGTGGTGGCGTGCGGGCTGTCGTAGTGCGGCACGATCAGGCCCGAGTGGAACGAGGTGTTGATGCCGTGCCCGGTGAAGTCGCGCACCACCCCGTAGCCGAACCGCCGGGCGTAGGACTCGATGACCCGGCCGATGATGTTGATCTGGCGCCCGGGGCGGACCGCCTTGATCGCCCGGTCCAGGGCCTCCCGGGTCCGCTCGACCAGCAGGCGCGACTCCTCGTCCACCTCCCCGACCGGGTAGGTGGCGTTGTTGTCGCCGTGCACCCCGCCGATGTAGGCGGTGACGTCCAGGTTGACGATGTCGCCGTCGTGCAGAACCGTCGAGTCGGGGATGCCGTGGCAGATCACCTCGTTGACGGAGGTGCACAGCGACTTCGGGAAGCCGCGGTAGCCGAGCGTGGACGGGTACGCACCGTGGTCGCACAGGTACTCGTGGGCGATCCGGTCGAGGGCGTCCGTGGTCACCCCGGGGGCGATGGCGCTCGCGGCCTCGGCCATGGCCCGGGCGGCGATGCGCCCCGCGACGCGCATGCGCTCGACGGTCTCGGCGTCCTGCACCTCGGAGCCCGTGTAGGGGGCGGGGGCCGGCTTGCCCACGTACGGTGGACGGACGATGTGCCCCGGGACGGTGCGTGGGGGGGAGAGCTCTCCGGGGACGAGCAGTGACTGCGCAGACATGGAGCGAGTCTACGGCCGGCCCGACGGGCGCGGCATGGGCGCCGTGGAGCGGGGGTACGGGGACCCGGACGGGCGGTCGGCACCATGTGCGCCGGGCGCGCCGCCCACGGGCGGGGCGCACGACGGGCGTGCGCGGCACGAGGAGCGGAGGATGGGCACATGGCGCTGTTCAGGAAGCGGGCGGTGGGCAAGCCGGGGGAGTGGTACTACTGCCTGGAGCACCACACGGTGGAGGAGGGGCCCGAGTGCCCCGCCAAGGAGCGGCTCGGCCCCTACGCCTCCCGCGAGGAGGCGCAGCGGGCGCTGGAGTCCGCGCAGGAGCGCACCCGGGAGTGGGAGAACGATCCGCGCTGGCACGACACGGTCGCCCGGGGCGAGGACGACGACGGCTGAGGGCCCGCGGGCGCGCGGAGCGCCCCGGTCGGGAGGGGCGGCGGTGCCGATCCGACCCCTGCCGCCAGGGGTGTGCGTCAGCCCCACACGTCGATGGGCACGTGACCCCGGGCCCGACCGTCCTCGTCGAGGAGCTTGCCCACCAGTTTGACGGTGCGCAGGGCGACGGCGCGGTCGGTGATCCTCAGGTGGGGAAGTCTCGTGGCGAGCGAGACCTCCAGGTTCTGGGCGTCCAGCAGGGAAGCCACCCAGACCGTCGCCACCAGGTTCTGCGGGCCCGCCGTTCCGGAGCACTGGCGGGTCTCCGGGAGCTTCGCCAACTCCCGTGCGGTGGAGTCCAGGTGGTCGGGTGCCACCACGCCGAAGAAGGTCACCGAGATGGGAGAGCCCGAGAGGGAACGGGCCATGTCGCAACGGAGCCGTAGCTGTCCGGACTCGATGAGCCGGGTGAGACGACGGCTCGCGGTGTTCACGCTGACGCCCAGGCGTGCGGCCAGCTCACCGACCGGCGTTCGGGCGTCCTCGCCCATCGCGATCACCAGCTCCCGATGGCTGGAGAGCGGTCCGGATGCGCCGGTCGCCGCCCGCCGGGAGGCGGTCAGCGCGTCCTGCTGCGAGCGGGTCAGGCTGCGCAGGCGCCAGTGGCTGCCGTCGGTGTAAGCACGGGTCATCAGGTGAGTGCGGGAAGCGGCGATGCCGGGGACGTTGCCGAGACGGTCGACGACGTAGGCCGAGAGGGAGCCGAAATCGGCGGCCATCACCGTGATCAGCAGGTCGCGTCCGCCCGCGGTGTGCTCGACGGTCGCCGTGTGGGGATCCGCCGCCAGGGCCTTCGCCACGGCGTCCTTGCGTCCGGTCGCGCAGTCGATCTCGACCAGGGCGCCGACCCCGCTGTCCTCGTAGGGATAGGCGGTCACCCAGGCGTTGCCCGATGCGCGCAGCCGATCCCAGCGGCGAGCGACCGTCGCGGCGTCCACTTCGAGCGCCGCGGCGAGCTGGGTCCAGGAGGCGCGGGGGGCGATCTGTAGGGCGTTGACCAGGGCGAGGTCCAGTTCGTCGAGGGTGGGGGCGGGCGGATCGGCCAGAAGCACCGGTGACTCCTCCTTCAGCATTCCTGGATGACAGGTTCCTGCACCCATGTCTCTTTCATGGAGCAGAAGCGCAATTATGACCCGTTGCCTGGTGTCTGAATAGCATCTCTTCCGATCGGTCGGATTCGGCCGCATTGACCCGTGGAGGTGCACCTTGGGGCAGCCGTTCGCCACCCTGTCCGACGCCGTGAGCGCCCTGCGCACCGGCACCGTCTCCAGCCGGGAACTCGTCACGGGCGCGCTCGCCGACGCGGAGGTGCTTGCTCCGTTCCTCGGCGTGTACGTCACCCGCTTCCCCGAGCAGGCGCTTGCCGCCGCGCGGGAGGCGGACGCGCTGCCTGCGGGGCGACGCCGTGCGCTGCACGGGGTTCCGCTCGCCGTGAAGGACAATCTCGCCACGGTCGAGGGGCCCGCCACCGCGCAGAGCCCCGCCCACGACCCCGTCTGGTGGCGCGGCCGGGACGCCCCGGCCGTCGCGCGGCTGCGGGACTCCGGAGCCGTGGTGCTCGGCAAGACCACGATGACCGAGTACGCGATGGGTCGTCCGGACCCCACCCACACCTACCCGGTGCCGCGCAACCCCTGGGACCCCGAGCGTTGGACCGGCGGATCCAGCACCGGCAACGGCGCCGGAATAGCCGCCGGGCTCTTCCTCGGCGCGCTCGGTTCGGACACCTCGGGCAGCGTCCGGTTGCCCGCCGCCCTCTGCGGGACCACCGGACTCAAGCCCACCCACGGGCTGCTCCCCCTGGAGGGCTGTATCCCGCTGAGCCCCTCGCAGGACGTCATCGGGCCCATGGCGGTCTCGGCGCGCGACTGCGGACTGCTGCTGTCGGCGCTCACCGGCGCGTCCTACGACGTTTCCGGCGAACGCCCGGTGGACATCCGGGGCCTGCGCGTCGGAGTTCCGTACGGCCTCGTCGACTCCCCCGGCATCACCGAGGAGTGCCGCACGGCCTTCACCGCCGCCTTGGGGGAGCTGTCCCGGCTGGGTGCCGTGGTGCGGGAGTTCCCCCTACCGGAGTTCCCCACCCTGTTCGCCGCCAACGGTCTGGTGCTGCTGACGGAGGCGTTCGCCGCACACGGCGCGCGCCTGGCCGCGGACTGGGACCGCCACGGCCGCACGTTTCGCCGACTGGCCGCGGTGGGCGCCACGATCCCCGGCCACCTGTACGCGCAGGCCCGATGGACCGCTGCGTCCACCACGGCCGCCCTCCTCGCCCGCATGGACGGCCCCGGCGGCGTCGACGTGATCGCCACTCCCACCTGGCCGGCGGCTGCTCGCCCCTACCACGACGAGGCCGCACCGGGCGACGAGCTGAACCTCACCGCACCCTGGAACGCGACCGGGTTCCCCGCCATCGCCCTGCCCATGGGCGTGGCGGCCGGGAGGCTTCCCCTCTCCCTCCAACTCGTGGCCCGCCCCTCGGCGGAACGCACCCTGCTCGCGGCGGGCGAGGCGTACCAGGGTGCCACGGCCTGGCACCTGCGCCGCGCCACCCCCGATCCGGAGCACCGCCCCCGCCCGCTCACGGACCCGGAACGCGCCGGGGCGTCCGGCCGGTCCCCGGAAGGACCCGGGGGCGGACCGGACCACGGGTCCGCCGTCGCGGCCGTGCTGGCCGCCGCGGGGATAACCCCGGGACCGGCCGATCTCGCGGCCGTGTCGGCCATGAGCGCCGCCTTGACGCGGGCCGCCGAGCACCTTGCCGAAGCCCGCCCGGCGTCCGTCTGACCCATCGGCTCACCGGCCCACCGGCTGTTCCCTTGATGCAGCCGTCATCCCCGTACCTCCCGCACCGTGCTCCCCGGCACGGTCCGGCCGCGCCCGCGCGGACCTTCCCCTGGAGAACCCATGTCACTCAACAAGGCGCCGACACCAGGTCTCGGCAGTGTGCGGGTCGCCGCGGTCGTCGGCTTCCTGGTCTTCGTCGAACTCGTCAGCGGCATCATCCAGGGCATGATGCCGATGCTCCTGCCCCGGCTCGGCGCCGAGCTGAACGTCAGCGCGGGCGATCTCAACTGGGTCAGCAGTGCGCAACTCCTCGCCGCGGCGGTCTCCGTACCGCTCTTCGGGCGACTCGGGGACATCTACGGCCACCGGCGGATGCTGCGGGTCGCCGCCGTCTCCCTCGCGGTCGGCTCCGTGCTGGTGGCCTGGGCGCCGTCCTACGAGGTGCTCCTGCTCGGCCGGGTCCTCCAGGGGCCGCTGGCCGCGCTGCTCCCGCTGGAGATGGGGCTGGTGCGCGACCGGCTCACCCCGGAGGGCGCCCGCAGCGCCATCGGGATGCTGGTCGGCGCGCTGACCTTCGGCGGCAGCGTGGGCATGCTGCTCGCCGGACTGCTGGGGGAGGCCATCGCCGGCGTCCGCGGCATCCTGTGGGTGCCGGCGATCGGCACGATCCTCTGCGTCGCCGTGGTGTTCTTCCTGGTCCCGGAGTCGAAGACCCGCGCCCGCGGCACCGTCGACTGGGCGGGCGCGGGCCTGCTCAGCCTCGGCCTGTCGGCACTGCTGCTCGCCATCGCCCAGGGGCCGAGCTGGGGGTGGACGAGCGGTGGAACGCTCGGCCTCTTCCTCCTCGCCGCCCTCGTCCTCGTCGTCTGGACCCTGGTCGAACTACGGGTGGCCCACCCGGTGGTGGACATCCGGCTCAGTGTCAAGCGCAACCTGCTGCCCGTGTACGGGGCCAGCTTCATGGTCGGCGCCGCGCTCTTCGGCTCCCAGACGGCCACCGTCCTCTTCCTGGCCAGCCCGCCCGACGACGTGGGGTACGGCTTCGGCTACGACACGCTCGACGTCGCCTGGATCATGGTGTCGGCGGGACTGCTCTCCTTCGTGGGCGCGGCCCTTTCGCCGCGCCTGGCCCGGGTGATCGGGGCCCGTACGGTGCTCGCCCTGAGCGGTGCCACCATGGCGGTCGGCTACACCTCGATGGCGTTCGCGCATGACGAGCCCTGGCAGCTCATCGTCGCCAACATGGCCATGGGCTTCGGCATCGGGCTCAGCATGAGCGCCATGCCCGCGCTCGTCCTCGACGCGAGCCCGGCCGACCGCACCGGCATCGCCACCGGCATCTACAACACCGTCAAGACCCTCGGCGGCAGCGTCTCCGGCGCCGTCTTCGCGGCGATCCTCACGGCGAAGACCTTCCCGGGCACGGCAGTCCCGACCGAGTCGGCCTACACCGCCGTGTGGTGGTGCTGTGCGGGCGTCTCCGTCTTCGTCATCGTCGCCGCGTTCGTCGTGCGCGGCAATCGGTCCGAGGACGACACCGCACCCGCACGGCCCGTCGCCACCGCCGACTGACCCGTACCCACACTTCACCCACCCGTCTCACAGAACGAAGAAGGACGTCGCCCCATGACCGCCACCGTTCCCCTCCTCCTCCACAACGGTCTCCTCATCGACGGCAGGGGCGGTGACCCCGTCCAGGGCGGTGCGGTGCTCGTCGAGGACGGGCTCGTCCGCTGGGCGGGTCCGTCCAGCGCTCAGCCCCCGCTCCCCGCCGGAACCAGGGAGGTCGACGTCCGCGGCAACGCCATCCTGCCCGGGTTCATCGACTGCCACGTCCACATGGCGGCGCCGGGCAGCGAACTCAGCCTGGGCGAACTCGCCGTGCTGCCCGGTTCCCTGCGGACGCTCCTGTCGGCGCCCCGCATGGAGCGGACTCTGCTCGCCGGGGTCACCACCGCCCGTGACCTCGGTGGCGCCGACGCCGGCCACCGGAAGGCGGTCGAGGACGGACTCGTCCTCGGCCCGCGCCTGATCGTCGCCATCGCCATGCTCAGTCCCACCGGCGGTCACGGCGACTTCCGGTCCGGTACCGACGACCGTGATTCCGACGAGCCGATGACCCGGCTGGCCGACGGCGTGGACAACTGCCGGCAAGCGGTGCGCGAGGTGCTGCGCAAGGGCGCGGACTGCATCAAGATCGCCGCGTCCGGAGGCGTCTGGAGCCCCACCGACCAGCCCGACGACGACGGCTTCCTGGAGGACGAGATCGCCACGATCACCGAGATCGCCGCCGGCCACCGGGGCAAGAAGGTCGCCGCCCACGCCCAGGGACGGAGCGGGATCATCAACGCCGTCCGCGGTGGGGTGGCCAGCATCGAGCACGGTTACGAGATCGACGACGAGGCCATCGACCTGATGCTGGAACGCGGCACCTTCCTGGTGCCGACGCTCACCACCGCCCACACCGACCCGGACCCGGCGAAGGCCGCGAGCTGGGCGTACGCGAAGAAGCGGCACTGGCAGCAGGTGGCACGCAGGCACATCCCGCACGCCATCGCCCGCGGGGTGCGGGTGGCCATGGGCACCGACTGCGGCATCGCCGACCACGGCACGAACCTGCGGGAACTCGGCCACCTCGTCGAAGCCGGCATGACCCCGATGGGGGCGATCCTCGCCGGCACCTCCGAGGCCGCCGAACTCGTGGGCATGGCCGAGGAGATCGGCACCCTGGAGGCCGGCAAGCGGGCCGACGTCGTCGTCGCGCGCGGCAACCCCCTCACGGACATCTCCTCGCTGGGCAGCCCCGAGAACGTGCTGCTCGTGATGAAGGACGGTGTCGCCCACAAGGACACCGACGCGCTCCTGGGCTGACCGCGCGGGCCCTGCGGGGCGCATGACCGCCCGTCGGATCGGCGCCTTCCCCCTGCCCCGCGCCGTCAGCCGCCACTCACCCGCACGACCCCGCCCACGGACCGAGAGAAGGACCCGATGAGCAGTACCGACGCCACCACCTACCGAGAAGCGGCCGAGTCCCTGGCCGGTGAACTGACGGACCTGCGCCACGCACTGCACCGTGAACCCGAGTTGGGGCTCCACCTGCCGCTCACCCAGGCCCGGATACTGACCGCGCTGGAGGGCCTGCCGCTGGAGGTCACCACCGGCGACCGGCTCTCCTCCGTCGTCGCGGTCCTGCACGGCGGCCGTCCGGGCCCGGCCGTGCTGCTGCGCGGGGACATGGACGCCCTGCCGGTCCAGGAACTGACCGGGCTTCCCTACGCGTCCCGCGTCGACGGCGTCATGCACGCCTGCGGACACGACCAGCACGTCGCGATGCTCGTCGGCGCCACCCGTCTGCTGAGCGAGCGCCGCGCACAGCTCCCGGGAAGCGTGGTGTTCATGTTCCAGCCGGGGGAGGAGGGACACGACGGCGCGGGAGCGATGCTGGCGGAGGGAGTGCTGGACGCCGCCGGAAAGCCGGTCGTCGGCGCGTACGCGGTCCACGTCGCCTCCAACGGCGTGCCCCTGGGCGTGGTCTCCGGCCGGGCCGGAACCATGCTCGCGGGCAACGCCGAACTCCACGTCACCGTGCACGGCCGCGGCGGGCACGGCTCGACGCCCCACTCGGCCGCCGATCCCCTCCCGGCCGCGGCCGAGATGGTCACCGCCCTGCACACCCTGGTCACCCGGGTGACCAGTGTCTTCGACCCGGTCGTCCTCACGGTCGGAACCTTCCACGCCGGTACGAAGCCCAACGTCATCCCGGCCGAGGCGACCTTCGGCGCTACCGTCCGAGCCACCAGCCAGGAGGCCATGCGGGACTTCCTGCCCCGTGCCACCGCCCTGTGCGAGGGCATCGCCGCCGCACACGGCCTCACCGCGACCGCCCGCGCCGAGGAGCAGTACCCCGCGATGGTCTGCGCCCCCGAGGCCGTCGACCTCGCGGAGGAAGCGGCCACCGCCCTCTACGGCGAGGGCGCCTTCGTCCGCGCCCCGCACCCGGCCATGGGCTCCGAGGACTTCTCCCGCGTCCTCGCGCTCGTGCCCGGGGCCCAGGTCATGATCGGTGCCCGGCCCCATGACGCACCAAAGGACGCACCCTTCAACCATTCCGCGCACGCCGTCTTCGACGACGCCGCGCTCCCCGTCGGCGCCGCCCTGCTCGCGGAACTCGCCGAGCGGGGACTGCGCCGGGGCTGATCGGCACGGGCGCCCGCCGCCCCACCGCGCACGTTCGTTCCGGGCCGTCGCTACTGCGCGGTGGGTTCGGCCCTGCGGCGCAGGGCGTCGGGGTCGGTCCGGGCGTCGTAGGCGAACAGCTTCGGCAGGGCCGCCGACAGCAGGGCCACCGAGGCCAGACAGGCCAGCCCCCCGGACCAGAACGCGGTCCGGGCACCCGTCCAGCTCGCCATGGCGCCCGCCCGGACCTGGCCGAGCTGCGGGCCCACGCTGTACGAGAGCACCTCGATGCCGGCGAGCCGGCCGCGCAGCCGGTCGGGGATCGTCTGGTTCCAGATGGTGCCCCGGCCCAGTCCGCTGATCAGGTCGCCGGCGCCGGCGACGGCCAGGCACAGCAGGACGGGCCACACCCTTTCGAACCAGCCGGCCGCGGCGATGCCCGCACCCCAGAGGGTGGCGCCCCCGATCACCAGCAGCCCGTGCCGGCGGGAACGGGACAGCCAGCCGCTGGTGAGGCTGACGGCCAGCGAGCCGACCGCCCCCGCCGCGTACATCAGCCCGAGCGCCCACTCGGCGTCCAGGTCGTCGGCGAGGAAGGGGTAGATGGCGTTGGGGAAGGCGAAGAGCATCGCCGCCAGGTCGATGGCGTACGTGCCCACCAGGACGGGGCGCGACCAGGCGTAGCGCGCGCCCTCCGCGAGCCCGCGCAGGGAGGGCTTCTCCGCGCCGGCGGACGGCGGTGCGGGCGCCAGTCGTCGGCACATCAGCACCGACAGGACGAACGTGGCGAGGGTGATCCCGTAGGCGGCGGCGCTGCCGGCGAAGGCCACCACGAGGCCGGCCAGGGTCGGCCCGGCGATCTCCCCGGTCTGCCAGCGGAGCGAGTTCAGCGCGCCCGCGGCGGCCAACTGCTCGTGCGGGACGATCCGGGCGATCAGCGCGTCCAGGGCGGGTCGTTGGAGGCCGGCGAGCGCGGCGACCCCGGCCGCGACCAGGTACAGCGGCCACAGCAGGGGCTCCGGCAGCACCGCGTTCACCAGCAGGACCAGCGCGAGGCAGCCCAGTCCCGCCTCGGTCGCGATGATCATCTTGCGCCGGTCCACCGCATCGGCCAGGGCGCCCCCGTAGAGCCCGAACACGATCAGCGGGACCAATTCGACCGCGCCCATCGCGCCCACCGCGAGCGGCGAACCGGTCAGGTCCTTGATCTGGAGGGGCAGCGCCACGAGGGCCATCGCCGCACCGCAGTAGGTGATGAGGCCCTGGGTCCACAGCAGCCGGAAGTCCGGGACGGAGCGCCAGGGCGTGAGGTCCGGCAGCAGCGACCGCAGTCGGCCCCCGGCCGCGGGGCCGGGTGGTTCCGGTTCCGGCGCGGCGGACGGCGGCGGCTCATCGGGCCGGAGCGGATCGGCGGTCACGCATCCGCATCCTGCGGGCCCCGCAGGCCGGTGCGCAAACGGTTTTCCGCTCCGGCCGGCGGGGCCGGCGCGCACGCTCCCGGCACCGGCCCCGGCGGCCGTCCGGAGCGCTCCCGTCCCGGTCCGGACCGGGAGCCCGCCGCCCGGGGATTTTCCCGGGGCGGCTCCGTCCTGCAAGATGACCCGAGATTTCCGTCCCCGTCATCTGATGTGACAAGTGCGCACCAGGAAGCAGGAACCTTGAGCGAGCAGCCTCCCCAGCCCCCGTCCGGCGGCCCCGGCCCGGGGTACCCGGGCAAGGACCCGGCCGGCCAGCCGAACCCGTACGGTGCGCCCGGCCCCAACGCCTACCCCCCGCAGCCGGGTTACGGCTACCCGCAGCAGGGTCCGCTGCCCGGGCCCGGCTACGGCTACGCGCCGCCCGGATACGTCCCCCCGGGCACCTACACCGGCGACCCCAACGCCCCGTACGGCTACGACGCGTTGGGCCGTCCCTACTCCGACAAGTCGAAGATCGTCGCGGGCATCCTCTCGCTGTTCCTGGGCACGTTGGGCGTCGGCCGCTTCTACCTGGGGCACGTCGGTCTGGGGCTCGCCCAGCTCTTCACCTGCGGCGGCTTCGGCATCTGGGCGCTGGTCGACGGCATCGTCATCCTCACCGGCGACAGCACGACCGATGCGAACGGTCGTCCGCTGCGCGGTGGCTGAGGCTCCGGTGGCGCGGTCCGTGGCGCGGTTCCTGCGGCACCCGGCGACGGCACCGGTAGCGGTGTTCGTCGCCGGGGTCGCCGGTGCGTCCTACCTGTACGGCACCAATCCCCACGAGGCCGGCCAGTTCCTGCCGCGCTGCCCGTTCCGCCTGGTCACCGGGTTGCTCTGCCCCGCCTGCGGCGGCACGCGCATGGTGTACGACCTGATGCACGGCGAGTTCGCCGCGGCCTGGGCGGACAACCGGGTGCTGCTGCTGGCCGCCCCGTTCGCCCTGGCCCTGCTGGCCCGTTGGGCCCTGGAAGGGCTGCGCGGACGTCGTTGGCGCCCGCAACCCGGCCGCCGCACCCAGGCCGCGGTGCTGTCGGTCGCGGTGCTGTGGACCGTGGTGCGCAACCTCGTCTGACCCGCACGCCGGAACGGGTCGGGCGGGGGAGAACCGCCATGTTGGGGACGCTTTTCGGACGTTGTGGTTCCGTCCTGGTTTGATCACGGTACGGGCACGATCGTCCCTGCCCCCTCGCCCGGAGCGCTCTCGGCTTCCTACGCTGCCAGGTCGCAGGGGGGCGACGCGCAGAGTGTTCTTTGTCGGGTTCTCCTCTTGCGTGCGTACCGGAACAAACCGCTCCGGTACTCGTCCGCTCACCCATGGAGAACCTCATGGCCGTCCCCACGCCCGAAGCCCCCTACGGTTACGACCCGACGGGCCGCCCCTACTCCGACAAGTCGAAGATCGTCGCCGGTGTCCTCCAGCTGTTCCTCGGCGGCCTGGGCATCGGCCGCTTCTACGTCGGCTCGGTCGGCGTCGGCGTCGCCCAGCTCCTCACCTGCGGCGGCCTCGGCATATGGGCGCTGATCGACGGAATCCTCTTCCTCACCAGCAACGACCGCACCGACAAGCACGGTCGCGTGCTGCGCGGCTGAGCCGTCACCACCCCGGGCCGCCACCGGCGGCCGGTTCCCGGAGCCGTCCGGGAACGAACCGTCACGGCCCCGCTGCCCGGCCGCTCCCCGGCAGCGCGAGCCCGTGACGCAGGGCGCGCCGCCCGATCCACCGCGGACGGATCCGTCCGCACGGGAGACGTCCGACCACGGCACCCCAGCGGTCCGCGGCCGTCGACGTCACCCACCCCGGGGGGACATCGGGGAACAGGAACGGTCGGGGGACTCGACGACACCGGCGACGCGCCCGTCGCCACACCGCACCGGACGACTCCGGTACGGCCCCACCGCCGGTGACGGCCGGCGGACACCGGGGGCGGCTCACGGGATTCAGGCCCGGAGGCCGCCCCCTCCGTGCGCCCGGGCCCCGCTCACCAGTGCGCCGGGGGCGGCACGGTGAAGTGCTCCGTCAGCCGCGCCAAGCGCTCGCGCAACCGCCGCGGAGAACGGTCCAGCGGCGGCCCGGCCTCCCCGGCCGCGGCGCTCACCAGGTGCTGGACGACGTCCAAGGAGGGGGCGGAGTCCCGCGGCACCGTCAGCGCCTCGTGTGCCAACGCCCCCAACTCGCCCCCGCTCCCGTCCTCCTCCGCCGAGAGGGCGAGGACCGTCGCCCCCGCCCGACGCGCCCCGTGCACCCGCTCCAGCAAGCGTCCGTCCGGCACGTGAGGGGCCACCACCAACAGCGTCCCGTCCCGCCGCACCGCGTCGAGCCGCTCCAGCCCCACCGACAGGTGCGGCGCCCCCGAACCGGCGGGCGGCACCCGGTGGCGCACCAGGGTGGGCGCCAGCTCCGGGGTCCCCGACCACGCGGCCTCGTCCACCAGGTGCGCCGCCAGGTGCCAGGGCTCGTACTCCGCCGTCCCCACCAACAACAGCTCGCCGCCCCGCGGCACCACCCGGGACCGCAAGGTCCCCGCGAAGTGATGGGTCGCGTCCAGGAGGGAGGTCCCGGCGAGCACGTCCCGCAGCAGTGCGACTCGTACGGCGTCCATGGCCCGGCATCCTGCCCCACCCCGGCCGGACCCGCCCGGGAGACGCCCGGACTGCCCGTACCGGACATGCGTTCGCCCGGCGCGCGGGCGCGAGGCCCGGCGCGCCGAGCGGCCGTGCGCCCCGCATAGGCTCGGGCGCATGACTCCTTCCGACAGCGCACAGCCCTCCTCCGCCCCCGTTCCGTCCGGGCACGCCCCCGCGAAGGCGGCCGCCGACCCCCGCGAGCTGCCCGATGTGTCCGGGCTGGTCGTCGGGGTCCTCGGTGGCACCGGCGACCAGGGCCGCGGCCTCGCCTACCGACTGGCCCGCGCCGGCCAGAAGGTGGTCATCGGCTCCCGGGCCGCCGAGCGGGCCGAGGCCGCCGCCGGGGAACTGGGCCTCGGCATCGAGGGCGCCGACAACGCGGGATGCGCCCGACGCAGCGACATCGTGATCGTGGCCGTCCCCTGGGACGGGCACGCGGCGACCCTGACCGCCCTGCGCGAGGAACTCCGCGACAAGATCGTCGTCGACTGCGTCAACCCGCTCGGCTTCGACAAGAAGGGCGCCTACGCGCTGAAGCCCGAGGAGGGCAGTGCCGCCGAACAGGCCGCCGCCCTGCTCCCCGACTCCCGGGTCACCGCCGCCTTCCACCACCTCTCCGCGGTCCTGCTCCAGGACGCCTCCCTCGCCGAGATCGACACCGACGTCATGGTGCTCGGCGAGTCCCGCGCCGACACCGACGTCGTCCAGGCGCTCGCCGGCCGCATTCCCGGGATGCGCGGCGTCTTCGCCGGTCGGCTCCGGGGCGCCCACCAGGTGGAGTCGCTGGTCGCCAATCTGATCTCCGTCAACCGCCGCTACAAGGCGCACGCCGGACTGCGGATCACCGACGTCTGACCGGGGCGCCGGGAACGGGCCGACGCACCGCCCGGCGTGCGGGGGCCGTGCGGTCCGCGCGGGACGGGATGGGGGACACTGGGCGGACGCAGTGTCCCCCGACAGGAGCCGACCCCCATGCCCCGCCTCGCCCTCTTCGCCCTCGTGCTCTGCCTGCTCACCGTCACCGCGGCCGTGGTGTCCTTCGTCAACGGCCACTGGATCGGTGTGGTCTGGGTGCTGATGGCCGGCCTGTCGTCCAACATGACCTGGTACTACGTACGGCGCGAGAAGCTGCGCGCCCGCGCCGCCTCCGGCAGCTGACCCGGCGGCCCGGGAGCGCGCTCAGCGCACCTCGCACAGGGGATTGGCCTCCCGCCAGAACCGGAACAGGTCGTAGCCGCAGTACGTCTCCAGGTCCCCCACGCCCAGCGCCCGCAACAGGGCGTCCACCAGGTCGAAGAAGACCCCGTTCACCTCGGGGACCCACAGCAGCGCGAACACGAACAGCAGCCCGAACGGGGCGAACGGCTCCACCTGCCGACGCACCTTGTGCGACAGCCACGGCTCGACCACCCCGTACCCGTCGAGCCCCGGCACCGGCAGGAAGTTCAGGATCGCCGCCGTGACCTGGAGCAACGCCAGGAACCCCAGGGCGTACCGGAACGTCGACGGCACCCCGTCCAAGGCGTCCAACCAGAACGGCGCCGTGCACACCAGCGCGAACAGGACGTTCGTCAGCGGGCCGGCCGCCGAGATCAGGCTGTGCTTCCAGCGACCCCGGATCCGGTGCCGCTCGATGAACACCGCCCCGCCCGGCAGACCGATCCCGCCCAGGATCACGAACAGCACCGGCAGCACCACGCTCAGCAGCGCGTGCGTGTACTTCAGCGGGTTCAGCGTCAGATAGCCCTTGGCCCCGACGGTGAGGTCCCCGCCGTGCAGGGCGGTGCGGGCGTGCGCGTACTCGTGCAGGCACAGCGACACCAGCCACGCCCCGGTCACGAACAGGAACACCGCGAGCCCCGGCACCTCGGCGAAGTCCGTCCAGGTCGCCCACCCCGCGACCGCGGTCACGGCGACGATGCCCAGGAACACGGGGCTGATCCTCCGGTCCCCGCGGGGGACGGTGGCGGTGGTCATCGGCTCTCCGTGGGTCGTCGTTGGCTGGCCCGGACGGGCGCGGGCGGCGCCCCGCGGGCCGACCGTACCGGCCCGCGGGGGGAACGTCCCGCGACCGGGCGGGGTTCCCCGGACGCTCCACCGCACGCCCGGGGGACAATGGCCCCGTGCGGTACCAGATCCTCGGCCCGACCCGAGCCCTGCGCCCCGACGGAACCGTGCTCCCCGTCGGGGGCGCTCGGCTGCGCGCGCTGCTGACCGCGCTCGCCCTGCGGGCGGACCGCACCGTCCCGGTGTCCGTCCTGGTCGACGACGTCTGGGGCACCGACACCCCCGCCGACGCGACCGCGGCCCTCCAGGCCCTCGTGGGGCGGCTGCGCCGCACCCTCGGCGCCGAGGCCGTGGTCTTGGCGGAGGGCGGCTACCGGCTCGCGGTGGACCCCGACCGGGTCGACCTGCACCGCTTCGAACGGCTCGCCGCCCTCGGCGCCCGCACCCTCGCCGCCGCCGACCCCGCCCGGGCGGCCACCGTCCTGGACGAGGCCCTCGCCCTGCGCGGCGAACCCGCCCTCGCCGACCTGCCCGACCGCGCCGCCGAGGCCGCCCGCCACCACGCCCTGCACCTCGCCGCGCGCCGCGACCGGCTCACCGCCGCGCTCGCCCTCGGCGAGGCCCGCGAAGCCCTGCCCGAACTCACCGCCCTGTGCGCCGAGCACCCCCTGGACGAACCCCTCCAGGCCCTGCGCATCCGCGCGCTGCGGCAGAGCGGGCGGGCCGCCGAAGCCCTCGCCGCCTACGACACCGTCCGCCTCGCCCTCGCCGACCGGCTCGGCACCGACCCCGGCCCGGAGCTCCGCGCCCTGCACGCCGAACTCCTCGCCGCCCCTGGCCCGGCCGCCGTCCCCGCCCCGGCCGCCGCCCCTGGCCCGGCCGCCGTCCCCGCCCCGGCCGCCGCCCCCGGCCCGGCCGCCGGCCCGGCGCACCCGGGCAACCTCCCGGCCCGGCTCACCTCCTTCGTCGGCCGTGACGCCGACCTGGACGCCGTCCGCGCCGACCTCGGCCGGACCCGGCTGGTCACCCTGCTCGGCCCCGGCGGCGCGGGCAAGACCCGGCTCTCCCTGGAGGTCGCCGACCGGGTCGCCGCAGACCACCCCGACGGCGTGTGGTTCGCCGAACTCGCGCCCGTGGAGTCCCCCGAGGACGTGCCCGAGGCGGTGCTCACCGCGCTCGGCGCCCGCGAGACCGTGCTGCGGGGCAGCGGCGCCGAGGAACTGCGGGCCGTCGCCGAGGTCCACGCCAAGGCCCCGCTCACCCGGCTCGCCGAGTACTGCGCCCACCGCCGGATGCTGCTGGTCCTCGACAACTGCGAACACGTCGTCACCGCCGCCGCCCGGCTCGCCGAACACCTCGTCGCCCACTGCCCGGGCGTGACCGTCCTCGCCACCAGCCGCGAGCCGCTCGCCGTGCCCGGCGAGTCCCTGCACCCGGTGGGCCCCCTCCCGGACCGCTTCGCCTTGCGGCTCTTCGCCGACCGGGGCGCCGCCGCCCGCCCCGGGTTCCGGGCCGGGGACGACCCGGAGGCCGCCGCCGAGATCTGCCAGCGGCTCGACGGGCTCCCGCTCGCCATCGAACTGGCCGCCGCCCGGCTGCGGATGCTCACCGCCCGGCAGATCGCCGACCGGCTGGACGACCGCTTCCGGCTGCTCACCGGCGGCGCCCGCACCGCCCTGCCGCGCCAACAGACGCTGCGCGCGGTCGTCGACTGGTCCTGGGAACTCCTCGACGAGGACGAACGCACCGTACTGCGCCGGCTCTCCGTCTTCGCCGGCGGCTGCGACCTGGCCGCCACCGAGGAGGTGTGCGGGCCCGCCGCCCTGGACGCCCTCGGCGCGCTGGTGGACAAGTCCCTCGTCGTCGCCGCGCCCGGACCGGACGGCCCGATGCGCTACCGGCTGCTGGAGACCGTCGCCGAGTACGCCGCCGAACGCCTCGACGAGGCCGGCGACCGGGCCGCCGCCGAACGCGCCCACCTGGTCCACTACCGCGAACTCGCCCGCACCACCGACCCGCTGCTGCGCGGCGCCGGGCAGCTCGCGGCGATCCGCCGGCTCACCACCGAGTACGAGAACCTGCGCACCGCACTGCGGCACGCGGTGGCCGTCCGGGACGAGCAGGAGGCCCTGTGCCTGGTGCTGTCCCTGTCGTGGTTCTGGCAGCTCCGCGCCCTGCGCACCGACGCCCGCACCTGGTCCCAGGAGGTCGGCGCGATGGGGCCGGACCCCTTCGCCCCGCCGGTGGTCCCCGCGCTGCCGCTGCCGCAGTCACCGATCGGCGCGCCGCCTCCGATGGCCCAGGAGGTGCTGGCCGAGGCCCGGCGCGGGGTGCACCTGGTCCACTTCTCCTGCCTGGACACGGAGTTGGACCGGTGGCAGACGCCCCAGGGACAGGCCCGCATCCGCGGCATCGCGCAGGCGTACCGGCCCAGTCTGCCGCAGGTTTGCCGCAACCCGGGGCACCTGTGGTTCTTCGCGGTGATCCTCACCCAGGATCCGGCCGCCCTGCGCGCCGCCGCCGACGCGGCCGTGGTGACCTGCCGGGAGCTGGGCCTGGGCTGGGAGCTGGGCCAGGCACTCCAGGCCCGGTCGGTCGTCACGGCCAGCCGACCCGAGTGGCAGGGGGACGCCGCCCGGGACGCCGACGAGGCCCTGACGATCTTCCGGGAGCTGGGGGACGGCTGGGGTGCGGCGGAGGCGCTCTCCGCCCGCGGCGAACTGTACGAGCGCAAGGGCGACTTCGCGGGGGCCGCCGCCGACTACGAGGAGGCCATCGCGTACTCCCTCGGGCTCGGTGCGCACCGACAGGTGGCCGTCCTGCGGGCGCGGCTCGCGGGCGTCTGGATCGAGAGCGAGGAGCGGGCCGCGCAGGGAGAGGCGTGCCTGCGCACGATCATCGACGAGCTCCCCGACCACGGGACGGAGGCGATGCCGGCCGCCCGGCTCTTCCTCGCGATGCACCTGGGCCGCACCGGTCGCCGCCGGGAGGCCCGCGAACAGGTCGAAACGCTGCGGACCTCGTTCGCCGCGGCGGGTTTCGTCGTCTTTGACAGCCTCCTCAGCGGTGTCGAGGGGTGGCTCGACACCCTGGACGGACGGTACGCGTCCGGTGCCGAGAGGTTGCGGCACGCCCTGGACGCCTCCCGCGATCCGCTGTGCCAGATGGTCGCCCCGCAACTGGTGGGGACGCACCTGCTGACCGCGGCCCACAACCTCGCCGAACGGGACGGCGGCGCCCGGACGCGGGACGCGGTGCGGCTGTTCGGCGCGCACCGGGCGCTGCTCCCGCCGGGTCTCCACCCCAAGCTGGCCGAGCGGGATTCCCGGGCCGTCGTCGAGGCCGCCGGGGTCCGGGTCCTGGGCCCCGAGGCGTACCGGGCGGCGCTGGTCGAGGGCGGCTCCCTGGACCTGGACGGGGCCTTGGCGCTGCTGTGAGCGGGCCCGGCGGGCCTACTTCCCGGGCCGGAACTTCCGCAACGACACCGGGGCCATGATGAGGGTGATGGCCGCCGACCAGACCAGCACCACCACCAGGTGGTGGGTGAGCGGGCCGCCGTTCATCAGCGCGCGGGCCGAGTCCGCCAGCGCCGACAGCGGGTTGTAGTCGGCGAACGACTGGAGCCAGCCGGGCATGGTGGAGGTGGGGACGAAGATGGACGAGCCGAACTGGAGCGGGATCATCACGAGCATCCCCATCTGCTGGACGGACTGGGCGTTCGGCAGGGTGACGCCCAGGGCGAGGAAGACCCACATCAGGGACGAACCGAAGACGGCGGCCAGGCCGACGGCCGCGAAGAGGCCGGGCACGTTGTCCACCGAGAGCCCGAGCGCGAAGCCCACGCAGAGCAGGATCGCCACCGCGACCAGCATCCGGCCGAGTTCCACGACGATCTTGGCGATCAGCACCGAGGAGCGGGCGATCGGCAGGGTGCGGAAGCGGTCCATCACCCCGGAGTGGATGTCCTCGCTGAACCCGGTGCCCACGCCCATGGCGACGCTCAGGCCCATCATCGCCATCAGGCCGGGGATCACGTAGTCGACGTAGGTGTCCCGGTCCCCGGCGATGGCGCCGCCGAAGACGAAGACGAAGAGCAGGGCGAAGATGATCGGCATCAGCACGGCGTCGAGGATCGACTCCGGGTTCTGCCGGATCCACAGGAGGTTGCGCCGGATGAGGGCGCTGATGTGCCGCAGGTGCGCGCGCGGTCCGATCCGGCTGTCGTCCTTGAGGGCGGCCGGCGGGGCCGGGGGAGCGGCGGACGGCGTGTCGGGCAGGGTCGAGGTGCTCATGCGGCGGCCTCCGCAGCGGTGTCGGGGGACGGGTCGGACGTCGGTCGGTGGCCGGTGAGGGCGAGGAACACCTCGTCCAGGCTGGGGAGTTCGGTGGAGATCCCGGCGAGGGTGACCCCCTGGGCGGCCAGTGCGTCGACGATGGCGGTGAGTTGCTCGTCGCTGAGGATCGGCACCAGGACGGTGCCGGTGTCGGGGTCCGCGGTGGCCCGGCCTGGCCCGGTCAGTCCGGTGGTGTCCAGGGCGGCGGCGACCTCGGACAACCGGCCGGGGTCGGCGGGGCGCACCCGCAGCGTCCGGCCGCCGACCTTGGCCTTGAGGGCGTGGACCTCGCCGCGTGCGATGACCCGTCCGTGGTCGATGACCGTCAGTTCGTCGGCGAGTTGCTCCGCCTCCTCCATGTACTGGGTGGTGAGCAGCACGGTGACGCCGTCGTCGACCATGGCCTTCACCTCGTTCCACACCTCGTTGCGGGTGTGCGGGTCGAGGCCGGTGGTCGGCTCGTCCAGGTAGAGCACCTCGGGGCGGCCGATCATGGAGGCGGCGAGGTCGAGCCGGCGGCGCATGCCGCCCGAGTAGGTGCGGGAGGGCCGGTCGGCGGCCTCGGTGAGGGAGAAGCGCTCCAACAGCTCGTCGGCGCGGGCCCGGGCGGCCTTGCGGGAGAGGTCGAGGAGCCGTCCGATGAGGATGAGGTTCTCGCGGCCGGAGAGCTTCTCGTCGACGGCGGCGTACTGGCCGGTGAGCCCGATGCGGCGGCGCAGGGAGTAGGGCTGGTGGACCACGTCCAGCCCCGCGACCCGCGCGGTGCCCGCGTCGGGGACGATCAGGGTGGACAGGCACCGCACGAGGGTGGTCTTCCCGGCGCCGTTGGGGCCGAGCACCCCCATCACGGTGCCCTCCCGGACGTCGAGGTCCACTCCGTCCAGGGCCTTCACCGACCCGTAGTGCTTGACCAGCCCCCGCACGGAGACCGCTGTGTTGATGTGCGTCATGGGAGCGACGCTGTCATCGCCCGCCGACAGTCCGCCGACAGTGCGGACGCGGACCCGGGTCCCTGCCGACAGGTCGCCGACGGGACGCGCGCGGGATCAGGTGACGACGTGCACCGGGGTGCCCTCGGGGGCGAAGGCCCACAGGGCGGTGCCGTCCGCGACGCCCTGGCGCACCGCGCCGGTCTGCACCCCGAGGTCGACCTTGGGGCGGGCGCCGTCCACGGCGTTGGAGAAGGCGATGGTCGCCCCCGAAGCGCGGGCGAAGTAGATGACGTTGGCGACGCTGACCCCGTCGGTGCCGGTGCCGGTGGCCATCCGGGAGAACACCTTGTACGAGCCCTCCGCGGGGTGCACGGAGCCGGGCCACACCTCGAAGGTGCGCACCGCCTTCTCCGCGCCGTCGACCAGCCACACCCGCCGCAGCTCCAGCGAGTACACCACCCGACGTCCCTGCCCGGACTCCTCGGGGACCGGGTGGGCCGCGGCCGGCGGCTCCTTCTTCTCCCCGGGGCTCGGCTTCACCGTCGTGCCCGTGGCGGCGGGCTTTCCCTCGGGGAGGGGCTCGGCACGGACGGCCAGCCCGACCACGACCACCAGGGCCGCGCTGAGCAGTCCGGTGACCCAGGCCCACGAGGGCAGTCGACGCGAAGACACCAGGGAATCCTCCTCATACCGCACGGGGCCGGCCAGCGGTCGGGGCGTCCCGGGTGGCGGGAAGCCGCCGTTTCGAGCTGGCAGTAGGAGGATCGTACCGTCACCGCGCGTGGTGCCGAGCAGCCGCCCGGTGGCCGGCGGCGGTCCGCCGGATCGGCGACGGCCCGTCGACGGGGGACGGTCGACGCGCACGGCGGGTGGCGCCGCGGGCGCGGGGGGCGAGAAG
>NZ_JBEOWM010000077.1:0-21665 GCF_040296045.1 Streptomyces sp. NPDC002490 | reverse complement strand
GGCTGGGTGGTCATGTTGAACGGGTACGTGAACGGCTCCTCGGGGCCCGGCTCGGCCCCGAGGAGGAGCGGCAGCGCTGCGCTGGGCGGCGGTGGTGTGCGCCGTCCCCCTCGCGTTCGCCCTGGACGACCCGGCCGCCGGCACCACCGCGACCCTGCCGTTCCCGCGGACGCTGCGCCGGCTGCTGCGGCTGGCCCTGGTCCTCGTCCCGCTGGCCGCGCTCTGGACGGGGTGCGGGCTGCTGCTGGGGCACGCGCTCGACCCGGCCGCCGGCCCCGGGCTGGTGGCCGGGCTGTCCCCGGAGGCGGGCGCCCTGGCTGCGGTCACGGTCCTGTCGGCCGCCTTCGGGCTCCGCCTCGGCGGCGGCGAACGGGGCAGCCCCCCGGCCCTGCCGTGCGCGGTGCTGCTGGCCCCGGCCCTCGCCCTGAGCCCGGTCGGCGCCGGCGCGTTCGCCGTGCCGGACGGCGCGTCCTGGGCCGCGTCCCGGTGGCTGTGGACGCTGGCGTTGGTCGTCACCGCCGGCGCCGCGGGCGCACTCCTCGGCGAACAGCGCCCCCGGCGCGGGGTGACCCACGGAAAAGGCCCCGCCGGGAATCCTCCGGTTCAAGAGGGTGCACGGCCCCCAGCCAAGCTGATGTACGTCATCCCTCCTGGGCCAGATGCTCACCTACCGGGCAAACCGTGACGTCGTATGGACGGGTGAGCTGCTCGGTGATGAAGGCCGCGTTCGCACCCCAGTCCGGACGCAGGCGGCGAGCGAGAACCAGGCCCGTCACGTGCAGCGCGCCGGCTTGTCTCAGAGCCGCTGCGGCGGATTGGAAGTGGCTGCCAGTCACCCAGGTGTCGTCGAAGAGCACGACATGACAACCACGGACCACGCCGCCGTGGCTCACGGCGAAGTAGTCGGGCCGGAAGGCCCTTCGCTGATCACGGTCTCCCCGCTCCACAGGCGACGCAGACAGCGGGACGGCAGGGACACCCGGCAGTAGATAGCTCACGAGGGCTTCAATCGGGTGCGGCGACGGCCGGCCGCTGAGCGAGGGCACCACCGCGAAAGCGTCGATGGGCCCAAGGCGTCCGGCGTCCAGGCAGGCGCGGTGCATCAGACCGAAATGCGCGGCCAACCCTGCCACCCGCATCCACGACGGGTTCGTCGGACCGGGCGAAGCGGCCTTGTACCGGTGCATGTCCCAGTCGGACTGGCGGCCCGCGACCGAGTACGCCGCGAAGACGACTCGGTCTGCCGCCTGCGTCCTGAGCGCCGCTGCCTGTCGGCTGTGGGCCGTGCAGGTGGCACACCACCGCCGGTCATCGCCGGGCTGCGGCTCGGCGCACGCCTCACAGATGCCGCGGAGGGAACGGACCGGGGCCAGAAAGTGATCGACGAATCGAGTGCGGGCAATGATCTCGGTGGCACGCGCACCCCGCCCACCCCTCGGTTCGGCTGTCACGGCAGGTCGACGAGGTCCCGAAGCAGACGGTCGACGTCCGATGGACGGCGCACGATGTCGTCCAGCACGGCCAAGGCGCCGTCAACGTCGTCAACGACATGGACGTCCGGGCGGTCCAGCAACTCACGCGCCCAGTCGTTGCCGTCGAGGACGGAGCGCATCAAAACCACCGGACGGCCGTGCTCGACGGCCTTGCGGGCCTGGATACGGGTACCGCTACGCGGGCCGGCTGCCACGATCACCGTGGCCAGGCCGTACGCCGACATCGTGCCGTTCCGGCGCGGAAAGGTCGTCTTCGAGGGCGGAGTCTCCGGCCAGAAAGGGGAGAGTACGAGGCCAGAGGCGACGACCCTGCGGTGCAGGTCCAGATTCTCGGGTGGATAGGCGTGGTAGACCCCAGTACCGATCACACCGACTGCGCGCCCGCCCGCCTCCAGCGCGGCCACAGTCGCCGCAGTGTCGATGCCCGATGCCAGTCCGGACACCACGCTCAAGTTGCGCTCGACCAGTCCGCGGGCGATGAGGGCAGCGTCAGCGAGAGCCTTCCGCGAGGCATTGCGCGAGCCGACCACCGCAACCCCTGCATCGGCGGGCAGCACGGTGCCGCGGGTGAAAACCAGCCCGGGTGCGTCGAAAGCGCTGCTCAGCTGATGTGGGTAGCCCGGCTCGGTCAGCGCCCGCACCCCGATGTCCTGCGCCGCCCAGCGTGCCAGCGCGACACGGGCAGCAGGCAACTCTTCGTCGGTGGTGCCGCCGAACAGTGAGGGCTGCTCCTTGCTCAGAAGCCGGCAGGCGCTGCCGACCTCAATCACCCGGGCCATGGTCTCCCGCTCCTGCTTTTCCGTAAGAGCACGCCGGAGCAGCACGACCATGGCTGCCTGCTCATCCCCCCAGCGCTCCTGCATACCTCCGACGATACTGCCCACACCCGTCAGTGCCATGGCCCATCGCCCGACAGCACGGGTTCCGCGCGGGAGCGGCCGGGGCTCAGTGCTCAGGAACCCGCCGCAGTCCCGTGCTGACGTGTCAGCACCATGTCAGCAGATGAAGCCGCCGGGGTCCGATTGCTGTCAGGGGTGGTCCTTGCTGGCGCATACAACGAGAACGTCCCGGACGGTATACCGTCCGGGACGTTCTCAAGATGGTGGCTGGGGCCGGGATCGAACCGGCGACCTATCGCTTTTCAGGCGATCGCTCGTACCAACTGAGCTACCCAGCCACGCAGCCCGCTAGGGCTACAGCGGTCCTGACGGGATTTGAACCCGCGGCCTCCACCTTGACAGGGTGGCGAGCACTCCAAACTGCTCCACAGGACCTGGATGTGTGACGAGCGAACTCGCACACGGTGCCCCCAACGGGATTCGAACCCGTGCTACCGCCTTGAAAGGGCGGCGTCCTAGGCCGCTAGACGATGAGGGCTATCGGCCCGCCTGCGCGCTTTCCAGCGCGTCGGGGACGTGAGAAGCATATGGGATGGCGGGAGGTATCGCCAAAACGGTTTGTGGGAGGGGGTGCGGCCCGGCCCGACCGGCGCCCGTCCCCCTCAGCCCCAGCCGAGTTCGTGGAGGCGGTCGTCGTCGATGCCGAAGTGGTGGGCGATCTCGTGCACCACGGTCACCGCCACCTCGTGGACCACGTCCTCGGGGGTCTCGCAGTAGCGCAGCGTCGGCCCCCGGTAGATCGAGATGCGGTCGGGCAGCACGCCCGCGTACCACTCGCCGCGCTCGGTCAGGGGGGTGCCCTCGTAGAGCCCGAGCAGTTCGGGGTCGTCGGCGGGGGGCTCGTCCTCCACGAACACCGCCACGTTGTCCATGACCCGGGTCAGTTCCGGCGGGATCGTGTCCAGCGCCTCGGCCACCAGCTCTTCGAACGCCTCTCGCGTCATCTCCAGCACCCCACCATTGTCCGGGACGGACGCCGCGACGGCCCCGGGGTCACGCCACCCGGTCGCCCGCCTGCGGCGAGGGCTCCGTGCCGAGCGGTCCGGAGGCCGTCGCCTGGCCCTGCGGCGGCGTCTCCTGGTGCGCCGAGGGCGAGGGTTCCGCCGGTGCGGGCTCCACCGGCTCGGGCGAGGGCGGGGCCGGGTCCGGCGCCGGGGGTGCGGCGGGGGTGGTGCGGGGCGGCGCGGGCGGCGGCTCTGGCGGTCGGGCGCTGGGTGCGCCGGGCGCCACGGGCCGCGGCGGGCGGGTGGCCCGCACGGGCGGCGGTTGTCCGGGGGTGCCCGGCCGGGTGGCTTCGGGGGTGGCGGAGGCGGGGGCGGAGGGGAGCACGGACTCGGTCGCCTTCGGGTCCCCGCTGTGCTGGGTCTTCGCGTCCCGCGGTCCGGAGTGGTGGTCGTAGTCGCCGACGCCCGAGGGGCCGCCGTCGGTCTCCACGGCGCTGCCCCGGACCGGGGGTCCGGGGGAGGGCGTGCGGCCGTCCGGCCGGGCGGTCTCCCCGCCGACGCTGACGCAGCCCGTGGCGGCGACCAGCGCCGCCGCCAGGGCGGCCAGGCGAACGGGTACGGACAGGGAACGCACGGGCCACCTCCGGGGCGGGCGAATTGACTACGGTTGTCCAACTCCCCGTCCGGGCGCGAGGACACGGAGCACGAGGAGCGGGGGATCGGGCGGCCCTCGCCCGTGACGGGCCGGCCGGCGTCCGCGCCGGGCCCGTCTCGCGCCAACTCCCGTGCGGGGAAGGGGGGAACGGTGTCCGTCCGGACTGTTGCGCGGGGGCGGACGGGGCGCTTGCTGGCGGCTTGGGGGCCTTGGGGTCGTTGGTGGCGTTGGCAGGGCTTTGCGGGATCTCGGGGAGGGGAGTGAGGGGGGTCACGCCACGCGCATTTGCCTCGGCGGGGCCAAGGTGCGTATGGTGGTAGATCGTTTGATCCCATTTGCCCGGCGCACTCCTCGACAGAGCGAGGAACGAAGCGCGCCGCGTGTGGCGCGTACTCCCTTGCCGTGGCCTAACCGCATTGAGGCGGTCGCTAGCAGCTTCACGGAGTTTGGGCGCGTGCCGTGAACTCCGGAAGGTTCGCATTTCGCATGTCCGTTTCCCCCGCTGACCGTGTTCTCGACGTGGCCGTAGAGCCCGTGGAGCCCGCAGAGTCCGTAGAGAACACCGAGGCCATCGAGGCCACCGAGAGCACCGAGGACGCTGCGGCCCCCGCCGTCGAGACCGCGGTGGAGCCCACCGGGTCCGTCGAGTCCGACGACTCCGCGGAGAACGCCTCCGCCGAGGACGACTCGCCCGAGGCCGCCGTCGAGGACGCCGTCGAGGACGAGCAGGAGCCCACCATCACCTTCGGTGACCTGGGCCTGCCCGAGGGCGTCGTCCGCAAGCTCGCCCAGAACGGCGTCACCACCCCGTTCCCGATCCAGGCCGCGACCATCCCGGACGCGCTCGCCGGACGGGACATCCTGGGCCGCGGCCGCACCGGCTCCGGCAAGACCCTCTCCTTCGGCCTGCCGCTGCTGGCGACCCTCGCGGGCGGCCACACCGTGAAGAAGCGCCCCCGCGGCGTCATCCTCACCCCCACCCGCGAGCTCGCGATGCAGGTCGCGGACGCCCTCCAGCCCTACGGCGACGTGCTCGGCCTGAAGATGAAGGTCGTCTGCGGCGGCACCTCCATGGGCAACCAGATCTACGCCCTGGAGCGCGGCGTCGACGTCCTGGTCGCCACCCCCGGCCGACTGCGCGACGTGATCAACCGCGGCGCCTGCTCGCTGGCCGACGTCAAGGTCGCCGTCCTCGACGAGGCCGACCAGATGGCCGACCTGGGCTTCCTGCCCGAGGTCACCGAACTGCTCGACCAGGTTCCGGAGGGCGGCCAGCGGATGCTGTTCTCCGCCACCCTGGAGAACGAGATCGACACCCTCGTCAAGCGCTACCTCAACGCGCCCGTCACCCACGAGGTGGACCCCTCGGCCGGTGCGGTCACCACCATGACCCACCACATCCTGATCGTGAAGCCCCGCGACAAGGCCCCGGTCACCGCCGCGATCGCCGCGCGCAAGGGCCGCACCATCATCTTCGTGCGCACCCAGCTCGGCGCCGACCGGGTCGCCGAGCAGCTGCGCGACGCCGGCGTGCGCGCCGACGCCCTGCACGGCGGCATGACCCAGGGCGCCCGCACCCGCACCCTCGCCGACTTCAAGGACGGGTACGTCAACGTCCTCGTCGCCACCGACGTCGCCGCCCGCGGCATCCACGTCGACGGCATCGACCTGGTCCTGAACGTGGACCCGGCCGGCGACCACAAGGACTACCTGCACCGCTCGGGCCGCACCGCGCGCGCCGGCCGCTCCGGCACGGTCGTCTCGCTGGCGCTGCCGCACCAGCGTCGGCAGATCTTCCGGCTGATGGAGGACGCGGGCGTCGACGCCTCGCGCCACATCGTCGGCGGCGGCGGGGTGTTCGAGCCCGAGGTCGCCGAGATCACGGGCGCCCGCTCGATGACCGAGGTCCAGGCCGACTCGGTGTCCGGCGCCGCCAAGCAGGCCGAGCGCGAGGTCCAGGACCTGGCCAAGCAGCTGGAGCGCGCCCAGCGCCGGGCTGCCGAACTGCGCGACGAGGCCGATCGGTTGATCGCCCGCGCGGCCCGCGAGCGCGGCGAGGACCCCGAGACGGCCCTCGCTGAGGCGGCCGAGGCCGCTGCGGCCGAGCCCGCCCCGCAGGAAGCGCCGGTGGCCCCCGTCGCCGAGGAGCGCCCCTCGCACGAGCGTCGTGACGACCGCGGCGGGTTCCGCCGTGATGACCGTCGTGACGGTGACCGTGGTGGTTTCCGTCGTGACGAGCGTCGTGACGACCGTGGGCGTGGTGGTTTCGAGCGTCGTGACGACCGTCCGGGCTTCCGCCGTGACGACCGTCGTGACGGCGACCGCGGAGGCTTCCGCCGCGACGAGCGTCGTGACGACCGCGGCGGGTTCCGTCGCGATGACCGCCGTGACGAGCGTCGTGACGGTGACCGTGGTGGTTTCCGTCGTGACGAGCGTCGTGACGACCGTGGGCGTGGTGGTTTCGAGCGTCGTGACGACCGTCCGGGCTTCCGCCGGGACGACCGTCGTGACGGCGACCGCGGAGGCTTCCGCCGCGACGGCGACCGTCCGGAGCGCGGTGGGTTCCGCCGGGACGAGCGCCCGTCCTCCGGCCACCGCAGCGGCCACGACCGCCCCTTCAACCGCGACCGTCGTGACGACCGCCCCTCGGGCGGCCACCGCACCGGCGGCCACGACCGCCCGTACGGCCGTCGTGACGACCACCGGGGCGCCGGCCTCAACCGCCGCGACGACAAGCCGCGCTGGAAGCGCAACGGCTGACCCCGGGTCCGTTCGCTGAACCGGGTGCCCGCCCCTCGTGCCGCCTGTTCGTCAAGGGGCGGCACCCGGTTCGCCGTTGTTCGGGTGCGTGCCCGAAAACCAGCACGCACCCGGACGCCGATGGTGTCAGGATGAAGGTGCGCCCCGTGGCGGCGGCCCCGGCCCCTCGTCCACCCGGCCCACCGGACGCCGACCCCGCCACCACCGGGGGACAGGCCCCGCCTGTCCCTGGTGCCCCGCTATGCTCTGCGGGTAGGGGCCGTTAGCTCAATTGGCAGAGCAGTGGACTTTTAATCCATTGGTTGTGGGTTCGAGTCCCACACGGCCTACCATCGGCAGCCAGGGAAACCCTCTGACCTGCGACGGAGCGCCCCGACCGGTTTCCACCGGTCGGGGCGCTCCGTCATTCCCGGCCGCGGGCGCGCGGTGAGGGACCGGACGAACGGGGCGTCGGCGACGGGCTCCGACGCCCCCGCGTCCAACGAGCGGGCGGCTGCACGGCGTTGTCGAGCGCAACGGGCGGCGCGTGAGCGCCGCACGGGCCCACCCGCTCCGCACGGGACCGGACGGCCGGGCCGGCCCCCCGGCGCTCTCACAGGAACTTGTTGCGGCCCGCCCCCGGGCCGGCGGCGGAGCGACGGCCGCGGGCGGGTCGGTGGCCGCGGGGGGCGCGGCGGTCGCCGTCGAGGCCGGCGGCCCTGCGCGCCCAGCGGGCGAGGGTCTCGGCCGGGAGGCCGACGCTGTCGACGATGCGGGCCGCCTTCTCGCGGCAGGCGGGTTCCTGGCAGGCGACCGGGTCGGCGGGTTCGTCCCGGGCTCGGGCGACGGGGCCCGGGGGGAGCGGCAGGGGGGCGGGCGGAAGGTACCGGGCGGTGCAGCCCAGGCAGACGTACCAGGTGCGCATGTGCGTCTCCTAGTGGGATTGGCCGGTCCCGGTGCAGGTCCCGCAGGCCCCGGTCCACCGCCGCACCAGGGGCGTCTGGCTGCCCTCCTCGTCGGTCTCGACCGTGTGCTGTTCGTGTTCGGTGAGTCCGGTGCCGCCGCACGCCGGGCAGGTCTCGTCACTCATGGGCCCAGGATGACGGGCGTCGGGCGGCCACCGTCGAGAATCCGCCGCATCGCCACCCGAACCGGGCAGCTCCCGCGGTGCGCCCGTTGACCGGGTGCCGGGTCCGCCGGGCGGGGGTCGTCCGGTGCGCCGGGCGGGCGGGTGGGCGGTAGCGGAAAAGGCGTGGTCGGAGGGGTCCGGACGTGGTGTAGAGTTGGGCTTACCGACGCGGGGTGGAGCAGCTCGGTAGCTCGCTGGGCTCATAACCCAGAGGTCGCAGGTTCAAATCCTGTCCCCGCTACTCCGTACGAAGGCCCGGAAGCCCTTGCTTCCGGGCCTTCGTCGTGTGCTGCCCTCACCCGTACGGCCCGTACGGGTCGCTGCCGGCCCGGGCGGGGGCCAGCCTGGGACGGGCGGCGATCGGTAGGCAGGCGGCGGGAGACGGTACGTGGGCCACGGAGGTGCACCGACCGAGGAGGAGTCCGCGGAGGCCGGGGCCCGTGCGCGGACGGGTGTCGGCGGGCGTCATCGCCGGGCCCGCCGGGGCAACCGGTTCGTCCGGGCGCTTCCGCTGCTGCTGATCGTGGCCGGGGTGTTCTACGACGAGCTGACCCCGTCCCGGATCACCGCCGCGCCCCTGTTGGCCGCGGCACCGCTGGCCGCCGCCCCCTTCTACGGGCTGCTCGGCACGGTGGCCATCGGGCTCGCGGCCTGCGCCGCCATGATCAGCGAGCGGTGGGAGGACGGGGACCTGGGGCGGGCCGAGTCCTTCACCGACCTGGCCACGATCGTCGTGGTGTCCGTCCTGGCCGTCGTGATCAACCGGCTCACCCGCCGCAGCAGTGCCCGGCTGGCCTCGGCCCGGGAGGTCGCGGAGGCGGCCCAGCGGGCCGTGCTGCCGGAGCCCGCGGCCCGGATCGGCGGCTTCGACATCGCCGCCCGCTACGAGGCCGCGCAGGCCGACGCGTCCATCGGCGGTGACCTGTACGCGGTGCAGGACACCCCGCACGGGGTCCGGCTGGTGGTGGGTGACGTGCGGGGCAAGGGGATGGGCGCGGTGTCGGCGGTGGCGGTGCTCATCGGGGCCTTCCGGGAGGCCGCGGAGCAGGAGGCGACCCTGGAGGCGGTGGCGGGTCGGCTGGAACGCGCCCTCGCCCGGGAGGGGGTGCGCCGGCGCGAGGTCGACGACTTCGAGGGGTTCACGACCGCGGTGCTCGCCGAGCTGCCGCACGGTCAGGACGTGGTGCGGATCCTCAACCGGGGGCATCCGACACCGCTGCTGCTGGTCCCGGACGGGGGGCTGACCGTGGTGTTCCCGCGCCGTCCGGCACTGCCGTTGGGCATGCTCGACCTGGGGGTGTGGCCCGACTCCTGCGACCAGGTGGACTTCCCGCCGGGGACGACCCTGCTGGTGTACACCGACGGACTGTCCGAGGCCCGGGACGGGCGGGGGGAGTTCTTCGATCCGGCGCGGTGGCTGCGGGGCCGGGCCTTCCCCGGCCCGGAGGAGCTGCTGGCCGCCCTCACCCAGGAGGTCGTCCGGCACACGGGCGCGGGACCGGAGGACGACCTCGCCATGTTGGCGGTGCGACGGCCCTGACGCCCCCGGCGGCGGGGGCGGTGCCCCGCCGTCCGGCGGCCTCCCATCAGCCCCCTCACCCCCTGTAGTCACGGCTTCGCTTTCCGATAACAACTGAGTATCCGTCAGGGAAAAAAGTGCCTCGCCGAGGAATATTGTCCGACCGCCAACTCGCCCGTATCCGCCCCTCCGTGTCCTGATAAGTCCCTGCTGTGAGCGCTAACGATCACTCGGAAGCGCTTGGAATCCGAGCCCCGGGTCTATTAACGTTCGATAACGCAGCGCGGTCGTCCCAGCCGTCACAGAGGCGGCTCCGTGCGCACGCGCCGAATCCCGCGAGGGAACCGGGGAACCACCACCTTGGGGTGAATCGGGCCGCCTTCTCGTGAAGGCGACCCGTAGGAGACCTTCCTGCTCCGAACCCGTCAGCTAACCCGGTAGGCGAGAAGGAAGGAAGGAGTACGCCTCAGTGGCGTCCAATCGGCCTGCCCCCGAAGCCCCTCACGCATCCACGACCGTCGAGGACGGGACCCATTCCCCCTACCAGCGGGTGTACGGCCCCGAGGTCACCGAGGGCGAGGCGCGGGAGGTCTGGAACCCCACCGCCGACACCGTCCGACCGGTGCGCGGTCGCCACCGCGTCGCCAAGCAGCGCGGCGGGCTCGCCCGCAGCTCCACGGTCCTGGGCGTCGGCGTCATCGCCGCGGTCGGCGCGGGCGGCATCGCCACCGCGCAGGGCGGCAAGCCCCCCATCAAGATTTCGATGCCCGACCTCGACCTCGGCTCGATCATGCCCGGGGACTCCGCCGAGGAGCCCCAGCAGAAGGCCGCCGCCACCCCCGCCGTGGCCCCCCTGACCGGTGCCGGCGTCACCACCGCCGACGCCGCCCGGGGCGCCACCGACGCGGGCGAGGCCCTGCGCACCCGCATCCTCCAGCAGGCCGAGCAGCAGCAGGACCAGGCCGAGGCCGCGGCCCGCGCCGCAGCCGAGAAGGCCGCCGTGAAGAAGGCCGCCGAAGCCGCCGCCAAGGCGGAGGCCAAGGCCAAGGCCAAGGCGGAAGCCGAAGCGAAGGCCAAGGCGAAGGCCAAGGCCGAGGCGGAGCGCAGGAAGGCGGAGGCCGAGGCGAGGGCCAAGGCCGCGCAGGCCGAGAAGGAGCGCCTCGCGAAGCTCGCCAAGAGCTTCACGCTCCCCCTCTCCTCGTACACGCTGACCTCCTCCTACGGGCAGTCCGGTGCGATGTGGTCCTCCGGCGCCCACACCGGCCTCGACTTCGCCGCCGGCGCCGGCACCCCGCTGAAGGCCATCGGCAGCGGCACCATCACCCAGGCCGGTTGGTCCGGCTCGTACGGCTACCGCACGGTCCTCACCCTCGACGACGGCACCGAACTCTGGTACGCCCACCAGTCGTCCATCGGCGTGAGCGTCGGCCAGAAGGTCACCACCGGCCAGTTCATCGGCTCGGTGGGCTCCACCGGCAAGAGCACCGGCGCCCACCTGCACCTGGAGGTCCACCCCGGCGGCGGCGCCGCCGTCGACCCGGCCGCGTTCCTGCGCGGCAAGGGCCTCAGCCTCTGACCCTCCCGGGTCCGCGGCCCCCGTACCCACCCGTCACCCCCACCGGCGCCCGGCGCACCTCCGCACGCGGTCGTGCGCCCGGTTCCGCGACGGGTGTCCCCCCACACCGCGAGAGCGCCGGCGGACCGGGTTCGTCCCCTCGACGCACCAGGTCCGCCGGTCCGGGGAAGGCGTTGCCGGCCAGGGGTGTTGACTAGCACCATGACCACTCTGCGCCCGCTCGGTCCGTCCGGCCTCGACGTCTTCCCGCTCGCCCTCGGCGGCAACGTCTTCGGTTGGACCGCGGACACCTCCCAGACCTTCGCCGTGCTCGACGCCTACGCCGACGCGGGCGGCAACTTCCTCGACACCGCCGACGCCTACTCCGCCTGGGCGGACGGCAACCGGGGCGGCGAGTCCGAAACCCTGATCGGCCGGTGGATGGCCGCCCGCGGCAACCGCGCGGACGTCGTCGTCGCCACCAAGGTCGGCTCCCACCCCGACTACAAGGGCCTCTCCGCCACCACCGTCAAGGCCGCCGCGGACGCCTCCCTCACCCGGCTCGGCACCGACTACATCGACCTGTACTACACCCACTTCGACGATGTGACCGTGCCGGTGGAGGAGATCGTCGGCGCCCTGGACGACCTGGTCCGCGCCGGCAAGGTCCGGGCCGTCGCCGCCTCCAACATCAGCCCCGAACGGCTCCAGGAATCACTGGACTTCTCCGACCGCGAGGGACTGGCCCGCTACGCGGTCCTCCAGCCCGAGTACAACCTCGTCGCCCGCGACAGCTACGAGGGCACCCTCCAGCAGGTCGCCTCCCGCAACGGGCTCGCGGCCGTGCCCTACTTCTCGCTCGCCGCGGGCTTCCTCACCGGCAAGTACCGGCCCGGCACCCCCGTCGACAGCGCCCGCTCCGGTTCGGCCTCCCGCCACCTCGCCACCGACCGCGGCCGGCGGGTGCTCGCCGCCCTCGACGCGGTCGCCGCGGAGCGGGGCGCCGAGCCCGCCACCATCGCCCTCGCCTGGCTGGCCGCCCGCCCCACGATCGCCGCCCCGCTGGCGAGCGCCCGCACCCCCGAGCAACTCACCGCCCTCCTCGCGGTGGCGGAGCTGGAACTCACGGACGCCGAAGTCTCCCTGCTCACCGAGGCGTCCGCCTGACGCCCGCCCGTGCCCGCTCCGGGTCCCGGCCCGCTCGCGGCCCGGGACCCGGAGCGGGCACGGCCTGCCGTCCACGCGTTCGTGCCACTGCGGGTCCCGGTCGTGGTGGAGGAGCGGGCCGTCCTCGCCCGCGCACTTCACCCGCTGCGCCGAGCGCACGGCGAACCGGGCCCGGGCCGGCGTCCACGTCCGTGGCCGTGCCGGTCAGCCCTGCCCCTCGGCCGGCCGGCCCGGGGCGGTGCCCGGCGCCGGCACGGGCGCCCCGGGGGACGGCGGCCCGTAGCCGGGGTGCCCGTGGGGGAACCGGGCGCCGTAGCCGTACGCGGGCGGCGGCAGCACCGACCAGGGCGCGGTGAGCAGGGCGCCGTGCACCAGGGACGGACGCACGGCGTGCCGGCGGTCCCACAGGGCGTCCAGCAGCCGGCGTTCCCGGGCGAGGAAGTCGGGGCCCGCGGCGCCGCGGGCGCCCCGGTGCCGGAGGAGCGCCAGCGCGGTGGCGTCGTCCTGGTAGGCGCGGACCGTGCGGCGCAGCGGGGCGCCGCCGTGGTGGCGGGCGTGGTCCAGGGCCAGGGTGCGGGCGCGCAGCGAGCCGAGGGCGAAGGGTTCCGGGAAGGCGAGCCAGCCCGCCGCGACGTAGTCGGGCAGCACCTCGCGCAGGACCTTCAGTTCCCGTTGCCGGGTCCGGAGCGTCCACCAGGTCACCACGCCGAACACGGGCACCATGAACACCCCGTACACCAGGAAGAATCCGGCGTCGCCGAAGGTGGTGGACCCGTTCCACAGGGCGTGCAGCCCCATGGCGAGGAGCAGTCCGACGGCGGGGGCCAGGGCGCGCCGCACGCGTTGCCGGGGCGGCAGCAGTGCGGCCAGCCCGAAGCCGAGGCCGGTGACCACGGTGAACAGGGGATGGGCGAACGGCGACAGCACGACCCGGACGAGGAAGGTCATCAGGGTGAGGGAGGCCAGCCCGGTGTCCCCGCTGGTGCGGTCGGTGTCGAAGGCGGTGCCGAGGTAGAGGACGTTCTCGACGAACGCGAACCCGGTGGCGGTCACTCCGGCGACCACCACCCCGTCGAGGAGGCGGGTGAGGCCCCGCCGGTGGAACACGAAGACCAGCAGGATGGCCGCGGCCTTGGCGGACTCCTCCACCACGGGGGCGACGACCGTGGCCCCCAGGGTGTCCGCGCCGTCCGGGTCGGCGGTCTCGTCGGCTATCCAGTGGACGGCGTAGCTGTTGGCGACGATGGAGATGAGCGCCGCGGCGCAGGAGCCCCAGGCGAAGCAGAAGGCGGTGTCCCGCCAGGGCCGCGGCGCCACCCGGTTCAGCCAGTGGAAGGCGGCCAGCAGCAGCGGCACCGGCAGCACGGCCAGAGCGAGCCCCACCAGGAACCCCGGGGTCCCGGTCTCCTCGCGGACCAGGGCCAGCAGCACGGTTCCGCACAGGGCCAGCACCCCGGCGCCCGCCCCGATCGTCACGCGCCGCCGCCGCCACCAGCGCGCGCGGGGCGGCGCTGCGGGCGGGGCGGCGGGAAGGTCGGGCAGGGCGGCGGGCGCGGGACCGGGCGGAGCGCCGTCCCCGGTCGGGCGTCGCGCGGGAGTGGTGGCCATCGCCACGACCCTACGGTGCCGTCCGCCCCGGAGGCGATGCCCTAGCGGTCGTCCCCGGCCCGCACCGACCTGCGGAACAGCACGTCACGCACCACGTGCCCCTTCTCCAGCCCCTGGCCCTCGAAGCGGGTGCGCGGTCGGAACGCGGGTCGGGGTGCGAAGCCGCCGTCGGCTTGCACGTTCTGGAAGTCGGGGTGCGCGGTGAGCACCTCCAGCATCTGCTCGGCGTACGGTTCCCAGTCCGTCGCGCAGTGCAGCAGGGCGCCCGGCTTCAGCCGGCTCGCGGCCAGCGTCAGGAACTCGGGCTGGACGATGCGCCGCTTGTGGTGCCGCTTCTTGGGCCAGGGGTCGGGGAAGTACACGCGCAGCCCGTCCAGGCTGTCGGGTGCCAACATCCGGCTGAGCAGGATGATCGCGTCCCCGTTGGCGACCCGGACGTTGTCCAGGCCCGCCTGGTCGGCGAGGCCCAGCAGATGGCCCTGGCCGGGGGTGTGGACGTCCACGGCGAGGATGCCGGTGCCGGGGTCCTCGGCGGCCATCCGCGCGGTGGCCTCGCCCATGCCGAAGCCGATCTCCAGCACCACGGGCAGCCCGCCGAAGAGTTCGTCGAGGTCGAGGACGCGGCTGCCGTCGATGTCGAGGCCCCAGGCGGGCCAGAGGCGGCGGATGGCGTCGCCCTGCCCCCGGGTGACCCGGCTGCGGCGGGGCTGGAAGCTGCGGATGCGCCGGTCGAAGTGGGCGCCCGCGGGGTCGGGTGCGGGGCCCTCGCCGGGCGGGAACATCCGCGACCGGGCGGCCGGGCCGGGTGCTGCGGTCGGCTCGGGGTCCGCGGGGGCCGGGCCGGGTGCTCCGGTCAGCGGGGCGCGGGGACTCTGGAGTGATTCGTCATGCTCGGACACAGTGCCTGCGATTCTACGAAAGGCCGGTGCACCGCCGGCTCAGTCGTCGATGGCGGTCAGCATCCGCAGCGCCCGGCCGGCGACCTCCCGTCCGATCGGCAGGGAGGCCGTGGCGGCGGGGGAGGGGGCGTTCAGCACGTGGACGGTGCGGGGGCCTTCGCGCAGCAGGAAGTCGTCGACCAGGGTGCCGTCCCGCAGCACGGCCTGGGCGCGGACGCCGGCCGCGGTCGGTATCAGGTCGTCGGCGGTGACCGAGGGCAGCAGTCGGCGCACCGCCCGGGTGAACGCCTTCTTCGACAGGGAGCGGTGCAGTTCGCCGCCGCCGTAGCGCCAGTGGCGGCCCGCGATCCGCCAGGAGCCGGGCCAGGACAGGGTGCCGGCCAGCTCCCCGGGGTGCAGGGTGCGCCAGTCGTAGCCCTCACGGGCGAGTGCGGGGACGGCGTTGGGGCCGACGTGCACCCCGCCGTCGATGCCGCGGGTGAGGTGCACCCCGAGGAAGGGGAAGGCCGGGTCGGGCACCGGGTAGACCAGTCCGCGCACCAGCTCGGGCCGGGCCAGCTCGTAGTACTCGCCGCGGAAGGGGACGATCCGGACGTCGGGGTCGTCGCCGCTGAGCCGGGCGATGCGGTCGCAGTGCAGCCCGGCGCAGTTCACCAGCACCCGGCCGCGCAGCACCTCGCCGGTGGCGGTGAGCACGGCCACCCCGCGGTCGGGCCGGCGGTCGATGCGGACGACCTCGGCGCCGTAGCGGATCTCCGCGCCGGAGTCCTCGGCGAGCCGGCGGGCCACCGCCGGGTAGTCGCAGATCCCGGTGGTGCCGACGTGGATCGCGGCGATGCCCCGCACCGCGGGTTCGGCCTCCGCGATCTGCGTGGGGCCCAGCTCGCGCACCGGGATGCCGTTCTCCCGGCCGCGTTGGACCAGGCCGTGCAGCCGGGGCAGCTCGGCGCGGCCGGTGGCCACGATCAGCTTCCCGGTGACCTCGTGCGGGATGTCGTGCTCGGCGCAGAACTTGACCATCTCGGCGGCGCCGGTGACGGCGTACCGCGCCTTGAGGGAGCCCGGGCGGTAGTAGACCCCGCTGTGGATCACCCCGCTGTTGCGGCCGGTCTGGTGGAGGGCGGGGCCCGCCTCCTTCTCCAGCACGGTGACCCGGGTGCCCGGGGCAGCCCGGGTGATCGCATGGGCCGTGGACAGCCCGACGATACCGCCACCGATCACCAGCACATCGCAGTCGTACGCCACCACGCGCCTCACCTCCCGCTCCCGATAATGCACTGTGCCACTGACAGCGGTGTCAAACCCGACCGGGTCGGTTTTGACGCAGGTCACGTCGGCACGGGGCCCGGGCGGGCTCGACGGGGGCCGCGGAAGGGCCGGCGGACGGGGCGCCGACCGTCACCGGGGCCGGGTCAGGCCGGTGCCATCAGCAGCGGTCGGGCCCGTTCGCGCAGCTCGACCACCCGGGGTTCGTCCCCGTAGGGCTCCAGGCGGTGCAGGAGGTCGCGCACGTACTCGGTGGTGCGCGCGGAGGAGATCCGGTTGGCGACCTCCACGGCGCGCACGCCCTGGGCGCACGCCGCGTCGAGGTTGCCGGACTCCAGTTCGGCGACCGCGGACACCACCAGCCGCAGCCCGTGCGAGCGGACGAACTCCTCGGTGGGCTGGGACAGGGCGTGCTCGGTGAAGCGCCGGACCTCGCGGGGGGCCTTGAGGTCGCGGTAGCACTCGGCGGCGTCGGCGGCGAACCGGTCGTAGGAGTAGAAGCCGAGCCAGGTGGGGTCGTGGTCGCCGTCGCGGGAACGTTCCAGCCAGCCCTCGGCGGCCTTGAGCGCCGTCCCGGCCGCCGCCGCGTCACCCGCCCGGGCGTGGGCGCGGGCCTCCACCAGGCGGAAGAAGCTCATGGTCCGGGCGGTGGCCAGGCCGCGGTTGCGCTCCAGGGCGGCCTGCGCGAGGTCGACGCCCTCGTCGCCGAAGCCCCGGTACGTCGCCTGGAGCGACATCGAGGCCAGCACGTACCCGCCGAGCGGGACGTCCGCCGCCGCCCGGGCCAGCCGCAGGGCCTGGATGTAGTACCGCTGGGCGGCCTCCTGCTGCCCGGTGTCGAAGGCCATCCAGCCGGCGAGCCGGGTCAGTTCCGCGGCGGCGCCGAACAGGGCGCGGCCCACCTCGTCGGAGTAGGAGCCGAGCAGCAGCGGCGCGGCCTCCACCCTTAAGCACTCGGGCACCATCGAGGAACGCCAGTCGCCGCCGCCGTACTTGGAGTCCCAGCGGCGGGCGTCCTCGGCGGCCTCGCGGAGCTTGGTGACGTCGCTGTGGCCGACCTTCAGCGCGGAGCCGCTGTCCTCGGCCGGGTTGGCCTCCCGGGCGACGGAGTTGTCGGCGGGGGTGATCAGCCAGCGGGAGGTGGGCGTGGCGTACGCGCTCACCGCGAAGGAGCCGGCGAGGGACTGCCAGATGCCGCCGCTGCCGGCCCGCCGTCCGGCCAGGTCCAGCCGGTACAGCTCGGTCGCCGACTTCACGGCGGCGCCGACGTCCCGCGGGAAGGCGAGGCCCACCTCGGGCGCCGGGTCGGCGTCGGCCAGGCCGATCTCGTGCAGGGGGACCGGGCGGCCCAGCTTCTGGCCGATGGCGGCGGCGATCAGGTGCGGGGCGGCGCCCTGCGGCACCATGCCCTTCGACACCCAGCGGGCCACCGAGGTCTTGTCGTACCGCAGCGTCAGACCGCGTTGGGCGCCGAGGTCGTTGACCCGGCGGGCGAGTCCGGCGTTGCTGATCCCCGCGAGGGCGAGTACGGCGCCGAGCTTCTCGTTCGGTCCGCGTTGCTCCCTGGACATGCGCCACCCCTCGACACAGACGGCCGCCGCCGCGGTGCTGACCGCGCGGCATTCGCGTCGCGCCTCCCGGGGGCGTACCGGGTGCCGGCCGCATGAGCGGTTGGCCGTACCCAGAGGTATATGCCCCTGTGAAACACAGACACACACAGCGTAGTTCGGCGCATCCCATGCGTTAAGAGGCATAGTTCCGGATGGCGAGATTGTGGTGGCGACCCCCGTCCGCCCCCCGATCACTGTGTGCTCCACACGTGTGGCCGTGCGCCCGTCCGTGCGCTCTTCTCCGTCCGGGGGCCGGTGGGTTCCATGGATGGTGCGTGGGTCGGCCCGCTGAACAGGTTCCAGTGGGCTGGGGGACACCGCCGCCTTCATCCCCGCGGGTGGCGGACCGGTCCGGGAGGCGAACACCGCCTCCCGGACTGCACGTTGTGTCCACACGGGTCCACACGGGAGCCCTCGGGGCGCTTCGGCTCGCCCAAGTTGGCCGAATATCGCCCCTGTTGCCGTTGATTCCGCAAGCTCTTCGCGCAGGAACACCCCCGTGCGCGCCGTCCGTTCCGTGCGCCGGAGCTCCGGTCCCGCGCCCACTCCCCGGGGGAGGAGCCCGCGGCGCCGGCGGCCAAGCGCCCCCAGAACCACCCGAACCCGGGTCCGCGCCGGGGCGCGGACCGGTCGGCGACCCGACCCGTCCACCGTATACACCCGATCGACGACCCGACCGCACCGGCGGGGTTCGGATGAGCCGCCTCCCGGCCGACGAACCGTCACCCCTGGTCGCGCCGCCCGCTCCCCGGGGCGCTCAGGGAGCGGACGGGGGGCGCGTGCAGCGCGCAGCTCTCCGGCCCGTGCGCGTCCGCCGTCCCGCGCGCCGGTGTGCGGAGGGGCCGCGCACCACGACCCGGGAAGCCGGCCGGGAGGCGCTCCCGCGCTCCTCCTTCGTGGCAGCATGGTCCGGGTCCGTGGTTCCTGGTTCCTGCGGTGCACTGGTTGTCCACAGCTCGTGGAGGCGTCGATGCGGTGGTTGGTGGGGTGGAGCACGGCCGCCCCGAGCAGGTCCGGACCGGGGTGTGCGGGCACGGTCGGTGCGGACGGCGAGACCCTCCAACCCGTGGGCGCCCAACTCCTGTGGGCCGACCCGGACCCGCTCTGGGCGGTCGGCGACTGGCGCCCGGACGAGATCCGCACCCTCACCGTCGACGCCGGGACCCGCCTCGCCGTCCTCGGCACCTGCGGCGCCTCCGACGACGAACTGCGCCACGGACTCCTGGTCGCCCGCGGCGGCGCGCTGCGCCACCTCACCGCCTGGTCCGGCAGCTACACCGCCGTCGTCCAGAGCGGCCGCCGGGTCACCGTCGCCGGCGACCTCGCCGGTGCCCGGCCCGTCTTCCACACCGCCTGGTCGGGCGGCACCGCCTACGCCACCGCCGCCCTCCCGCTCGCCGACCTCGTCGAGGCCCACCTCGACGTCGGCCACCTCGCCGCGCTCCTCGCCACCCCCGACGTCCCCGAGGCCCTGCACGACTCCACCCCCTACCTCGGGGTGCACCGGGTACCGCCCGGACACGCGCTGATCCTGCGCCAGGGCGCCCGCGAGATCGCCGGGTACGACCCCGTCACCTCCCTCACCGTGGCCGCGCCGCCCATCGACGCGGCCAGCGCCGTGGACGGGGTGCGCGAGGCCCTGGTGGAAGCCGTCCGGGCCCGCCTCTCCGCCCCCCGGCACGTCCCCGGCGCCCTCACCGACCCCGGTCCCGTCCCCGGGATGGGCCCCGCCGACCGCCGGGCCGCCCGCGGCACCCCCGCCCCCGGCGTCGGCGCCGACCTGTCCGGCGGCCCCGCCTCCGCCACCCTCGCCCTGCTCGCCGCCGGCCTGCCCGGCGTGCCCGGCACCGTCCGCGGGCACGGCACCGGCGGCGGCGAACGCCTCCTCGCCGTCACCTTCAACGACCTCGCCGCCCCCGCCGCCGACGAGCGGGCGCAGGACGACGAACTCGCCCGCGCGGGCGCCCTCGCCGCCGACCCCCGCCTCCACCACGTCGTCGTCGCCGGCACCGAACGCACCCTCCCCTACGTCGACCTGGACGGCCCGCTCACCGACGAACCCGGGCCCGGCCTGGTCACCGCGGCCCGGCACCGGGCCCGGCTCGCCGCGGGCAGCGCCGACCACCTCACCGGCCACGGCGCCCGCCAGGTCCTCGACGCCCACCCGGCCCGCCTCGCCGACCTCCTCATCGACCGCAAGCGACGCCATCTGATCCGGCCCGTCGCCGCCCTCGGCAAGGTCGACGGCAACGGCTCCCTCGGCCTGCCCGGGGCCACCCGCGCCTACGTCGCCGCCCGCCGCCTCGCCCGCACCCCCCACCGCGCCGGCATCGACGCCCTCGCCGACCGGCTGCTGCGCCGCCGCCCCGAGGAGCCCGGCGGCGAGGGTCCGCTGCGGGCCTTCCTCGCCGCCCTCACCTGGGCCCGCCCGGGGCCCGCCGCCCCCTGGCTCACCGGCGAGGCCCTCGCCGAGGTCGCCGCCCGCCTCCAGAGCGGCGCCGGCCGTCCCGGGCCGGGGCCCGGCCTGCGCCCCGGGGAGTTCCGCGCCCGGGCCGCGCTCGCCCGGCACGCCGCCGGCCTGCGGATCCTGGAACAGGCCGCCGAGGTCCGCTCCCAGCGACTGCACGCCCCGTTCCTCGACAACCAGGTGGTCCGCGCCTGCCGGGCGCTGCCCGAAGCGCTCCGGGTGCGCCCCGGCGCACGCGCCGACGTCCTGCGCACGGTCCTCGCCGACTCCGGGATCTCCCACCTGCCGCCCGGCTGGGGCACCCCCGCGCCCGCCCCGCGGACCAGCGCCGCCCGCACCGGGCTGGGCACCGCCCTCACCGACCTGCTGGACCTGTTCGGCACCCCGTTGCTCGCCGACGCCGGGCTGGTGGAGGCCCGGACCGTCCGCAAGGCCCTGCGGGCCGCCGCGGAGGGCGCACCGCTGCCCCCGGACGCCCTCGCCGGCCTCGCCGACCTGGTCGCCGTCGAACTCTGGCTGCGCCGGCTGCTCGCCCGCCGCGGCACCTGCTGGACCGGGACGCCCGGCCGGCAACGGGCGGTGCCCACCGGCTCGGTGGCCCCCGACCGCAGTGCCCTCGGTGCCGCCCGCGGCGCCCTGGGGGCCGGGGCCCGTCCCTGAGGGCGAACCGCCCTCAGCAGGTGAACCGGGACTGCGCCCAGGTGGAGAGCACCAGGGTGTCGAACACCGTGTGCGGTTCGACGACCAGGCGGATCGTGGACCGTCCGGTCAGGTCGACGTGGACCGCGACGCCCGGCCGGCCCGCCTTCACCATCGGCGAGTGCCACATCCGTTCCCCGTCCGCGTACACCGCGAAGCGCACCTTGCCGCCGCCGAGTGCGAGGTCGTCCACGCCGACGACGGCGTCGTAGGACCGGCACGCGCGGTTGAGGTCGATGGTCACGGACGACTGCCCGTGCACGGTCACCCCGTGCGGGTAGGGCTGTCCGGCGATGGACGGGCCCCGCCGCTGCCACACCCAACTGCTCTCGCCGGGACGCATCTCCGGTCCGGTGCCGTCGCCGAGGCCGGCGTAGCGCAGTTCGCTCCACTCGTAGACCTCCGGGGCCGGCGGCGGGGTGGAGGGCGCGGAGGAGGACGTGGGCTCGGGGCGGGGGGTGGGCGCGGGCTTCGGAGAGGGGGACGGGGAGGGCGCGGAAGAGTTCGGCTCGGGCTCCGGTTCGGCGGAGGCGGAGGCGGACGGGGCGGCCTCGGGCTCGGGCCCGGGCTCGGGCGTGGGTTCGGGGTCCGGTTCCGCGGCCGGTGGCTCCGCCGGCTCCAGGGCGGGCGGGGCTTCGGCTTCGGCCTCGGCGACGGGTTCCGCGGCCGCTGCCGGTCCTTCCGGGGCCGGGCCCGCCACGGGCGGCGGGGCGACGGGTGCGGCCGGTGCCGGGGTGGGGGACACCGGTTGCGGCCGGGCGACCGGCGGAGCCTCACCCGGCTGGGAGACCGGCGGTTGGGCGCGCGGCTCCTCGGGCCGCGCCCCCTCGTTGCCGACCAGGGCGAAGGCCACCGCGACGGCCGCGGCCAGGGCGAGTGCGGCCCCGATGCCCGCCTTGACCGGTCCGCCGACCGCCTCCGACAGGCCGCCGCCCCCGAACACATCGACGCCGCCCGCCACCACACCCCACACCTCCCCCAGGACGACTACGGCACGCTGCTGCGGACCGCCATCG
>NZ_JBEOWM010000076.1:0-23047 GCF_040296045.1 Streptomyces sp. NPDC002490 | reverse complement strand
GCCGACGAATCCCGCAAAGGACAGCCAGTCGGCGTCGGTCAGTCCGTGAGTCAGACCCAGCGGAGAAGCCACGTCACATCCTCACTGTCAGTCCTTGACCGCTCCTCCGAGCCCGGACACCAGTCTGCGCTGGACGAGCACGAAGAAGATCAGTACCGGAATGGTCATCACTGTAGACGCCGCCATGATGCCGCCCCAGTCGTTCTCGTCCGGTTTGAAGAAGACGAGCAGGGCCATGGGCAACGTGGATTGCGAGGTGTCGCTGATGATGAAGGACTTGGCGAAGAGGAAGTCGTTCCACGCGGAAATGAACGAGAAGACGCTCGTCGCGACCAGTCCCGGGAACACCAGCGGGAAGAGGATCTGCCAGAGGAACCGGCTGCGGCTCGCGCCGTCCAGGGCCGCGGCCTCCTCCAGGGCCTCCGGGACGGCCTTCACGAAGCCCCTGAGCATCCAGATCGCGAAGGGCAGCGAGAAGGCGATGTGCGGCAGGATCAGTGCGCCCAGGGTGTTGAGTTGGCCGAGGTCCCGCATGAGGAAGAACAGCGGGATGGCCAATCCTTCGACCGGCACCATCTGCGCGATGAGGAACATGATGAGCAGGGTGGTGCGGAATTTGAAGCGGAATCGGGTGACGGCGGTCGCGGCGAGGAACGCGATGATCGCGGACACCAGGACGACGGACACCGCCACGATGAGGCTGTTGAGGAAGTAGCGACCGAATTCCTGCTGCCCGAAGAGCCGCTCGAAGGAATCCAACGAGGGGTTGAACGTCCAGGGCCGGGGTTCGGTCGACTCGATCTCCCCGGCCGGCTTGAACGCCGACAGCACCATCCAGTACAGCGGGAAGGCGACCACCACGGCCACCACCAGGGCGGTCAGTTCGGCGGCCAGTCGCCAGGGCCGCTGGATGAGCCGGCGGCCACCGGACCGGGGGCGCGGTCGGCCGCCGCCGGACGCCGTCGACTCCTGCGGGTTTGGGGAACCGTCCGTGCGGTCCTTGGCGGGGGCGTCCGGGAGGGTGCCGGGGCCGCCGTCGCGCGCTGCGTCCGGGTGGCCGCCGCCACCCACCGCCGTGCCGGTCACAGTTCCTCCCCCTGGCGCCGCAGCAGCCGCAGATAGACGAGCGTGACCACCAGCAGGATCACCAGCATGACCACGCCGATGGCGGACCCGAGGCTGTACTGGGAGGACGCGAACGCCTTTTGGTACGCGTACACGTTGAGGACCATGTTCTGGCCGGCGATGCCGCCGCCGTTGGTCATCACGTAGATCTGGGTGAACACCTTGAAGTCCCAGATGATGGACTGGATGGTGACGACCACCAGGATGGGTCGCAGCATCGGCGCGAGGATCGACCGCCAGATCCGCCACTGGGAGGCGCCGTCCAGTGAGGCCGCCTCCAGGACCTCCGCGGGCACCGCGCGGATGCCCGCGTAGACGGTGACCATCACGAAGGGGAACGAGCACCAGACGACCTCGAACAGCACCAGGGCGAAGGCGCTGTAGCGGCCGTAGGTCCACGAGTAGTCGCCGAGCCCGAACAGCTTGTTGACGGGCCCGAAGTCGGGGTCGAACAGGAACACCCACACCGTCGAGCCGGTGACCGCGGGGGTCGCCCAGGCGCCGAGCGCGGCCATCATCAGGATGAGCCGGGGCACGGCGCGGATGCGGGTGAGCAGGACGGCCAGCGCGCAGCCGACGGCGAGCGTGGAGACCACGCAGACCGTGGCGAACACCACGGTGGCCAGCAGGACCTGCCAGAACTGCTCGTCGCGGAAGAGCGTGAGGTAGTTGTCGAAGCCCTTGAAGGTGGTCGGTTCGCCGCCGCTGACCTGGGCCTGGGTGTACTCCAGGAAGGAGATCAGGCCCAGTTGGTAGATCGGGTAGACGAGCAGCCCGGCGAGGACCACCAGGGCGGGTGCGAGGTACAGCCACGGGGTCCAACCGGAGCGGCCGGGGCCCCGGGCGCCGGACCTCTTCGGTCGGCGCCCGGGTCCGCGCACCGCCACCGGGGGCTTGTCCACGGTGATGTCGTGCGTCATGGGTCAGGACTCTCGGTTCAGCCCGCGTTGGTGAAGGCGTCGTCCATCTTCTTCGCCGCGTCCGCGGAGGCGGCCTCGACGTCCTTGCGGCCGCTGGCGACCTCCTGGAACATCGTCGGCAGCACCAGGGAGGCGTCGATCTGCCCCCAGGCGGGCGAGGCGGGCACGAACTTGGCGCCCGCGGCGAGGGTGTCGATGAACGGCTTGATGAAGGGCTCCTTCTCCGCGACCTGATTGCGGACGTCGGTGAAGGTGGGCAGGAAGCCCATCGCCTCGAAGAGTTCGCCCTGGGTCTTCTTGCCCGCGAGCTCCTTGGCCAGCTCGACCGCGAGGGTGCGGCGCTCGGTGCTCTTGAGGACGCCGATGTTGTTGCCGCCGGCGAAGGCCGGGGCGATCTCGCCCTCCTTGACGCCGGGCAGCGGGACCACCGCGAACTTGCCGTTGGCCTTGCCGGCCTCGACCGCGGCGCGGCTGAAGTCGCCGCCGATCGCCATGCCGGCCTTGCCGGAGGCGAAGGCGGTGACGGTGTCGTTGCCGCCCATGCCGGCGCACTTGGCGGCCGGGCAGTTGTCGTCGCCGAAGAGGGAGGTGTACGCCTCGATGCCCTTGCGGGACTCGGCGCTGTTGAGGGCGGAGGTGTACTTCTCGCCGGACTTGGTGGCTATCTCGCCGCCGTTGGACCACAGGAAGGGCATGGCGCCGTAGGTGTAGGCGCCGCCGACCGCGAGGCCGTACAGCTCGGGCTTGGCCTTGCGGATCTTCTTGGCGGTGGCGATCAGCTCGGCCTGCGTCTTGGGGACGTCGAGCTTCAGCTCCTTGAAGACGTCCGTGCGGTAGTACAGGGCGCGGACGCCGACGAAGTAGGGGGCGCCGTAGACCTTGCCGTCGACGGTGACCGACTCGCGGGCGGTGGGGTCGGTGTCCTTGCCGTCGGCCCAGTCGCCGAACTCCTTGGTGATGTCGGCGAGGCCGCCGTCCTTCACGTAGCCCGCGGTGTCGGTGTTGCCGTACTCGATGACGTCGGGGGCGCTCTTCGGGTCGTTGAAGGCGGCCTTGATCTTCTCCGCGCGGGTCTCGACGGGGATGTACTCCACCTTGACGTCGGCACCGTCGTTGGCCTTCTTGAAGGACGCGATGGCGCTGTTGACGACGTCCTCCTTGGGCTTGTTGTTCACCTCCTGGAAGAGCCAGACGCGCAGGGTGCCGCTCTTCTCGTCCTTGTCGGAGGAGGCGTCCGAGCTCTGCGGGGCGCAGGCGGTGGCGGTCAGCGCGGCGACGGTCAGGGCGGCGAGGGCGGCGGACCGTCGACGCGGGGCGGCGGTCGCCCGGTTCATGAACTTCTGCGGGAGCTTCATCGAGCGGTCCTCCGAGTTCACGTTGCAGAAGGCGCAACGAGTGTTTCGCGGTGCACAACACCACGGAGGCTAGGGGGGTTCCCGGGGTTCATCAAGGGTTCAGCGGAGGGTCTCAACCAGTCCGTGACCAGCGAGAGCAGAGGGCGCAACGAAGTGGGGTGAATGTCATGATTCGCACCCCGACAGGTCTGGACCATTGGGGCAGCTCTCTCCCCCAACCGGACACGACGCGTGTCACTGGGGAGACGTACGGGGCCGGTGGTGCACTCACACCGGGCGTCGCACGCCACCTACCCGACCTCGGCGCCCTCACACCCGGCACCACCGGACCGACCGGCCGGGACACCCCACCGGCCGCAAACGCGAGGTGGCGGAGCCGAAGGGGCTCCGCCACGGAAGGCACTGCCGTACGGCCGCCCCGCACCGTCCCGGCGGGGACGTACGGAGCGGGGAACGGGACGACTACTTCTTGCCCTTGCCGTCCTTGCCGTTCTTGTCGTTGCCGCCGGGGCCCATGGACTCGTAGATCTCCTTGCACATGGGGCACACCGGGTACTTCTTCGGGTCGCGACCCGGCACCCACACCTTGCCGCAGAGCGCGACGACCGGGGTGCCGTCGAGCGCGCTCGCCATGATCTTGTTCTTCTGGACGTAGTGGGCGTAGCGCTCGTGATCACCGTCACCGTGCGAAGTCTGCGGCGTCGGTTCGACGAGGGTCCCGGTACCCGTCCCGCGCTCGGGCTCAAGAGTGCTCATGGTTGCCAAGGGTACTGAAACCCCACGGCGTCCGATCCCACCGGCACCGGGCCCGGACCCCGCCCCGCGGACGGGCGGAACGCATCCCGCGGCGGTGCGCCGCCCGGGCTCCGGAGCGCACCGGACTCAGTTCAGGGACGGATCGTCCGGATAGGTCGCCACCATCGCCAGTTCGCCGCGCTGGCGCCGCAGCACCGCGCGCCACAACCGCTCGGGGTCCGGCGCGGACACGTCCCCCGGCTCCGACTCCACGACGTACCAGACGCCCTCGCCCAGCTCGTCCTCCAGCTGTCCCGGGCCCCACCCCGCGTACCCCGCGAAGATCCGCAGCGAACCCAGTGCGGCGGCCACCAGCTCGGGCGGGGTCTCCAGGTCCACCAGGCCGATCGCCCCGTGCACCCGACGCCAGCCGAGCGGGGTCCGGTCGTCCGCGGACCCGCCCGGGATGACCGCCAGGGCCAGGGCCGAGTCCAGGGAGACCGGACCGCCCTGGAACACCACGTCGGGCTGGCCGGTGAGTTCGCCCCACCCCTCCAGGACCTCGCCGACGCCCACCGACGTCGGACGGTTGAGGACCACGCCGAGGGAACCCTCCTCGTCGTGGTCGATGAGCAGGACCACCGCGCGGTCGAAGTTCGGATCGGTCAGGGCGGGCGCCGCCACGAGCAGCCGCCCCGTGAGGGAGGACACCTCGGTCATGCACCACATGATTCCCCATCCTCCCCGTCCGCGGGCGCCGACCCCCACCTCCGCAACCCCTCCGGCACGTCACCGCCCGTGGCCGCGCGACGGCGGTTCGTGTTGTGGCAAAGTCCTGACCAGGTCCTGGCCGCCACGGGCTTACAGAAGGGGGGGTTAGGGCCATTACGCTAGCTCTTCGGCCCCTGCCCGTCTCACTCGGAACGCGAGATACATGACCGTCACCGACGATGTCCTGCTTGTCCACGGCGGAACCCCGCTGGAGGGCGAGATCCGTGTCCGCGGCGCGAAGAACCTCGTGCCCAAGGCCATGGTCGCCGCGCTGCTCGGCAGCGGACCGAGCAGACTGCGCAACGTTCCGGACATCCGTGATGTCAGGGTCGTCCGCGGACTGCTCCAACTCCACGGCGTGACGGTGCGCCCCGGGGAGGAACCCGGCGAGCTGGTGCTCGACCCCACGCACGTCGAGAGCGCGAACGTCGCCGACATCGACGCGCACGCCGGCTCCTCCCGCATCCCCATCCTGTTCTGCGGCCCGCTGCTGCACCGGTTGGGCCACGCCTTCATCCCCGGGCTCGGCGGCTGCGACATCGGCGGCCGGCCCATCGACTTCCACTTCGACGTGCTGCGGCAGTTCGGCGCGCGCATCGAGAAGCGCGACGACGGCCAGTACCTGGAGGCCCCGCAGCGGCTGCGCGGCACCAAGATCCGGCTGCCCTACCCCTCGGTCGGCACGACCGAGCAGGTGCTGCTGACGGCGGTACTCGCCGAGGGCGTCACCGAGCTGTCCAACGCCGCGGTGGAGCCGGAGATCGAAGACCTGATCTGCGTGCTCCAGAAGATGGGCGCCATCATCGCGATGGACACCGACCGCACCATCCGCATCACCGGTGTGGACAAGCTCGGCGGCTACACCCACGCCGCGCTCCCCGACCGGCTGGAGGCCGCCTCCTGGGCGTCCGCCGCCCTGGCCACCGAGGGCAACATCTACGTCCGCGGCGCCCAGCAGCGCTCGATGATGACCTTCCTCAACACCTACCGCAAGGTCGGCGGCGCCTTCGAGATAGACGACGAGGGCATCCGCTTCTGGCACCCCGGCGGCACCCTCAACGCCATCGCGCTGGAGACCGACGTGCACCCCGGCTTCCAGACCGACTGGCAGCAGCCGCTGGTGGTCGCCCTGACCCAGGCCACCGGGCTGTCGATCATCCACGAGACCGTCTACGAGTCGCGGCTCGGCTTCACCTCCGCGCTGAACCAGATGGGCGCCCACATCCAGCTCTACGGGGAGTGCCTGGGCGGCTCGGACTGCCGCTTCGGCCAGCGCAACTTCCTGCACTCCGCGGTGGTGTCCGGGCCGACCCGGCTCCAGGGCGCCGACCTGGTCATCCCGGACCTGCGCGGCGGCTTCTCGTACCTGATCGCGGCGCTCGCCGCGCAGGGCACCTCCCGGGTGCACGGCATCGAACTGATCAACCGGGGCTACGAGAACTTCATGGACAAGCTCCAGGCCCTCGGCGCCAAGGTGGAGCTGCCCGGGAAGGCCGCCGCCCTCGGCGGCTGAGCAGCGACCACGGGCCCGGACGGGCCCTGTGGTCGCACGGGAGGCCCTGGCGGTCTCGAACGCCCCGGGCCCACCGCCCGGTCCGCGATCGAGGCCGCCAGGGCCGTTCCCGGGCCTCCACCGGGTCACCCGACCCGGTCGGGTGACCGAACCGGCCCGGGGAACGCGACGGGGCGGCACCCTGGCCCGGGTGCCGCCCCTCTCACCTGGTCCCGCGCCCTCGTCGGCGCGGGGAGCGAGACGCCTTACTTGCCCTTTGCGGCTTCCTTCAGCTTGGACCCGGCGGACACCTTCACGCTGTAACCGGCGGGGATGTTGATCGGCTCGCCGGTCTGGGGGTTGCGAGCGGTGCGAGCGGCACGGTGGGTGCGCTCGAAGGTCAGGAAGCCGGGGATGGTGACCTTCTCGTCGCCCTTGGCGACGATCTCGCCGACCGTCTCGGCGAACGCGGCCAGCACGGCGTCGGCGTCCTTGCGGGTCACCTCGGCGCGGTCGGCCAGCGCGGCCACCAGCTCACTGCGGTTCATGTTTGTACTCCCGTGTTCATCTTGCCGTTGAGGCGTGAGATCGAAGCCGATGCTGCCAGGGACCGTGGTCGGGCCCCTGACCCGGGTCCGTCGCCAGACCCTCGCGCCCAGACAGGCATCCTGCCCCCACCAGCAGCGGGAACGCCAATCCGGCACCCTTGGGAGTCACACGAAAAGCGCCACCGGTACGAAACGGTGACGCTCCGTTCGGTCCCGAAAGCGGAGCGCAGGGGCGGGGGCCGGTGCCCCGGGGTGGTGCCCGGCCTGTCGGCCCGGCCCCCTCTCCCCGACGGCTCCCGATCGGCCCCCTGTGAGGGCCCCAGCGTATGCGCGGGGGCGCGGCGGGGGCGCGGCGACGCGCCGTCCCCCGGCCCGCGCGGTTGCCCGGGCCCCACGGGCCCGGGCCGCCGCGGTCGAGGTCCGGTGCACCGCCCTTGCGGGGAACGGCGCGCGCGGCCACGACGGCCGGCGCCCAGGACGCCGAGCCGCCCGGAGGCAACGGCTCGGGGGCGCGGGGAGCCGCGCGAGCGGCGCACCGCGCCCACGGGGCGGGCGGGGGCGGCCCCCCGGCGGGTCAGCGCATCGCGGCCTTCGCCGCGGTGCGCACCGCCCCGGCCACTGCGCCGGCGACCTTGTCGTTGAAGACGCTGGGGATGATGTAGTTGGGGTTCAGCTCGTCCTCGGTGACGACGTCGGCGAGGGCGCTCGCGGCGGCCAGCATCATGTCCGTGTTGACGGTGTGCGACTGCGCGTCGAGCAGGCCGCGGAAGACGCCCGGGAAGACCAGCACGTTGTTGATCTGGTTGGGGAAGTCGGAGCGGCCGGTGGCCACCACCGCGGCGGTCTGGCGGGCGACCGCCGGGTCCACCTCGGGGTCCGGGTTGGCGAGGGCGAAGACGATCGCGCCCTCGGCCATCGCGGCGACGTCGGTGCCGTCGAGGACGTTGGGGGCGGAGACGCCGATGAAGACGTCGGCGCCGCGCACGGCCTCCTTGAGGGTGCCGGTGAGGCCCTCGGGGTTGGTGTTGTCGGCGATCCAGCGCAGCGGCGAGTCGGAGTCCGCGGAGACCAGGTCCTCGCGGCCGGCGTGCACCACCCCGTGGATGTCGGCGACCACCGCGTTCTTGACCCCGGCGGCGAGCAGCAGCTTGAGGATCGCGGTGCCGGCGGCGCCGGCTCCGGACATCACCACGCGCACGTCGCCGACGGCCTTGCCGACCACGCGCAGCGCGTTGGTGAGGGAGGCGAGGACGACGATGGCGGTGCCGTGCTGGTCGTCGTGGAAGACCGGGATGTCGAGGGCCTCGCGCAGCCGGGCCTCGATCTCGAAGCAGCGGGGGGCGGAGATGTCCTCCAGGTTGATGCCCGCGAAGCCGGGGGCGATGGCCTTGACGATCTCGACGATCGCGTCGGTGTCCTGGGTGTCCAGGCAGAGCGGCCAGGCGTCGATGCCTGCGAAGCGCTTGAAGAGGGCGGCCTTGCCCTCCATCACGGGCAGCGCGGCCTTGGGGCCGATGTTGCCGAGGCCGAGGACGGCGGAGCCGTCGGTGACCACGGCGACCGAGTTGCGCTTGATGGTGAGGCGACGGGCGTCCTCAGGGTTCTCGGCGATGGCCATGCAGACCCGTGCCACGCCCGGCGTGTAGACCATGGAGAGGTCGTCGCGGTTGCGGATGGGGTGCTTGGACTGCATCTCGATCTTGCCGCCGAGGTGCATTAGGAAGGTCCGGTCCGAGACCTTGCCGAGGACGACGCCCTCGATGGTGCGCAGCTTGCCGACGATCTCCTCGGCGTGCGCGGTGGAGGTCGCGGCGATGGTGACGTCGATGCGCAGCTTCTCGTGGCCGGACGCGGTGACGTCGAGGCCGGTGACGGAGCCTCCGGAGGACTCGACGGCGGTGGTGAGCTGCGATACCGCGGTTCCGCTGGCGGGCACCTCAAGGCGAACCGTCATCGAGTAGGAGACGCTGGGCGCCGTTGCCATGGCCGACTTCCTCTTCTTCACTCTGGTCTCGCGTGCACGTCGTCGTGTACACGTGCACGCCGTCCGGCGGGGCCGGACAGCGCCTTCCGATGGTCGCACCTACCGTCGGGTAGATGTGAGCCGCCCCGTATTGCGAAGCTTTTGTTCACGAAGCCGGACCATTGTTTACGGAAGGCTCGTTCCAGCATACGAAAAGCGCGGCCGACACGAAGAGGCCCACGTCACAAGGACGCGGGCCGCTGGGTGACTTGGATGACACCGACCCGCCATGCTCGCCTCGCGGCAAGTGGTCGCTCGAAGCGACGAAGGTTGGGCCCGGGGGCTTGGATCGGGCCGGTGTCACGTCCACGGTAACAAACGATCCCCGCACGGCAATTCCCGTCGCCCGGGTCCGTCCGGCAACCGGCCGAACGGCCGGTGCCGGGTCACCCGTCGGGGGCCGTCAGTCGCGCAGCAGGTCGGGGACGCCGTCCGCATCGGGCTCGTCGCGCGGGCCGGAGACCACGGTGAGCTGCTGGGTCGCCCGGGTCAGCGCCACGTACAGCACGCGCAGCCCGGCGGGCGACTCGTCGGCGATCTCCGCCGGGGAGACCACGACGGTGGCGTCGTACTCCAGGCCCTTGGCCTCCAGGCTGCCGAGGGCGACGACCCGGTCGCCGAGCCCGGCCAGCCAGCGGGCGGCCTCGGCGCGCCGGTTCATGGCGACGACGACCCCGACGGTGCCGTCCACCAGGTCGAGCAGCCGCTCGGCCTCGGCGCGCACGGTCCGGCCCTGGCCCCGGTCGTCGACGGTGGCGAACCGGGGCTCCAGTCCGGTGGAGCGGACCGCGGACGGGGAGGTGGCGCCGGGCATCGCCAGCGCCAGCACCCTGGCGGCGAGGGCGGCGATCTCGGCCGGGTTGCGGTAGTTGACGGTGAGGGTGAAGCGGCGCCGGGGCCGGTTGCCGAGCGCCTCGTCCCGGGCCCCGGTCGCCTCGTCCACGTCCGACCAGGAGGACTGGGCGGGGTCGCCGACCACGGTCCAGGTGGCGTGTCGGCCGCGGCGGCCCACCATGCGCCACTGCATGGGGGTGAGGTCCTGGGCCTCGTCGACGATGACGTGCGCGTATTCGACGCGTTCGGCGGCGAGGCGCTCGGCGCGTTCGCGGCGGCTCTCCTCGCGGACCGGCATCAGCTCCTCCAGGCCGGTGAGCTGGTCGAGCGGGTCCACCTCGCGGCGCTGCCGGGGGCGGGCCGGGGCGCCGAGGACCGTGTGGAGCTCGTCGAGCAGGGCCACGTCGTGGACGGAGAGCGCCTCGCGCTGGAGGGAGCGGGCCACCCGGCGGACCTCGCCGGGGTTGAGGATCCGGCGGGCCCAGCGGGCGAGTCGTCGCTCGTCGCCCATCGCGGCCAGCACCTGACGCGGGGTCAGTTCGGGCCACCAGGCGTCGAGGAAGGAGGTGAAGGAGTCCTCGGAGGTGACGTCCTCGTCGAAGGAGGACCGCAGTTCGGCGGCGAGTTCGGGGTCGGTGTGGCGGGAGGCGGAGCCGGACTGCGCCCAGAGCGCGTCCAGCAACAGCCGTCTGACGCGCGGACGCAGCAGGTTGACCGGGGCGGTGCCGCCGAGGGCGGCGTCCCGGATGCGGGCCAGCCGGTCGGCGTCGAGTTCGAGGCGGCGGCCGTGGGCGACCACGCGCAGCAGCTCGGGGGCCGGGGCGCCGTCGGGGCGCAGTTCCAGGGCGCCGCGGGCGGCCTTGCGCAGGAGCTTGACCATCCGGGACGAGCCCTTGGCCCGGGCGGTGGCGGGGGTGTCGTACACGGTGGCCTCGGCCCCGTCGACCAGGGAGCCGAGCGCCCGGATGGCGACCTGTCCCTCTTCCCCGAGGGAGGGCAGCACGCCCTCGGTGTAGGAGACCAGCAGCGGGGTGGGCGAGATGATCAGGATGCCGCCGGAGTAGCGGCGGCGGTCCTGGTAGAGCAGGTACGCGGCGCGGTGCAGCGCGACGGCGGTCTTGCCGGTGCCGGGGCCGCCCTCCACCAGGGTGACCGAGGCGGCGGGGGCCCGGATGACGAGGTCCTGCTCGGCCTGGATGGAGGCGACGATGTCCCGCATGGTGTGGCCGCGGGCCCGGCCGAGCGCCGCCATCAGGGCGCCGTCGCCGATCACCGGGAGTTCCCGGCCGTCGAGGTACGCGGTGAGCGCGGGGCGCATCAGGTCGTCCTCGACGCCGAGCACCTTGCGGCCCTTGGAGCGGATCACCCGGCGGCGGACGACCCGGCCGGGCTCCACCGGCGTGGAGCGGTAGAACGGGGCGGCGGCGGGCGCCCGCCAGTCGATGACCAGCGGGGTGTAGTCGGTGTCGAGGACGCCGATGCGGCCGATGTGCAGGGTCTCCGCGATGTCGGCGACCTGCCGGGCGGGGTCCGCGGGGTCGGTGCCGATGGCGCCGTCCGCGGGGTCGACGGAGGTGTGGGCCCCGTCCGGGCCCTTCTCGCCGTCCTTGCCCTCCAGCAGGTCGATCCGGCCGAAGAGGAAGTCCTCGAACTCGCTGTTGAGGCGGTTGAGGTGGACGCCGGCGCGGAAGACCTGGGCGTCGCGCTCGGCGAGCGCGCCGGGCGTGCCGACCTGGCTGAGCCGGGCCGCGTCCCGCATCAGGAACTCGGCGTCCTGGATCTTCTCCTCCAGCCGGCGGTAGACCTGGTCGAGATGATCCTGTTCGACACCGATCTCGTGTTCACGGACCGAGTCGAGAGCGGCGTGCTGAGCGGCCACCGGGCCCCCTTCTGACGTGCATGGCAGCCGTCTACCGTACGCCACGCGGGCCACCCGCGCCACGCGCCGGCCGGGCCGGGGGGCCGGCCCGCCCGAACGGCCCCGGCCCGCCGGCCGGACGGCCCCGGGAAACACAAGGGCCCGGTCGCGCCCCGTGCGGTCGACGGGGGTGCCGGGCTGACGTGCGCGGGGCGGGCCTGTGGGGGGTGGCCCTGCGCGGGGGGCGGCCGGGTGAGGGAACCCGGCCGGCGGGGTGGGCGTCGCCTACGCCTTCACCTTCACCAGTTCCTTTCCGTCCAGGGTCCGGACCTCGAAGTGACTGATGTCGGAGCGGGTCAGCGCGGCGCCGCCGTGCACGTAGAGCGGCTTGCGCGCCTCCTTCCGCACGGCGCCGGGGAGTCCGTAGCCCCAGGGGGGCACCGCCCAGGTGGTCACCGTCTCGCGTTCGCCGTTCTTGCCGACGGCGATCAGGCTGCACTTCTCGGGGCCTTCGACGTTCTTGAGCTCCAGCACGGTGTGGGTGCCCCACGCCTTGCGCTCGGTGCCCACGGTGGCGGTGATCCCGGTGGTGGGGTCGGTCGCGGTGAGCTTCTCCTCCATGTCGTGGAAGAAGGCGTCCTCGGCGGGGCTCGTCGGATGGGCGCGCTTGCCGGCCGCGGACGGCTGCGCCTCGCCGCCCCCGGTGACCACGACGGCGGCGAGCGGGCCCCCGACGATCAGGACGGCCGCGGCGGCGGCGAGGTAGAGCCCGCGGCGTCTACCGCCGGCGCGGCGGGCGGCGACCTCGTCCGCGAGCCGGTCGAGGGTGCGCGGGTCGGGCCTCGCGGGTGGAAGCCCCGCGGTGGCCGGGTCGCCGGGACGTCTACCGGGGGGGCCGGGCAGGTCGGCGAGCGCGGCCAGCACGGATTCCATGCCGGCGAGTTCGTCGAGTTGCCCGGCGCACCACTCGCAGCCGGCCAGATGGCCCTCGAAGGCGGTCGCTTCGTGTTCGTCCAGGATGCCCAGGGCGTAGGCGCCCACGGTCTCGTGGACGCTGTCCGCCTGATGTGTGTGGTGTGCTTCGTTCGACGTCATGCCGTCACCCCCCGCTCCTCCAGTGCCAGCTTCATCGAGCGCAGGGCGTAGAACACCCGTGAACGCACGGTTCCGCTGGGTATGCCGAGCGTGCGGGCCGCTTCATTGACCGTCCGTCCCCTGAAGTAGGTCTCGACGAGGACCTCCCGGTGTGCGGGGGTCAGGTCGTCGAGCGCGTCCGAAAGCGTCATCAGCCACAGCGCCTTGTCGATCTCGTCCTCCGCGGGGATGACCTCCAGGGGCGACGGCTCGACCTCCTGCGGCCGTGCCTGTCGGCTGCGGTGGCCATCTATCACGATACGTCGGGCCACGGTCACCAGCCAGGGGCGCACCGAACCGGTTGCGCTCCCGAGTTGGCCGGCGTTCTTCCAGGCGCGGATGAGCGTCTCCTGAACGACGTCCTCCGCGCGCTGCCGGTCCCCCGCGACCAGCCGCAGGACATAGGCGAGCAGAGGGCCCGCGTGCTCCTGGTACAGCGCGCGCATCAGCTCCTCGTCCGGCTCGGACGGGAGCTGTTCCCTACGATGTCGAGCCCTCGGCGGGCGTTCATCGGCCACGGCTGAATCTTTGCGCACGCCTACCTCCGGTGTCCCCGATTCGGCCGAGCCCGCTTCAACTCGACCGAGCTGGAACCTGACCGCTCGATTGCATCCCGGGATACGGGTGGGGCGCGGGAGCCGTTCAAATGGGTCGTCAAATGGGCCTGAAAGCACGGGACTTATAGCAGAACGACGCCACCGGATCACCTACCGTGAAGAAGTGACCGGGGCAAGTCCGGTTATGCCGGTGCCAGTCGGACCGAAGGTCACCCCCGGGTACAGAGGGCGATTTCCAGCCGAAAACCCCGCACCGCCCTGAGGGGGTGCGGGGTTCCGGGACGGGGGCGGGTTCAGCGCCGGCGGCGGGCCGCCCGGGGGGCCGCGGTGGTGGGCCAGAACCGGGGCCGGCGGCGGGCGGCCAGGTCCTCCACCCAGCCGGTGGCCAGGATCGCCAGCCCGATCAGCGGCCAGACCAGGACCAGCATCCACAGTTGGAAGGTGGCCGTGAGCACCCGCATCGAGCCCTCCGTCATGAACGGGAGGTCGTAGAGCTGGGAGATCATCGGGATGGTGGCGACGATCAGGCCGTTGTGCCAGAGGTAGATCGTCACCGCCCGGTTGTTGAACAGGGTGACGAGCTTGTCCCAGCGGGCCAGCCGGCCGGGCAGCCGCTGCCAGGAGGGCGCGTAGACCAGCAGGATCGCCACCGCGCCGAACGACCAGGTCGCCTGGGCGAACGGGATCTCGTTGAGGTCCATGCCGAACTCCGTCTGGTGGCCCGCGGCCCACCAGAGTCCGAAGGCCATGACGAACGCGGCCACCGACACCGTGACGTAGCGCGGCAGCCGCCCCAGGACGCCCTCCTCGTGGGCGAAGCCGAGCAGCCAACAGCCCGCGTACACGGCGAAGCCCTGGATGGCGTAGCCGGTCGACCCAGGAATCTCGACCAGGTCGGTGCCGAACACCCCGGCCGACCCCAGGCAGACGAACATCGTGGGCCAGGGGGCCCGCCGGAAGGCCCACAGCAACAGCGGCGAGGCGACCACCAGCCACAGGTACGTCCGCAGGTACCACAGGGGCCCGGCGGCGTACATGGCCCACTCCGGGTCCAACAGTCCGCCCTCGTGGCCGACGCTGAGCGGGTAGATCGGCGAGCCGACCGGCAGCACGTAGTTCAGGAGCTTGATCCAGCCCCAGTTGCCGCTCTGGTTGGGGTCGTCGCCCGGGTCCCAGCCGGCGAGGAACATCAGCGGCACCAGCACCGCGCCGAACAGCCACAGCGGGGGCAGCAGACGACGGACGCGGCTCTTGATCACTCCCCAGGCGGGCCGCTTCAGGGAGCGGGCCATCAGGGCGCCGGCGAGCGCGAACATCACGCCCATGGACGGGAAGACGATGGTCAGCCAGGCCCAGCCGTAGATGTGGTAGACGACCACCCGGACCAGGGCGAGGGTGCGCAGCAGGTCAAGGTAGCGGTCCCGGCCCGGGGCGCGCCCGGTGGGCGCCGGCGCCGGTTCGGGCGCCGGGGCGGTCGCGGGCGGGGCGGCGGGCGGCGGGGCGGCGGGTTCCGCGCGGTGGGTGTCCCAGCCCCGGGCCACCCAGTCGGGGGCGCCGGTGGCGGGGCCCTGCGGGGGGTGCGTCATGCCACCGGCCTCCGGTCGGCGGGCGCGGCCGGGTCGACCGGCCGGGGTGCGCCGCCGGGGGCGGAGCCGACGACACCGGTGCGGCGCAGCTTCTGCCAGCGGAGTCGGCCGCCGGTCAGGGCGGTGATCCAGGACTGGAGCAGCACCACGTACATCAGCTGCCGGTAGAGGATCTGTTGCAGCGGCAGCGAGATCAGGGGGACCATCTTCTCCCGGTCGAGCCGGAAGGCGTAGGCCGCGCAGGCGAGCTGGATGGCGAGGACGCCGAGCCAGGCGGTGACGGTCTTGCCGGTGGGCCCGAACACCAGCCCGTACAGCAGGAACACGTCGATCAGCGGGGCCAGCAGCGGTCCGAGCACCATGAACAGCGAGACCAGCGGCAGCCCGACCCGGCCGAAGCGACCGGAGGGGCCGCGTTCCACCAGGGCGCGGCGGTGCTTCCAGATGGCCTGCATGGTGCCGTAGGACCAGCGGTAGCGCTGGGACCACAGTTGCTGCACGGACTCGGGGGCCTCGGTCCAGGCGCGGGCGTTCTCCGCGTAGACCACGTGCCAGCCGTCGCGGTGCATGGCCATGGTGATGTCGGTGTCCTCGGCGAGGGTGTCCTCGCTCATGCCGCCCACCCGTTGGAGGGCGGAGCGGCGGAAGGCGCCGACCGCGCCGGGGATGGTGGGCATGCAGCGCAGCAGGTCGTACATGCGGCGGTCGAGGTTGAAGCCCATCACGTACTCGATGTGCTGCCAGGCCCCGATGAGGGAGTCCCGGTTGCCGACCTTGGCGTTGCCGGCGACCGCGCCGACCTTCGGGTCGCCGAAGGGCTGGACGAGTTCGCGGACGGTGGACGGTTCGAAGACGGTGTCGCCGTCCATCATCACGATGAGGTCGTGGCGGGCGTTGGCGATGCCTCGGTTGAGGGCGGCGGGCTTGCCCGCGTTGAGCTGGCGCACCACGCGCACGCCCGGCAGCCGCAGGTCCTCGACGATGCGGGCGGTGCCGTCCGTGGACCCGTCGTCGATCACCAGGACCTCGATGGGATGGTCGCTGTCCATCAGCGAGCGGACGGTGTTCTCGATGCACTTGGCCTCGTTGTACGCGGGCACCAGCACCGAGACCGGTTCGGTGATCGGCGGGCCCCAGCGGAAGCCGCGGCGGCGGACCTTGCGGGCGTGCAGGAAGGAGAGCACCAGCATCAGCCCGAACCGGGTGATCACCAGGAACCCGATCACCGCGAGTCCGGCCGCGAGCACGGTGGTGAGGTGCTCGGCGGCCTGGACCAGCAGGATCCACGCCTTGCCCTTCCACAGGTCGAGACCGCTGACCGGGGTGTGCGCGCTCGGCATGTCGAGGGCCTGGGTGAGGTTGGTGAACTCGTAGCCCTTGGCCTTAAGGTCCGGCAGCATCCGGTCGAGCGCCGCGACGGTCTGCGAACGGTCGCCGCCTGAGTCGTGCATGAGGACGATGGCGCCCTTGCCGGGCTCCGGCATCGACCGGCGGACGATCTCGTCGACGCCCGGCCTCTTCCAGTCCTGGCTGTCGGTGTTGTTGACCACGGTGAGGTACCCGTGGCCGCCGATGTACTCGGTGACCGGCCAGTTGCGGTTGTCGAAGGCGTGCGCGAAGGACGAGTACGGGGGGCGGAACAGCGAGGTGCGGACGTTCGCCGCGCCGGCCAGCGCCAACTGGTTCTGCGACAGCTCCCAGTCGATGCGCCCGGTGGACTGGAGCGCCAGATCCGGGTGGTTGAAGGTGTGCAGCCCGATCTCGTGGCCCTCGTCGACCATCCGCTGGACCAGCTCGGGGTGGCGGGAGGTCATGGTGCCGGTCACGAAGAACACGCCGCGCGCGTCGTGCTTCTTCAGCACGTCCAGCACCTTCGGCGTCCACTCGGGGTCGGGCCCGTCGTCGAAGGTGAGCACGACCCGGTCGTCCGGCACCCCGACCGTGTTGATCTTGCCGCCGCGCACGTCGATCACCGGCTTGCCCTTGCGGATCGCTTCGGGCACCTGGTCGTTGTACGTCGAGGGGGCGATGCGGTGGTCGGCGAGGATCTCGCTGTGCACGTAGCCGCGGAGCATCAGCATCGCCATCAGGGCGGCGAGCACCAGCACGGGCATCAGGTAGCGCAGGGGAAGTCTGCGGCGCCGGGCCTTGGCCCGACGACCGCGCTTGCGGGACGTCATTACGGAGCGTCCTCCACTGACCCGAGGGGCTGGGTGCCGTCGCCGGGCGGCTGCTCCGCCTCGCCGGACGGGGTGGCGGAGGGCTGTTCGACCGGGGCCGACGGGGAGGCCCCCGGGTCGGGCGCCTCGCTGGCGCCGGGGCCTTCGTCGACGCCGCCCGTGCCGGCGCTGCGGCTGGGCCCGGGGTCGGGGCGGGTGATCGGGCCGGTGCTGCCGGTGGGCTGCGGGGCGGGCGCCTCGGCGGTGGCCTCGGGGGCCGCGGCGCCGCCGGTGCCGGCGGCGGGCTCCCGGGTGCGGCCGGTGGCCGGGCGGGTGTCGGCGGCGGGCACGGGGTCCGTGACGGCGCTCTGCGAGGGGGCGGTGCTGGCCCCGGTGGAGGGGGAGGCCGTGGGGGAGGCGGGGTCCGCGGGACGCGGAGAGACGTCGACCTTCCCGGCGGGCTCGGCCTGGCTGTCGGTCATGGGCAGCCAGGGGGCGCTGGAGTTGCCGGAGACGACCGTCGCCACGATGACGCACGCGTAGACCGCGCAGCCCGCGACGACGGCCATGCCTATCCGCCGGTACAGCCGGCTGCGCCGGCCCGTCTCGTCCACGAACACGGGACCGTCGGCCGCGGGCTCCTCGGCCCCGGCCTTCAGTTCGCCGAACTGCTGGCCTATACCGGCCATCTGGACGGTGACCTCATGCGGGTCGTGTGTCTGCCCAGGTTGGGCGTCTTCTCGCCAATTCTCCATGCGCGCGCGCATCCCCCCACGAACGATGTGAGCGCGCCGGCGGCGCCGAGCATGCGCCGCTTTCCCAGGCCCCCACCTGGTCCGAGCGCCCCCACTACCACCTTGTGCTCAGGCGTCGAATGTAGCGCACTTCGGCCAGGCTGGCGGATACCCGCCAGTACATGGACAGTGTGCAGCAGTGTCGGGAGTGTCCGGAAATCGATCCCCCTGGAGATGCACGGAGGCGCCGGGTGGTCCGGGGCGCACTGCGGGGGTCGCGCGGCTCGGGCCCTCGGGCGCCATCCGAGCGTCGTTGCGCATCGGGGCCGCCCGGCGCCGGGGGACGCCGCGGAAACAGCGAAAAGCCCCTGACCCGGCGATGGACTCGCAGGTCAGGGGCTTTTCGGGGATGTGGAGATGGCGGGAATCGAACCCGCGTCCAACGGTGCGGAATCAGGGCTTCTCCGTGTGCAGTCCGCTACGTTTTTCTCGGCCCCGGAGATCACGCGGACAAGTCTCCGACGGGCTCAGTCACTGTGAGATTTCCTCCTCGACCCCGTGACCGGGCCTAGGAGTTTAGTTCCCTAGCTGATGCCAGGACCCGGGTCGGGAACATCCCCGGACTGACACTTCGCGAGTCGCTACTTAGGCAGCGAGGGCGAAGGAATCGCGCTTGGTTTCGGCGATTATTGGTTGCGACACGTGGTTTACGAGATCATTGCCGCTTCCTCGACACGCTTCCCCTGCTTCGACAGCCGCTGTCGAAACCGATCATCCCCCTGTGCATTTTTCAAGGTCCACCCCGTCGCTCTCGCGCTGGGGTGTGGTCCCCATGGTAGGGGAAGAGCACCGCGGGGTGCCACCGCGTTTCCGCGCGGGTCGCGGGCGGCGGCGTCAGGCGCGCTGACGGCGGCGGGCCGCCGAGATCGCCCGGTCCGTCTCGCGGCGGTCCTGCTTCTCCCGCAGGGTCTGCCGCTTGTCGTACTCCTTCTTGCCCCTGGCCAGCGCGATCTCGACCTTGGCCCGGCCGTCCTTGAAGTACAGGGCCAGCGGCACGATGGTGTGCCCGGTCTCCTGGGACTTCGAGAACAGCTTGTCGATCTCCGCCCGGTGCATCAGCAGCTTCCGCTTCCGACGGGCCGAGTGGTTGGTCCAGGTGCCCTGGCTGTACTCCGGCACGTGCACGTTGTGCAGCCACGCCTCGTTGTCGTCGAGTTGCACGAAGCCGTCGACGAGGGAGGCCCGCCCCTGGCGCAGCGACTTGACCTCGGTGCCCGTGAGGACCAGTCCGGCCTCGTAGGTGTCCAGCAGGTGGTAGTCGTGCCGCGCCTTCTTGTTCTGCGCGATCAGCTTGCGCCCTTTTTCCTTAGCCATAGTGACGCCATCTTCGCACCACGGAGGGGGGCCGGGGCCAGTGCATTTGCGGGGTCGGCCGACTCACCGCCGGCTCCCCAGGCCGTTCAGCACGGATTCCGCCCGGCGCTCCACGGGGTCCGGCAGGTCCACGGCGTCCCCGGCGTCCTCGGCGCCGCCGTCCCCGGGGGCCTCGGGGGGTCCGGGGGCCGCTCCCTGGGTGGCGGGGGCGGAGGGCGGTGCGGGGGGATCGGCGGGGGCGGCCGGGCCGGTGTCGGTGGCCTCCAGGTCGGGGGTGATGCCGCGGCCGTCGACCCCGCGTCCCGAGGGGGTGCGGTAGTGGCCCACGGTCAGCTCGGCGACCGAGCCGTCCGGGAGCGGGCTCGGGAGCTGCACGGAGCCCTTGCCGAAGGTCCGGGAGCCGACCACCACCGCCCGGCCGCGGTCCTTCAGCGCCCCGGTCAGCAGTTCGGCGGCGCTCATGGTGCCGCCGTCCACCAGCGCCACCACCGGCCGCCGGACGTCGCCGCCGGGCGCCGCGTGCACCGCGTGCTCCTCGCCCCGGACGTCGTAGGTGGCGACCAGCCCGCCGTCCAGGAAGGCCGAGGCCGCCTCCGCCGCCTCGCTGACCAGCCCGCCGGAGTTGCCCCGCAGGTCCAGCAGGATGCCCGCGCCCGAGGGTGCCTCGCGCACCGCGGACCGCACCTGGGCGCCGGAGCCCTGGGTGAAGGCCGCCACCTTGATCAGGACGCGGGGGGCGGCGGGGGTGCCGAGGCGTTCGACGGTCACCGGTTCGGTGGTGAGCACCGCCCGGCGCAGGCCCGCGGTCCAGCGGCGGTCCCCGCGTTGCAGGTCGAGGCGCACCTCGGTGCCGGGGGCGGCCGGCCCGTGCCCGCGCAGCAGCCCGATGACCTCGGTGACCGGGCGCCCGTCCACGGGGACCCCGTCGACCCCGCGGATCAGGTCGCGCTCCCGCACCCCGGCCCGCTCCGCGGGGCCCCCGTCCCGTACCCGGGTGACCTCGATCAGGCCGCCGCCCACCCGGCGGGCCCACAGGCCGACGCCGGTGTACTCGCCGTCCAGGGCCCGGGCGAACTCGGCGTACTCGGCCTCCGAGTAGACCGCGCCCCAGCGGTCGCCGCTGCGGCTCACCGCCCGGCGGGCCGCCTCCACGGGGGACTTGCCGTCCACCAGGGCGGCGGCCGCGGCGTCCACCGCCGCCCGGGCCGTCCCGTCCGGTGCCGCGGGCCCGCCGGCCGCGACCGGAACCGGGTGCGGGTCCTCACCGGTGGCGCGGGACCAGGAGCCGGCGGCGGCGCCGGTGACCAGGACGCTGGTGAACACCAAGGTCAGAGCCGCCCCGCGGCGGACGCGGCGGGGCGGGGTGAACAGGTCGGGACCTGACATGGCGGTGAGTCTAGGACAACGCCGGGCGCCGCACGGTGGGTTGACCGTACGGCGCCCGGGGCGAATCTCACACCGAGGGGTGCGACCGGCCCCGGGGCGCGGGCCGTGCGCCCCGGGGTGGCCGAGGGCTCAGACCTTCAGGTACTTGCGCAGCGCGACGAACGCGGCCAGGGCGGGCATCAGCAGGCTGATCACCAGGACCAGGGGCAGCGTCTTCAGCACCGCGTCCCAACCGATGAAGTTGATCAGCGGCATCTTCTCGGCGAGCATCAGCCCGTGGTCGATCATGAAGTACCGGCCGACCAGCAGGAACCCGCAGGCCACCAGGCCGCCGAGGAGGCCGGCCACGGCGGCCTCCATGATGAACGGCGCCTGGATGTAGAAGCCGGACGCGCCGACGAGCCGCATGATCCCGGTCTCCCGGCGCCGGCTGAACGCCGACACCCGCACCGTGTTGACGATCAGCATCAGCGCGACGGCCAGCATCAGCCCCATCACCGCGAGCGCGGTGATCCGCATCCCGTCGAGGAGTTCGAAGAGGTTGCTGAGCGTCTCCCGCTGGTCCTCCACCGAGTGGACGCCGTCCCGGCCGGCGAAGGCGGTCGACACCACCTGGTACTTCTGCGGGTCCTTCAGCTTGACCCGGTAGGACTCCGGCAGCTGGTCCGGGGTGAGGACCGGGGCCAGCGGGGAGTCCGCGTACTGCTCCTTGTAGCGCTTGTACGCCTCGTCGCTGGACTCGTAGTGCACCTGGTCGACGACGGCCAACTTCTTCAGGTCGGCCTTGATGCGTTCCTTCTGCTCCCCGGTCACCGCGCCCTTGGTGCAGGCCGTGTCGGTCTCCGCGTCGTTCTTGTTGCACAGGAAGATCGAGACGTTGACCTTGTCGTACCAGTAGCCCTTCATGGTGCTGACCTGGTCCTGCATCAACAGGGAGCCGCCGAAGAGGGCGAGCGAGAGGGCCACCGAGACGACGACCGCGAAGGTCATCGTCAGGTTGCGGCGGAGACCGACGCCGATCTCCGACAGGACGAACTGGGCGCGCATCGCGTGCTTTCTGCCTTTCGGTACGTGATGTGGTGTCGCGTACGTCGCGTACGTGGGGTCAGTGCTGGTAGCCGTAGACGCCGCGCGCCTGGTCGCGGACGAGGCGGCCCTGCTCCAGCTCGATGACGCGCTTGCGCATCTGGTCCACGATGTTCTGGTCGTGGGTGGCCATCACGACGGTCGTGCCCGTGCGGTTGATCCGGTCCAGCAGCTTCATGATGCCGACCGAGGTCTGCGGGTCGAGGTTGCCGGTGGGCTCGTCCGCGATCAACAGCTTGGGACGGTTGACGAAGGCCCGGGCGATGGCGACGCGCTGCTGCTCACCGCCGGAGAGCTCGCCGGGCATCCGGTCCTCCTTCTCGCCGAGGCCGACGAGGTCCAGCACCTGGGGCACCGACTTGCGGATCTCGCCGCGGGAGCGGCCGATGACCTCCTGCGCGAAGGCCACGTTCTCGCCGACCGTCTTGTTCGGCAGCAGCCGGAAGTCCTGGAAGACCGTCCCCAACTGGCGCCGCATGTGCGGCACCTTCCAGTTGGAGAGCCGGGCCAGGTCCTTGCCGAGGACGTGCACCTGGCCGTGGGTCGCCCGTTCCTCGCGCAGGATCAGGCGCAGGAAGGTGGACTTGCCGGAGCCGGATGACCCCACCAGGAACACGAACTCCCCGCGCTCGACCTCCAGGGACACCTCTCTGAGGGCCGGACGGTTCTGCTTGGGGTAGTTCTTGGAGACGTTGTCGAATCGGATCACGGATGCACCACGGGTCGCCGGGGGTAGGTGTCCGTGACCATACGCGAATGCGGGGGACGCGCGCAGGCCGCGGCGCCCGCTCCGGCACCCCTTGGCCGGGTTTGTCGGCGAAGGCGCGCCCCGGACCCCCGGGGGCCGGGCACGGGGGCGCGGGGCCCGCCGACCGCCGGGGCGCGCGCCCGGGCCCACGGGGGACCTACGGCCCGCGCCGAATCGCGCGGGAGCTGGCACAGTGGTGGAGGGGGAACGCCTGCGCGTCCCCGAGCGTTGCGCGGAGAGGACGTCGTCGCGGCAGGCTCCGCCGCACGGGAGGAGGATGGGCATGACCTACGACCGACTGGTGTGCGCGAACTGCGCGGCCCCGGTCAGCGAGGGGCGCTGCCCGGTCTGCCGTGCCAGCAGGGAGCGTCTCCAGCAGGGCAACCACTGGTCCTCGATGAGCCCCGTGGCGCTGATCGGACTGTTGGCCGTGCTGGTCACCGCGCTGGCGCTGTTGGCCCGCCAATCGATGTGAACCCCGCCTTCCGTTCCCGCGCACGGCAACGGTGAGGGCCCGGAGCGTCGGTCTTGGGTTCAAGGGGTCGTCGCAACACCACTTGGTTTCAGGTGGTGAGTAGATCATGTAGACGCTCGGCTGGGGTATCCCAGCCGAGCGGCTTGC
>NZ_JBEOWM010000075.1:0-23257 GCF_040296045.1 Streptomyces sp. NPDC002490 | reverse complement strand
AGATCGAACCACACGGCCCCATCGAGACCGAAGCAGCCCGCCGCCTCGCCGACGACCTCAAGAACCAGTAATCACCCAATTACCCAACACTTTCTGAGGCGGGGGCCGACTCGACGGCCTTCCCCGGAGCGGTTGCGCACCGGGGCCGCGGAGGGCGGCCTCACCCCCGGGCCCCGGTGCGTCGGCGTTCGGCACGCCCCCGCCGGATCAGCAACGCTCCGCCCACCATCAGTCCCGTGTAGACGGCGCCGGACAGGTCGAACCAGAGGGGCAGCAGGCCCATCGGCCGGCCCCCCAGGAGAGGGCCCAGCAGACCGAGCGCGCCCTGGACGACGAGGAGCCAACCGACGAGGGAGGAGGAGTTCTTCATCCCTGCACGGTTCCGTCCGGCGGGCCCCGGCTCGTCATGCACGAGACGGAACCGCCCTACGCCAGAGGGAGTAACGGCCTCCGCCCCGACCGGGGCGCCGGTCGGGGCGGAGGGCACGCGGGCAGCGGTCAGCCGCCGAGCAGCTTGCGCACCCGCTCGGCGCCCACCGCGAGCAGCAGCGTGGGCAGCCGGGGGCCGGTGTCGCGGCTGACGAGCAGCCGGTACAGCAGGACGAAGAACTCCCGCTGGGCCGCCTTCAGTTCGGTGGTCGGCTTGGCGTCGGGCTCCAGGCCGGCGAGGACCTTCGGGACGCCGTAGACGAGTCCGGTGAGCCCGTCCAGCGACCAGTGGGCGTCGAGTCCGTCGAGCAGCAGCCGCAGCGAGTCGCGGCCCGGTGCGTCGAGGGAGGCCAGCAGGGCGGTGTCGGGCTCCTCGCGGACCACGGTGCGGGCCTCGGCGGGCACGTACCGCAGGGTCCAGGTCTCGGCCCGGTCGAAGCGGGGCCGCACCTCGTCCAGGGTGCTCAGCGGGCGCTCGGGGTCGAGGTCGCCGAGGATGCGCAGGGCCTGGTCGTCGTGGCCGCCGGTGATGTCGGCGACGGACGCCAGGGTGCGGTACGGCAGCGGGCGCGCGGTGGCGGGCAGGGGGCCCGCGGCGGTGCCCACGGCGCGGGCGTGCGCGGCGGCGTCGGCGGGCAGCACCGTGCCGTCGGCGACCTTGGCGCCGAGCTTGTCCCACTCGTCGTAGAGCCGCTGGATCTCCTGGTCGAAGGCGATCTTGAACGACTGGTTGGGCCGGCGGCGGGCGTACAGCCAGCGCAGCAGCTGCGGTTCCATGATCTCCAGCGCGTCGGAGGGGGTGGGCACCCCGCCCTTGCTGGACGACATCTTCGCCATGCCGGAGATGCCCACGAACGCGTACATGGGGCCGATGGGCTGCCGGCCGCCGAAGATCGGGCCGACGATCTGCCCGCCGACCTGGAACGAGGAGCCGGGCGAGGAGTGGTCGACGCCGGAGGGCTCGAAGACGACGCCCTCGTAGGCCCAGCGCATGGGCCAGTCGACCTTCCACACCAGCTTGCCGCGGTTGAACTCGCTGAGCCGGACGGTCTCCGCGAAACCGCAGGCGGTGCACGTGTACGCCAGTTCGGTGGTGTCGTCGTCGTAGGAGGTGATGGTGGTGAGGTCCTTCTCGCACCCGCCGCAGTACGGCTTGTACGGGAAGTAGCCGACGACCCCCGAGGAGCCGTCCTCCTCGGCCGCGGCGCCGGAGCCCTCGGCGGCCTCCGCCTCGGCCTCGTCCAGCGGCTTCTGCTGCTTCTTGGGGGCGGCCTTGCGGGTGCGGTACTGGGCGAGGATGGCGTCGATGTCGGCGCGGTGCCGCACGGCGTGCAGCACCTGCTCGCGGTAGGTGCCGGAGGTGTACTGGGCGGTCTGGCTGATGCCGTCGTAGTCGACGCCGAGCGCGGCCAGCGCCTCGGTCATCGCGGCCTTGAAGTGCTCGGCCCAGTTGGCGTGCGGGGAGCCGGCGGGGGCGGGCACCGAGGTGAGCGGCTTGCCGATGTGCTCGGCCCAGCCCTCGTCGACGCCGGGGACGCCGGCGGGCACCTTGCGGTACCGGTCGTAGTCGTCCCAGGACAGCACGTGGCGGACCTCGCGCCCGCGGCGCCGGATCTCGTCCGCGACCAGGTGCGGGGTCATGACCTCGCGCAGGTTGCCCAGGTGGATCGGGCCGGACGGGGACAGGCCGGACGCGACGACGACGGGTTTCCCGGGGGCGCGGCGCTCCGACTCCTCGATGACCTCGTCCGCGAAACGGGAGACCCAGTCGGTGGTCTCGTTGCTCTGAGCCACGATCGGCACGTCCTTCTTTCCCAGTGCTACCGAATGTTGCCGGTGGTTCGCCCGTGGTCGTCCCCGTTGTCCGGGACGGTCACGGCGGCACCCGGCCGGGACCGGCCCGTACGGGCGTGCGAGGGCCGGTCCCTCCCATTCTCCCAGCTCCCCCCGCCGGGGACGAAAACGGCTCATCAGGGGCCCCGGGCCGCGTGGGATACTGGGCCCGGCCGGTAGGCGCCGGGCCCGCGACGCGGGCGGCGCGCCGGCCGGGAACCCTCCCAGACAGCTCCGGAAACACGAGCAGAACGGCACCCATCCATGGCTTCGGTCACGTCCCTTTCCGCTTCCGTCCACCAGCGCCTCGCGACGGCCCTGCGGGCGGCCCTGCCCGAGGCCGGTTCCGCGGACCCGTTGCTGCGACGAAGCGACCGGGCCGACTTCCAGGCCAACGGCATCCTGGCCCTCGCGAAGAAGGCCGGGGCCAACCCGCGCGAGCTGGCCGCGACGGTCACCGACGCGGTGCCGGCCGGCGGGGTGATCGCCGGGGTCGAGGTCTCGGGCCCCGGCTTCCTGAACGTGACGGTCGCCGACCGGGCGATCACCGAGAACCTCGCGGCGCGGCTCGCCGACGGCGAGGGCCGCCTCGGGGTGCCGTACGCCGAGGCGCCGGGCACCACGGTCATCGACTACGCGCAGCCGAACGTGGCCAAGGAGATGCACGTCGGCCACCTGCGCTCGGCGGTGATCGGCGATGCGGTGAACCGGCTGATGGAGTTCACCGGCGAGACGGTGGTGCGCCGGCACCACATCGGCGACTGGGGCACCCAGTTCGGCATGCTCATCGAGTACCTGATCGACCACCCGCACGAGTTGGACCACGAGGCCGCCGGCGACGACGGCGACACCGCGATGTCCAACCTGAACCGGCTCTACAAGGCGGCGCGGGCCCTCTTCGACGCGGACGAGGACTTCAAGGCGCGGGCCCGCCGCCGGGTGGTCGCGCTCCAGGCCGGCGACCCGCGCACCCGCGAGCTGTGGCAGCGGTTCGTGGACGAGTCGAAGATCTACTTCTACTCGGTCTTCGACAAGCTGGACATGGAGATCCGCGATGCGGACGTGGTCGGCGAGTCCGGTTACAACGACATGCTGGACGAGACCTGCCGGCTGCTGGAGGAGTCCGGGGTCGCGGTCCGCTCCGAGGGCGCGCTGTGCGTGTTCTTCGACGACGTCAAGGGCCAGGACGGCCAGCCCACGCCGCTGATCGTCCGCAAGTCCGACGGCGGCTACGGCTACGCGGCCACCGACCTGTCGGCGATCCGCGACCGGGTGTTCCACCTGAAGGCGTCGACGCTGCTGTACGTGGTGGACGCCCGGCAGGCGCTGCACTTCCGGATGGTCTTCGAGACCGCCCGGCGCGCGGGCTGGCTCAACGACGAGGTGCGGGCCGTGCAGTTGGCGTTCGGCACGGTGCTCGGCGCGGACGGCAAGCCGTTCAAGACCCGCGAGGGCGAGACGGTGCGGTTGGTGGACCTGTTGGACGAGGCGGTCCAGCGGGCCACCGCGGTCGTCCGCGAGAAGGACGCCCTCCAGCAGCTGTCCGAGGCGGAGATCGCCGAGCGGGGCGCCCAGGTCGGCATCGGCGCGGTGAAGTACGCGGACCTGTCGACGTCCGCGAGCCGCGACTACAAGTTCGACCTCGACCAGATGGTGTCCCTGCACGGCGACACCAGCGTCTACCTCCAGTACGCCTACGCCCGCATCCGTTCGATCCTGCGCAAGGCCGGCGGGGACGCCCGCGCCGAGGCCCGCCCGGAGCTGGCGCTGGAGCCCGCGGAGCGGGCGCTGGGCCTGCACCTGGACCAGTTCGGCGACACGGTCGCGGAGGCCGCCGCGGAGTACGCCCCGCACAAGCTGACCGGGTACCTGTACCAACTGGCCTCCCTGCTCACCGCGTTCTACGACAAGTGCCCGGTGCTGAAGGCCGACACGGCCGAGCAGCGCGCCAACCGGCTGTTCCTGTGCGAGATCACCGGGGCGACCCTGCACCGGGGCATGGACCTGCTGGGCATCCGCACGCCCGAGCGCCTCTGACGCGTCCGCGCCCGACGACGGGGGTCACGGCCGGCGGCCGTGGCCCCCGTCGCGTGCCGCCCCGGTCAGGGCCAGACCCGGGCCAGGCGCTCCAGGCCCACCCGGATCTCGTCCGGGGTGTGGGTGACGAAGCACAGCCGCAGGGTGGACGGGTCGGGGGCGTCGCAGTGGAAGGGCGCCCCCGGCACGTACGCCACGTCGTGGGCGACGGCCCGGGGCAGCGCCCCGGCGGTGTCGTACCCCTCGGGCAGCCGGGCCCACACGAACATGCCGCCCTCGGGACGGGTCCAGACGGTTCCCTCGGGCAGGGCCCCGGGGAGCCCGTCGAGCAGGGCGTCCCGCCGCTGACCGTAGGCGGCGGCGACCCGGCGCACATGGGCGTCGAGGTCCCGGTCCGCGAGGTAGCGGGCGGCGGCGAGCTGGTTGACGGTGGGGGTGTGCAGGTCGGCGGCCTGCTTGGCGACCGTGCAGGCCCGCAGCAGCGCCGCGGGCGCCCGCAGCCAGCCCAGCCGCAGCCCGGGGGCCATCACCTTGGAGAAGCTGCCGAGCAGCACGGTGCGGTCGGCGGCGGCGTCCAGCGCGGAGATCCACGGCACCCGCTCCCCCTCGAACCGCAGCTCCCCGTACGGGTCGTCCTCCACCAGCCACAGCCCGCGCCGGGCGGCCACCTCGGCGAGGGCGAGCCGGCGGTGCAGCGGCACGGTCCGCCCGGTGGGGTTCTGGAAGGTGGGCACCGAGTAGAACAGCTTGGGCCGCAACCGGGCCGTGTACCGGTCGAGTTCGACCGGGTCGACGCCCTCTTCGTCGCCCGGCACGGCCACCACCCGGGCGCCGGCGAAGGTGAACGCCTGGATCGCGGCCAGGTAGCAGGGGCGTTCCACCAGGACGGTGTCCCCCGGGTCGACCAGGGACTGCGCCAGCAGCGACAGCGCCTGCTGCGAGCCGGTGGTGACGATCAGGTCGTCCGCGCCGGTGGGCAGCCCCCGCACGGTGGTCCGCTCGGCCAGGGCGGACCGCAGCGCGGGTTCGCCCTCGGTGGTGGCGTACTGGAGGGCCCGGGCGGGGGTGTCGGCGAGGACGTCCCGGAACGCGGCGGCGACTCCCGCGCCGTCGAACAGCTCCGGCGCGGGCAGCCCGCCCGCGAAGTTGATCACTCCGGGGCGCCCCACCACGGACAGGATGTCCCTCACCGGCGAACCGCCCACGGCGGCGGCCCGGGCGGCCAGCGGGGGCGGGGCCGCGGCAGCGACGCTCACATCGACTCCTCGAAGGTACGGGGCCGTTGGGCCCGGCGGTGCTGGTGGCCGCACACCCTAGCGAGGTGCCTGCCGTCTACACCCACCGTTCCGCGATCCGGACGGCGCCCTCCCGGCCCGCCGGGTCCCCGGTGGACCACCGCATCCCCGCCCCCAGGTGTTCCAGGTAGCCGGCGTCGACGACCTCCACCACCACCTCGGCGTACGGGTGCCCGTCAAGGGGCCGCCCGGCCAGCAGCCGCCAGGTGCGCCAGTAGTCCAGGTCGGCGGGGGCGTTCCAGGTCGCCATCTCCTCCAACCCGGGCTCCCACTCCTCGGGGTCGACGGCGGCCACCTCGCTCCACACCGGCACGTTGCGCAGCGGCCCGACCTCGTAGCGGGTCACGATCGCCGCGGCCCGCCGGGCCAGGGCGTCCGGGTCGCTGAGGGTGCGCACCCGGCCGGAGACCTCGTCCCGGCCGGCACCGTCGAGGTCGTACACGTCCACCGCCCGGCGCCGGGGCTCGCGCACGGTGCACCCGTCCTCGGCCAGCAGGAAGCCGTCCTCGTCCACCCGCACCAGCCGACCGGCGGCACAGGCGTGCAGCTCGCGCAGCTCGGGGGCGAGCCGCAGGCCCGAGGCCCGTTCCCGGCCCCCTTCGTCGCCCCCGGCCTCCCCGGCCCGGAACCACGCCTCGGCCAGCAGCCTGGCGGGGAAGGTCGCGTCCTGCGGCACCCGCACCGCGTCGGCGCTGATGAGGTGTATCCGACCGCGGAGGACGGCGCCCTCGACGCCGTCGACGGACACGGTGAACAGATCGGTCATGGAGCTTCCATTTCGCCCGGGCAACGGGTGATCACCGCCGATCACCACAGCCCCGACACTAACCGGCCCGACGCACCGTCAGATCCCCTCTCTCCCAAGAGGGTTCGCCCGGTCGCACCCGGCATGACGGAGTGCGACCGGGCGAACACCGGGCGCCCGGTGCCCGTCCGGACGGCTCGGCGTCGACGGCGGGGAGACGATGCGGCACCCGCACGCACGGGAGCCCGGCAGCACCGTGGGGTGCTGCCGGGCTCCCGTGCGTGGGGACCGCGTCAGTCCGCCAGGCCCCGCGCCACCTCGGTGGCCCAGTAGGTCAGGATCACCTGCGCGCCGGCCCGCTTGATGCCGAGCAGCGACTCCAGGATCGCCCGTTCCCGGTCGATCCAGCCCTTCTCGGCGGCGGCCTCGACCATCGCGTACTCGCCGGAGATCTGGTAGGCGGCCACCGGCACGTCGACCGCGTCCGCGACCTTGGCCAGCACGTCCAGGTAGGGCCCGGCCGGCTTCACCATGACGAGGTCGGCGCCCTCCGCGAGGTCCAGCGCCAACTCCCGCATCGACTCGCGGACGTTGGCCGGGTCCTGCTGGTAGGTGCGCCGGTCGCCGGTGAGCGAGGAGCCCACGGCCTCCCGGAACGGGCCGTAGAAGGCGGAGGCGTACTTGGCGGTGTACGCGAGGATCGCCACGTCGTCCCGGTCGATCTGGTCGAGGGCGTCGCGGACCACCCCGACCTGCCCGTCCATCATTCCGCTGGGCCCCACCACGTGGGCGCCGGCGTCCGCCTGCACCTGCGCCATCTCGGCGTAGCGCTCCAGCGTGGCGTCGTTGTCCACCCGGCCCTCGGCGTCCAGGACCCCGCAGTGCCCGTGGTCGGTGAACTCGTCCAGGCACAGGTCCGACATCACCAGCAGGTCGTCGCCGACCTCGGCGCGCACCGCGCGCAGCGCCACCTGGAGGATGCCGTCCGGGTCGGTGCCGGCGGTGCCGAGCGCGTCCTTCTTGGCCTCCTCGGGCACCCCGAACAGCATGATCCCCGACACCCCGGCCGAGACCGCGTCCACCGCGGCCTTGCGCAGGCTGTCCAGGGTGTGCTGGTACACGCCCGGCATCGACCCGATGGCCACCGGTTCGTGCACGCCCTCCCGCACGAAGGCCGGCAGCACCAGGTCGGCGGGGGCGAGCCGGGTCTCGGCGACCATCCGCCGCAGCACCGCGTTCGACCGCAGCCGCCGGGGCCGGGCCCCGGGGAAAGAACCGTACCTACTCACGTTCCTCAGCTCCGTACCGTCACGGCCCGGGGTGCGCCCCGGGCCGTCGTACTCCCTGTACTGGCCCCAACCTACGGGGCGACGCGGCGGCGCCGGGCGCCCGGGCGGCGCTCGCTGGGCCGGGTCACGTGCTCGCCCGCCTCCACCGCGGCGTCGCGGCGGGCGGCGCCGAAGTCGGCGAGCGCGGCGGCCAGCTTGTGCACCGAGGGCTCGGGGGCCATCACGTCCACCCGCAGCCCGTGCTCCTCCGCGGTCTTCGCGGTGGCCGGACCGATGCAGGCGATCACGGTGACGTTGTGCGGCTTGCCGGCGATGCCGACGAGGTTGCGCACCGTCGAGGAGGAGGTGAACAGCACCGCGTCGAAGCCGCCGCCCTTGATGGCCTCCCGGGTCTCCGCCGGCGGCGGCGAGGCCCGCACGGTCCGGTAGGCGGTGACGTCGTCCACCTCCCAGCCGAGTTCGATCAGGCCGGCCACCAGGGTCTCGGTGGCGATGTCGGCCCGCGGCAGGAACACCCGGTCGATGGGGTCGAACACCGGGTCGTAGGGCGGCCAGTCCTCCAGCAGCCCGGCCGCGGACTGCTCGCCGGTGGGCACCAGGTCCGGCTTGACGCCGAAGGCGACCAGGGCGGCGGCGGTCTGCTCACCGACCGCGGCGACCTTGATCCCCGCGAACGCCCGGGCGTCCAGCCCGTACTCCTCGAACTTCTCCCGCACCGCCTTCACCGCGTTGACCGAGGTGAACGCGATCCACTCGTAGCGGCCGGTGACCAGGCCCTTGACGGCCCGCTCCATCTGCTGCGGGGTGCGCGGCGGCTCCACCGCGATGGTCGGCACCTCGTGCGGCACCGCACCGTAGGACCGGAGTTGGTCGGAGAGCGAGGCCGCCTGTTCCTTGGTGCGCGGTACGAGCACCCGCCAGCCGAACAGCGGCTTGGACTCGAACCACGACAGCCTCTCGCGCCGGGCGGCGGCCGAACACTCGCCGACCACGGCTATCACCGGGCGGGAGCCGTCCGGCGCGGGCAGCACCTTCGCCTGCTTCAGGGTCTGCGCGATGGTGCCGAGCGTCGCCGACCAGGTGCGCTGACGGGTCGTGGTGCCGCCCACCGTCACGGTCAGCGGGGTGTCCGGCTTGCGGCCGGCGGCCACCAGTTCCCCGGCCGCCGCGGCCACCGTCTCCAGGGTCGCCGAGACGACCAGCGTCCCGTCCGAGGCGCCGACCTCGGTCCAGCAGCGCTCGGAGGCGGTCCGGGCGTCCACGAACCGGACGTCGGTGCCCCGCTCGTCGCGCAACGGCACCCCCGCGTAGGCGGGCACCCCGACGGCGGTTGCGATGCCCGGCACCACTTCGAAGGGCACCCCGCCCGAGGCGCAGGCCAGCATCTCCTCGGCCGCGTCGGTGTCCAACCCGGGGTCGCCGGGCACCGCCCGCACGACCCGCTTGCCGCCCCGCGCGGCCTCCATGACAAGATTGGCCGTGTCCCTCAACACGGGACCACCGACGGCAGTTGACGCCCCGTCAGCGGCCTGACCCGGTGCGCCCACGAGCGACCGGGTGGAGGCCGCGTCCAGGACGGTGACACCCGCCCTGGCGTGCGCCCGGATCACATCGAGCACCTCGGGCTCGGCGATCAGTACGTCCGCACCCGCGAGCGCCTCCACGGCGCGCAGGGTCAGCAATCCCGGATCACCCGGTCCGGCACCCAGGAAGGTGACGTGCCCGTGCGCGGGAACGGCCAAATGGTTCGAGGCGGTGGGGCTCACTGTGCTCGCTCCCCCATCAGACCGGCCGCGCCCTTGGCCAGCATCTCGGCCGCGAGTTCGCGTCCGAGTGCCGTGGCCTGCTCGTGCGTCGAGGGCACGGGACCGGTGGTGGACAGCTGCACCAGGGTCACGCCGTCGGTCGTGCCGACGACGCCCCGCAGGCGCATTTCCTTGACAATCTGCCCGTCGGCCAACAGGTCGGCCAGCGCCCCCACGGGCGCGCTGCAACCGGCCTCCAGGGCGGCGAGCAGGGCACGCTCGGCGGTCACGGCGGCCCGGGTCGCGGGGTCGTCCAGTTCCGCGAGCACGGCGGTGAGCGCAGTGTCCTGCGCGGTGCACTCGATCGCGAGGGCCCCCTGGCCGGGGGCCGGCAGCACGGTGTCGAGCGGCAGGAAGTCGGTGGCCTCGTCGATCCGGCCGAGCCGGTTCAACCCGGCGGCGGCCAGCACCACCGCGTCGAGTTCCCCGGAGCGCACGTACCCGATGCGGGTGTCCACGTTGCCGCGGATCGCGACCGTCTCGACGGCCCGGCCGTGATCGCGGGCGGCGGCGTTCAACTGCGCCATCCGACGCGGCGATCCGGTGCCGATGCGGGCACCGTCCGGCAGTTCGGCGAAGGTCAGGCCGTCCCGCGCGACGAGCACGTCGCGGGGGTCCTCCCGGCGGGGCACCGCGGCCAGCACGAGCCCTTCGGCGGGGGTGGTCGGCAGGTCCTTCAGCGAGTGGACGGCGAAGTCCACCTCGCCGGCGAGCAGCGCCTCGCGCAGCGCGGCCACGAACACACCGGTGCCGCCGATCTGCGCCAGGTGCTCGCGCGAGGTGTCGCCGTACGTGGTGACCTCGACGAGTTCGACCTCGCGTCCGGTCAGCTCCCGGACGGCCCGGGCCACGAGTCCGGACTGGGCCATGGCGAGTTTGCTGCGCCTGGTCCCCAGCCGCAGTGCCTTCTCAGTCATGCGCGGTTCCTGCCGTTGGTGACGTTCGGTGGGACACCCGTGGCGTGGGGGACGCCCGTGATGCCCCGGGGGGTGCCGGTCAGGCCGGGGGCGTCGGCGAGCCGGGTGAGGGTGGCGCCCTGTTCGGCGCGCGGGTCGGGGTCGCTCCAGCGGGGCCGGTCGGCGCGCGAGACGGCGGCGACGGCGTCCGGATCGAGGTCGAAGAGGGTGCGCAGGGCGTCCGCGTACCCGGCGCCGCCCGGTTCGGCGGCGAGCTGCTTGATCCGCACGGTCGGCGCGTGGAGCAGCTTGTCGACCACCCGCTTGACGGTCTGGGTGATCTCGGCGCGTTCCTTGTCCGCGAGGCCGGGCAGTCGCCCTTCCAGGCGGGCGATCTCGCCGGCGACGACATCGGCGGCCATGGTGCGCAGCGCGACCACGGTGGGGGTGATGTGCGCGGCGCGCTGGGCGGCGCCGAAGGAGGCGACCTCGGCGGAGACGATCGCCCGGACCTGGTCCACGTCGGCTGCCATGGGGGCGTCGGCGGAGGCGTCGGCGAGGGACTCGATGTCGACGAGCCGGACCCCGTCGAGTCCGTGCACCGCCGGGTCGACGTCCCGCGGCATGGCGAGGTCGAGCAGGGCGAGTTCGGAGGCCGGGGTGCCGGACACCGCGTCCTCGACGGCCCGTCCGGCGACCGCGTCGGCCACTTCCTGGGCGGTGAGGACCAGCCCGGAGGCCCCGGTGCAGGAGACCACGACATCGGCACGTGTCAGCTCCGCGGCCACCTTCTCCATCGGGACGGCGCGGGCGGACACCCCCGTTCCGCCGGGTTCGGTGAGGATCGCGACCAGGCGGTCGGCGCGCTCGCCGGTGCGGTTGGCGACGACGACCTCGGCGGCGCCCGCGCGGGCGAGGGTCGCGGCGGCGAGGGAGGACATCGAGCCGGCGCCGATGACCAGGGCGCGCTTGCCGCTCACCCAGGCGGTCGGCGAGCCGGCGGCGTCGGCCGCGGCGAACTGCTGGAGGCCGAAGGTGACCAGCGACTGTCCGGCCCGGTCGATCCCGGTCTCGGAGTGGGCGCGCTTGCCGACCCGCAGGGACTGCTGGAAGAGGTCGTTGAGCAGTCGCCCGGCGGTGTGCTGGTCCTGGGAGACGGCGAGGGCGTCCTTGATCTGCGCGAGGACCTGGCCCTCCCCGACGACCATCGAGTCGAGTCCGCAGGCCACGGAGAAGAGGTGGTGAACGGCCCGGTCCTCGTAGTGGACGTAGAGGTGGGGGGTCAGCTCGTCGAGTCCGACCCCGCTGTGCTGGGAGAGCAGGGTGGAGAGTTCGGCGACGCCCGCATGGAACTTGTCGACGTCCGCGTACAGCTCGATGCGGTTGCAGGTGGCGAGGACGGCGGCCTCGGCCGCGGGTTCGGCGGCGAGGGCGTCGTGCAGCAGCTTGGCCCGGGCGTCCTGGGACAGCGCGGCGCGCTCCAGCACGCTCACGGGCGCGGTGCGGTGGCTCAGCCCGACGACGAGGAGGCTCATGCCGGCATCACGGCGGGGACGTCCCCGTCGGGTCCCTCGTGCCCGGAACGGTCGGCCTCGGACGTGGAGTCGTCCTCCGCCCCGGCGGCGGACGCGGGGGCGTGCTCGGCCCCGGCGGGCTCCTCGCCGGCCTTGCGCTGCTCGTGGAAGGCGAGGATCTGGAGTTCGATGGAGAGGTCGACCTTGCGCACGTCGACGCCGTCCGGAACGCTCAGCACGGTCGGCGCGAAGTTGAGGATGGACGTCACCCCGGCGGCGACGAGCCGCTCGCACACCTGCTGGGCGGCGCCGGCGGGGGTGGCGATGACCCCGATGGAGACGCCGTTCTCGTCGATGATCCGTTCCAGCTCGTCGGTGTGCTGGACGGGGATGCCGGCGACGGGCTTGCCCGCCATCGCGGGGTCGGCGTCGATCAGTGCGGCGACCCGGAACCCCCGGGAGGCGAACCCGCCGTAGTTGGCGAGCGCGGCGCCGAGGTTGCCGATCCCGACGATGACCACGGGCCAGTCCTGGGTGAGCCCCAGTTCGCGGGAGATCTGGTAGACGAGGTACTCCACGTCGTAGCCGACGCCGCGGGTGCCGTAGGAGCCGAGGTACGAGAAGTCCTTGCGGAGCTTGGCCGAGTTGACGCCGGCCGCGGCCGCGAGCTCTTCCGAGGAGACCGTGGGCACCGAACGCTCGGAGAGCCCGTTGAGGGCGCGGAGGTACAGCGGTAGACGGGCGACGGTGGCCTCGGGAATCCCTCGGCTACGGGTCGCCGGTCGGTGTGTTCGGCCAGTTGCCACGGTGCTCCTGCGGGTAGAGCGGGGCTGTGGGCGGCCGTGAGTGCCGGGACCGCCCCGTCGACAGCAGGCTATGTCTTTGTGAACGCGTGCACAAAGATGGTGTCCGATTTGCCCGGCCAACGTGACCGGGGTCACGCAAGCCGGACGCGCGATCCGGGAACCATCGCGCCGATGCCCTGAACGCTCACCTGAAGGGGGCAAAGCGGTACACACTCCTCAACACAACCCCACCCCCGAAGTCGAACCGAAGCCAGCCGGCATGTGAACAGAGACGATCGTAACCCGTCTTTTAGCACTAAAATACCCACTCGCCCCCGAAACGCCCCCTATCGAGCACCCCTTCCGGCCAACCCCCGCCCACCCCACCGGAGTCGACGCCCCCGCCGCCGCGACCGGGGCACGCCCCACCCGTCACGCACGCCCCGACGAGGGCTGCCGCCCCCACCACGGGACGGAGGGGAACGGAAGCGGCACGGGGCCGTGCTCAATCGGTCAGGGCGCGACGCAGCCGCTCCTCCTTGACCCGCCAGAAGTCGTGCTGGGCCCCGTCCACCAGGACCACCGGGATCTGCTCCCAGTACAGGCGGTGCAACTCCTCGTCCCGGGTGATGTCCTTCTCCTCCCAGGAGGCGCCCACCTCCGCGCACACCTTCTCGATCACGACCCGGGCGTCCTCGCACAGATGGCAGCCCGGCTTCCCGATCAGCGTCACCAGACGCTCCGCGGGCGGCTTCTTCTGCGCACGTCGAAACAGGGGAGTCATGCCGCCATTCTCCCCCCGGCCGCCCCGGGGCCGGGCCCGCGGCCCGTTCACCCGCCGTCGGCCGCCCGTTCACCGGGCCGCTCCCGGGCGTGCGGGGCGCGGCCGAACGGACTGGTTATGCTCACGGCATGGCCGCTCTTCGATGGCTCACCCCCCGTAGGCGCCCGGCCACCGCACGGAGCGTGCTGGCCGGTGAAGCGTCGGCGGAGGCCGCCCGCAAGTCCTCCAGGGACGACGCCGTCACCGCCGTCCTCGACGGTTCCGAGACCCGAGAGGCCCCCGCCGAGGCCGGGCCCGCGGACGGGGAACCCGAGTTCCCGGTGGCCGGCGACCCGCACGCGGCCGCCTTCTTCGACCTGGACAACACCGTGATGCAGGGCGCCGCCCTCTTCCACTTCGGCCGCGGACTGTACAAGCGGAAGTTCTTCGACACCCGGGAGCTGACCCGGTTCGCCTGGCAGCAGACCTGGTTCCGGCTGGCCGGCGTCGAGGACCCCGAGCACATGCAGGACGCCCGGGACTCCGCCCTCTCCATCGTCAAGGGCCACGGCGTCGCCGAACTCATGGCGATCGGCGAGGAGGTCTACGACGAGTACATGGCGGACCGGATCTGGCCCGGCACCCTCGCCCTCGCCCAGGCCCACCTCGACGCGGGCCAGAAGGTGTGGCTGGTCACCGCGGCACCGGTCGAGATCGCCACGGTGATCGCCCGCCGGCTCGGCCTGACCGGTGCGCTCGGCACCGTCGCCGAATCCGTCGACGGGGTCTACACCGGCAAGCTGGTCGGCGAGCCCCTGCACGGCCCCGCCAAGGCGGAGGCGGTCCGCGCCCTGGCCGCCGCCGAGCGCCTCGACCTCGACCGCTGCGCCGCCTACAGCGACTCCCACAACGACATCCCCATGCTGTCCCTGGTGGGCCACCCGTACGCGATCAACCCGGACGGCAAGCTGCGCAAGCACGCCCGCACCCTCGGCTGGCGGCTGCGCGACTACCGCATCGGCCGCCGGGCGGCGAAGGTCGGCCTCCCCGCGGCGGCGGGCGTCGGCGCCGTGGCCGGAGGCACCGCGGCGGCCATCGCCCTGCACCGCAGGACCCGGCGCTGACACCGGGCGGACCGAACCCCCCGGTCTGCTCCGTCCGCTCCGCCCGACCCTCGTGGGTCGCCAGAAACCGCCACAACACACCCCCCTCCTTTCCCTGAAACGATCACCTTCCAGCAGTAATCGTTCACGCTCCGCCAGTCGAACGAACACCAAGCGATACCAGAACCGCTCTATTCGATGATTTGAGCAACTGGGCGTAGCACCACCTATACGAAGCGTTATTCTCCTCAGACGCAAACCGGTACCCACGCGTCGCCACGACGGGTGAACGGTCCCGCACTGCACGTGATGCAAGCTCTGCCTCTGGGAGTCCCGTGTACCCACACGTCGGGGTTGACGCCTCGGGCCTGGCTACGCTGCGCGCAACGGTCCTCGACCACCTGCGCGGCTTCGTCCCCACCGCGTACGCCGTCCCCGCATACGCAGTCCCCGCACCCGCCACACCGTCCACTCGGCGCCAGACCGCCCTGACCGGCCTCACCGACTGCCTCCGCCCCTCCGCCCGCACCACCCGGACCACCGGTCCGACCGGCCGTTGCTACGCCCTGGCCGACGGCAGTCCCACCACCGTGACCCGCCGTGGTCGCGGCGGCGCCGCGACCACCGCCCGCCGCCCCGCCGCGGACAGCGACAGCGCCCGCATGATGGAGCTGGTCGAAGCGGCCCAGGCCGGCGAGACCGAAGCCTTCGGCCGCCTCTACGACCAGTACAGCGACACCGTCTACCGCTACATCTACTACCGCGTCGGCAGCAAGGCGACCGCCGAGGACCTCACCAGCGAGACCTTCCTGCGGGCGCTGCGCCGCATCGGCACCTTCACCTGGCAGGGCCGCGACTTCGGCGCCTGGCTGGTCACCATCGCCCGCAACCTGGTCGCCGACCACTTCAAGAGCAGCCGCTTCCGCCTCGAAGTCACCACCGGCGAGATGCTCGACGCCAACGAGGTCGAGCGCAGCCCCGAGGACTCCGTCCTGGAGGCCCTGTCCAACGCGGCGCTGCTCGAAGCGGTCCGCCGCCTCAACCCCCAGCAGCAGGAGTGCGTGACCCTGCGCTTCCTCCAGGGCCTCTCGGTCGCCGAGACCGCCCGCGTCATGGGCAAGAACGAGGGTGCGATCAAGACCCTCCAGTACCGCGCGGTCCGCACCCTCGCCCGGCTCCTCCCGGACGACGCCCGCTGACGCAGCCCCTCCCCGCCCCCGGGCGGTGCCCCGACACCCGGCACCGCCCTCCCACCAGTCCCACCCGTCCCCCTAGCCCCTTCCCCCACGGTGCGCGATCATCAACTCACCTTCGGTGACGGACACTTGGCCGGCGCGCCCGGCCGCCGTTCGTCCGTAACCGAACGACCGCACCGCTCGTTGTCCGGGATACAGGCTCCCTGCGGTCACGCCCCGACGTCGCCGCCCACTCGAACGAGTGGAGACCGCCAGGGAATGGAACCCCCAGGACCCCCGGGGGAGTCGACCGTCACGATGAGAGGAGGTGCCGCCAGTGATCGCGAACGTATCGGCACACCGGCGGGCGAACGCCTTCGCCCGGGCCCTGGAGGAATCGGGCCCGCAGCCCCCCGACCCGGACGCCCCGCCCGCCGAACCGGGCCGGAGCACCGGCGAGCAGACCGCGCCACCGGAACTCGGCCGGATGCTCACCCTGGCGAACGGCTTGACCGCCCTGCCCCGTCCCGCCCTGGACCCCGACGTCCGGACCGTCCAGCGGGCCCAGCTGGTGGCCGCGATGGAGGCCATGCTGAGGGACGGCGCCGGCGGTGAGGCCACGGACCCTTCGGTGCCCGAGCAGCGGACCCGCACGGGGACGAAGGGCGCCCACCGGGCCGGACCGCTGCGCAAGCTACGCCCCCGCACCCGACTCACCAAGGGCCTCGCTGCCGGCGGTCTCACCGTGACCGTGGCTGCGGGCGCCTTCGGGGGCGTGGCCGCGGCGAGCGGCGACGCCCTCCCCGGTGACACCCTCTACGGACTGAAGCGCGGCATGGAGGACGTCAAACGGAGCCTCGCCGCCGGCGACTCCGACCGCGGCGAGCTCTACCTCGACCAGGCGTCCACCCGACTCAACGAGGCCCGCCGATTGATGGACCGCGGCCGGTCCGGCCACCTCGACCACGAGTCCGTCGCCGAGGTCCGCCGCACCCTGAACGGGATGCGCCACGACGCCGCCGAGGGGCACCGGCTGCTGCTCGCCGCCTACGAACGGGACGGCTCGCTGGGCCCGATCCAGTCGCTCTCCTCGTTCTCCCGCGCCCACCGCGAGAGCTGGTCCGCCCTGCGCGACAGCCTGCCCGTGCAACTCGGCGACGTCAGCGCACAGGTCACCTCGGTCTTCGACGCTATGGAGCACGAGGTCGACCCGCTGCGCTCGCTGCTGCCCCGGCCCCCGGCCCCCAGCGACCCCGCGGGCACCGGGCCGACCACCGGGCACGTCCCGTCCACCGCACCGTCCGAGGGCGCCGGCGGCTCCGCCTCCCCCGGGCCCGGTGACGGGCGGGAGGGCACCGGGGACGCCGAACGCGGCACCGGCGGCGCCGAGGACGCCCGCACCCAACCCTCCCCGTCCGCCTCCGGCGAGAGCGCCGACAAGCCGGGCAAGGGCGAGGGCCTCATCGGCAGCGGCACCGGCGGTCTGCTCGACCCCGACCGCAGCCCGGACGGCCCCAGCCCCTCCGGCAAGGCGTCCACGGACCCCGAGCCCGACGTCACCCTCCCGCCGCTGCTGCCCGGCCTGATCCCGGGCCTCGGCATCGACGGCGAGAACGCCGGCCCCTGACCCGGCCCGCCCCGACCACGGGGGCGTCCTTCCCGACAGGAGGGCGCCCCCGTTCGCGCACCCGGCCGGCGGGTGCCTAGAAGAACACCGACCGCCGCCCCACCAGCAGCTTGTACAGCGTGTGCTGGATCTCCTCGCGCACCCGGTCCGTCAGGTTGAACATCAGCATCGGGTCCTCCGCCGCCTCCGGCGGATGGCCGTCCGTCGCGATCGGCTCGCCGAACTGGATCGTCCACTTCGTCGGCAACGGCACCGCCCCCAACGGCCCGAGCCACGGGAAGGTCGGCGTCAGGGGGAAGTACGGCAGGCCCAGGAGCCGCGCCGCGGTCTTCGCGTTCCCGACCATGGGGTAGATCTCCTCCGCCCCCACGATCGAGCACGGCACGATCGGCGTTCCGGCCCGCAGCGCCGTCGACACGAAGCCGCCCCGACCGAACCGCTGGAGCTTGTACCGCTCCCCGAAGGGCTTCCCCAGGCCCTTGAACCCCTCGGGCATCACCCCCACCAGTTCGCCGCGGCCGAGCAGGGCCTCCGCGTCCTCGGCGCACGCCAGGGTGTGCCCCGCCTTGCGCGCCAACTCGTTGACCACCGGCAGCGCGAACACCAGGTCCGCCGCGAGCAGCCGCAGGTGCCGTTCCCCCGGATGGTGGTCGCGCACCGCCACCTGCAACATCAACCCGTCCCACGGCAGGGTCCCCGAGTGGTTCGACACGATCAGCGCGCCGCCCTCGGCCGGGACGTTCTCGATGCCCCGCACCTCCACCCGGAAGTACTTCTCGTACACCGGCCGCAGCAGGGCCATCAGCACCTGGTCGGTCAGCTCCCGGTCGAAACCGAAGTCGTCGACCTCGTACTCCCCGGTGAGCCGCCGCCGCAGGAACGCCAGGCCGCTGCCGACCCGTTCCTCCCAGCCGCCCGCTCCGGGCCGTCCGCCGGCCGCCCCGGACGGCTCCGGACCCTCCGGCACGGCCGGCGCCCCGGGCAGGGCGGTGACCTCCGCCTCCCGCCCGGGGGCCGCCGCGGGCCCGGTGCGGGCCGGCGGTCGGCGCCGGGCCGCCCGCGACCGGTCGTCGTCGAACGGTATGACCTTGGCGTCCGCCATGGTGCTGCGCTCCTCGATCCGCGCCCCGCCCGACCGTTCCCGGCCGCGCCCACGGGCGCACTGCTCAGGTCCGGGTGGGGCCCGCCGACGCGGGCGCCGCGAGTTCCGCGATGCGGTCGACCGCCTCCGCCACCCGCCACGGGGGCAGCAGCCCGGGGCCCCGTCCCCGGGCGAAGTCGGCGAACGCCTCCGCGGTCGTGTACCGGGGGCGGTAGCCGAAGGTCTCGTGCAGCTCCCGGGTGGCCACCACCCGCCCGTACGTCAACTGCCGCACCTGCTCGGGCGGGAACCGGGTCGCCCCCAGGGCGCGCAGCGCGGCGCCCGCCCGGGTCACCGCCGGCAGCGGGCCCGGCACGGTGGGCCGGCCGAGTCGGCGCGCGCACTGGGACAGCGACAGCACCCCGTCCCCGGCCACGTTGAACGTTCCGGTGGTACGGGTGCCGGGCGCCGGCTCGCCGGCCGCCCGCCGCAGCACCTCGACCACGTCGTCCTCGTGGACGAACTGGAGGCGCGGGTCGTAGCCGAACACGGTGGGCAGCACCGGCAGCGAGAAGTAGTCGGTGAGCGGGGTGTCCGCGGCCGGCCCCAGCACGTCGGCGAAGCGCAGCACGCACACCGCGACGTCGGGCCGGCGGCGGGCGAACCCGCGCACGTACCCCTCGACCTCGACGACGTCCTTGGCGAACCCGCCGCGCACCGCCCGGGGCGGCGTGCGTTCGGTGAACACCGCCGGATCGCGCGGCGCCGAGCCGTACACGGCCGTCGAGGACTTCACCACCAGCCGGCGCACCGCGGGTGCCTTCTGGCAGGCGCCGAGCAGGTGCATCGTCCCGATGACGTTGGTCTCCTTGCGCCCGGCCCGGCCACCACCGCCCAGGGGGACGGCGGCGACGTCCAGGTGCACCACGGTGTTCACGGCGTGGTGGGCGAGCAGCCGGCCGAGGGTCGGCCGCCCGATGTCGGCCCGGACGAACTCGGCGCCGGGCAAGGGGTGTCGGGGCGCCACCGCGTCGACGGCGACCACCCGTTCCACCCCCGGGTCCCGCAGCAGGCCGCGGACCAGCGGGCCGGCCACCCGTCGAGCCGCTCCGGTCACGAGCACGACCTCGCCCACGTCCCCCGCCCGCCTTCCGCCGTGCGCCCCGGCCCCGCGGTTGCGACGACCGTCCGGCGGGTGCCCTCACGGTCACGTTAGCGGGTCCCCCGTTCGGGCCGGCGGCCGGCAGCCCCGGACACGACTGTGGCCCCTCCACCGCGGTGGAGGGGCCACAGAACACGCCGTCGCGGCGTCACAGCGAAGCAGTTCCCGGGGACGGTCCCTCGGCACCATCGCCCTCGAAGCTCCGGAACACTGTCCCGGAGCCCCGGACGACGACCGTCGACCGCTCCCCTACCAAGGGGAACTACTTCTTGTTGCGACGCTGCACGCGAGTGCGCTTGAGCAGCTTGCGGTGCTTCTTCTTCGCCATCCGCTTGCGCCGCTTCTTGATTACAGAGCCCACGTCAACCCTCGCTCACTTCTTGGACAACCCCTGCCTGGGCAGGGACAATCACTCGGTGCGGGGCTGCATTGGGGCCCACACGACCTACGAGGGGCTAGCCTACCCCGCCCGAGCGCCAAGCTTGTAATCGAGGCGACGACCGGGCGACGCTCAGGCGGTGTCCACCCCCACGTAGGAGTCACGCAGGTACTCGTGGACAGCGTTCTCCGGTACTCGGAAGGACCTCCCCACCCTGATCGCGGGCAGATGACCGCTGTGCACCAACCGGTACACGGTCATCTTGGACACTCGCATCACCGAGGCGACTTCCGCCACGGTCAAGAACTGGACCTCGCTCAGAGGCCGATCGGCAGCAGCCATGATCACACCTGAACCTTCCACACATGACGGGCACCGGCTTCCCCTCCGGTGACTCCTCGTCGCTGTGCGCTCACTCCCCAGATTAGGGGCGGGTGATGCGAGTGGGGAAGAGGAGCAGCGATCGGCGGCCTACTGTGACAGACACGCTCGTTTGAGTACATAGCGAGTAAGCGGTCGGTAGTAAACGGACCGCGCAGCGTCATCGAGCGGGACCACCACCGAGACCCTTCCCTCGGCCTGGCCCACGAAGGGTGCGGGATCGTCGGAATCCCCCAACCCGATGCTGTCGAACCCCAGCTGACCTGCTCCGCAGACCCAACCGTGGTCCCCCACCACCAGCCCCGGCAACGGCCCCGAACCGGCCGCGCAGGCCGCCAGCGCCACCCGTACGGGCAGCGGTGAATGGGTGTGCGCGCCGGGCGCACGCCCCCGTTCCAGGGGCTCGCGTTCCCGGACGAGCGCGACCCCCCGTACGTAGTCGAGCCGATGCCCACGCACGCCGAACCGGGTCGTTATGTCGACAGAGCAACCCGCTCCGGGGGTGAGGACTTCACATCCCGCCGCCGACAGGGCACCGGCCAAACTGGCGTAGAAGTCCAGCAGCCGGTGTGGATGTCCCGTCCCCAACAGCACCGGCTCCCGCCGTTCGACCGCCTGCGCCAGCCGTTCGGCGAACGCGTCCAGCGCCGCCACGGTCCGCCCCGGGTCGATCACGTCCCGCCCGGTGCGGCACCCGGGGTCGGCGGACACCCCGCACCGTTCGGCCATCAAGCCCATCACCTGGCCGGCGTTCCACTCCCCCGCCGGGTCCAGCCCGCATAAGGCCCGCGGGTCCCGTTCCGCGAAGAGCCGGTACCGCCGCAGGCTCCCCTCGCGGGCCGTCGCCACTTCCCCGGCCAAGCCGACCCGCACCACGTACCGCCGCATCCGGCCCTCGTCCGTCATGTCCTCATGGTCGGCCAGCGGGACCCGTCCCGTCCCGGGAACGGCCACCGCCCCCACGAACGGCGCAGCGGTCCACGGCCGCGGCTCAGGCGAGCAGTCCCCGCAGCGGGAACGCCGCCCGCCGCGCCGCCAACACGGCCTGGTCGAGCCGGTCGGCCGGGTCGTAACCCGCCTCCCAGTCGGCCCACTTCACCGGCCAGCGACCGTCCGTCATCCGCCGGGGCGCCGACATCCGGGTCTTCGCGTACGCCTCCTGGCGCCAGCCCTGCGGCACCTCGGTCGACGGCTCGACGGGCGCCCCCGCCGCGATGCCCACCAGGTGCGTCCACGACCGAGGCACCACCTCGACCACCGCGTACCCCCCGCCGCCCAGGGCCACCCACCGTCCGCCGTCGGCGTAGGCGTGCGCCAGCTCGTGGCAGGCCGTCTGGACGGCCCGCTGGGCGTCCAGGGACACCGCGAGGTGCGCGAGGGGGTCCTCGAAGTGGGTGTCGGCCCCGTGCTGGGTCACCAGCACCTGGGGCCGGAAGTCGGCCAGCAGCTCCGGCACCACCGCGTGGAACGCCCGGAGCCACCCCTCGTCACCGGTGCCGGCCGGTAGCGCCACGTTGACGGCCGAGCCCGCGCCCGCTCCGGTGCCCGTCTCCTCGGGCCAGCCGGTACCGGGGAACAGGGTCCGCGGGTGTTCGTGCAGGGACACCGTCAGCACCCGCGGATCGGCCCAGAAGGCGGCCTGCACGCCGTCCCCGTGGTGGACGTCCGTGTCGACGTAGGCGACCCGTTCCGCCCCCAGCTCCAGCAGCCGGGCGATCGCGAGGGCGGCGTCGTTGTAGACGCAGAACCCGGCGGCGGCGCCGGGCATCGCGTGGTGCAGTCCGCCGGCGAAGTTCACCGCGTGCAGGGCCTCGCCCCGCCACACCGCCTCGGCGGCCCCCACCGACTGTCCGGCGATCAGGGCGGACGCCTGGTGCATCCCCGGGAACGCGGGGTCGTCCACCGTCCCCAGTCCGTACGCCGGGTCCGCCGCCGCCGGATCGGCGGAGGCGGCCTTCACCGCGTCGACGTACTCCTGCCGGTGCACCAACCGCAGCGTCGAGTCCCCGGCCGGCGGGGCCGCGACCACGTCCACCCGCCGGTCGAGCCCGAGGGCCGCCACGAGGCTCCGGGTGAGGTGCAGCCGGACCGGGTTCATCGGGTGGTCCGCACCGAAGTCGTAGCCCGTCACCGCTTCGTCCCACATCAACTGCGCGTGGCCGCTCATGAACGCCACCGTATCGGTCCCCGGGGCGGTGCCCTCAGGCCAGCAGGCCGTACAACTCGTCCATGTCCCCGAAGAGTCCGGTGACCTCGCCCAGGCGCTCGGCCGGCATCATCGCGGTGAACCCGTACACGTCCATTCCGGCGGCCACCGCGGCCCGGACGCCCAGCGGACTGTCCTCCACCACCACGCACCGTCGGGGGTCCGCGCCCATCCGCCGGGCCGCGTGCAGGAACAGGTCGGGCGCCGGCTTCCCCCGGCCCACGTCCTGCGCGCTGAACACCCGCTCCGGCCCGAACCACTTGACCAGCCCGGTCGCCCGGTGCCCGGCCGCGATCCGGTCGTGGCTCCCCGAGGAGGCCAGGCAGTAGGGCACCCCGTCCGTCACCAGTCGCTCCAGCACGTCGACGACCCCGGGCACCGGCGCCAGTTCCCGGGCGAAGGCCGCCGCGGTCCGTGCCTCGATCTCCTCGTCGAACCCCTCCGGCAGCCGTTGTCCGCTCCGCTCCCCGACCAGGTCGTGGATGCGGTGCACGGCGGCCCCCATGTAGTCCCGCACGGACTCCTCGTACGTGGTCGGATGCCCCAGTTCGGTGAGGTAGGCCGCGAGGATGCGGTTGGCGAGCGGTTCGCTGTCCACCAGGACGCCGTCGTTGTCGAAGATCACCAAGTCGTAGCGCATGGATCGACCCTATGCGGAAACGCAAAAAAGTCGTGTGTCCCAGGAGGAAACCCTCCTGGGACACACGACTCATATCACATTTAGTTCGGCGGCGTCCTACTCTCCCACAGGG
>NZ_JBEOWM010000074.1:0-23782 GCF_040296045.1 Streptomyces sp. NPDC002490 | reverse complement strand
CCCGGCCCCCCCCCGCCACAACCCCCGCCCCGGGCGCCCGCCCCCGCCCGCGGCCCCCCCCCCCGCCCCGGGGCGCCCCCCCCCGGGCCGCGGCGGGCGCACGGTCTTCGTCTTCCCCGGCCAGGGCTCCCAGTGGGCCGGGATGGCGGCGGAGGCGCTCGACGTCTCGGAGGCGTTCGCCGACGCCGTCGCCGCCTGCGAGCAGGCCCTCGCCCCGCACGTCGACTGGTCCCTCACCCAGGTGCTGCGCAACGCCCCCGGCGCGCCCTCGCTCGACCGCGTGGACGTCGTCCAACCCGTGCTCTTCGCGGTGATGGTCGCCCTGGCCGCGCACTGGCGCGGCACCGGCATCGCACCGGACGCCGTGGTCGGACACAGCCAGGGCGAGATCGCCGCCGCCTGCGTCGCCGGAGCCCTCTCCCTGGACGACGCGGCACGGGTGGTGGCACTGCGCAGCCGGGCACTGCTGCGCCTGGCCGGCAGCGGGGGCATGGTGTCGGTCGCCGCCTCCGCCGCACGCACCGAGGCCCTGCTACCGGCCGGCGGCCGCAGTTGCGTCGCCGCGCTGAACGGCCCCGACGCGGTGGTCGTCGCGGGGGAACCGGCGGAGCTGTCCGCCCTGCTGGCCGCGTGCGACCGGGAGGGACTGCGGGCCAGGACCGTCCCGGTGAACTACGCGGCCCACTCGGTGCAGGTCGCCGAGGTCGAGGACGAACTGCGCGCCGCACTGGCAGGGATACGGCCCCGCGCCTCGACGGTCCCGCTCTACTCCACGGTGACCGGGGAGCCCGTCGCCGGAGAGTCGCTGGACGCCGCCTACTGGTACCGCAACCTGCGCGAGCCGGTCGACTTCGCGGGCGCGACCCGCACCCTGCTGGAGGCGGGCCACACCCTCTTCGTCGAAGTCAGCCCCCATCCGGTGCTGCTCGCCGGGATCGAGGCGGTGGCCGAGGACGCCGGGCGGGAGGTGTCGACGGTCGGCACGCTGCGGCGCGGCGACGGCGGCCGGGACCGACTGCTGGCCTCGCTGACCGAAGCATGGGCCGCCGGCGGCCCGGTGGACTGGTCGACCCGGGTGCCCGCCCCGCCCGAACCCGCTCCGCTCCACCTGCCGACCTACCCGTTCCAGCGCGAACGCTACTGGCTGCCCACACCGGGCCGGAGCGGCGCGTCAGCCCTCGCCGCGCCGGTCGCCGCGGAACCCGCCGCAGCGGCCCGCGACGACGCGCAAGCCCCCGCCGCCCCGTTGGCGGCACGGTTGGCCGACCTGGACCGCAAGGGCCGCCGCCAGACGCTCCTCGACCTGGTCATCGGCCATGCGGCAGCGGTCCTCGGGCACGTCGGATCGGGACCGGTGCGCCCCGAACGCTCCTTCTCCGAGGTCGGCTTCGACTCGATGCTCGCGGTGCGGTTCAGGAAGCGGCTGTGCGAAGCCACCGGTCTGGCCGTCCCCCCGACGATCGTCTTCGACCACCCCACGCCCGAGGCGCTCGCCGCCCACCTCGACGCGGAACTGTCCGCCGTCCCCGAGCCGCCCCCGCCCCTGCTGGCCGAACTCGACCGGCTGGCCGCGACCCTCGCGACGGTCCCGCCCGGGACGGCCGGCGCCGACCGGGTCGGCGACCGACTGGGCGAACTGCTGCGCACCTGGGCGCGGCGCACCGAACAGGACGCCGGCACGCCGCCCCCGCCCGCACCGGTGGACGACCCCGCGACCGCGACGGCGGACGAACTGTTCGCCCTGCTCGACAACAACTTCGGAATGTCCTGAGAGGGAGTTGGCACCGGTGTCCGACGACAAGAAGCTGCTCGACTACCTCAGGCGCGCCACGGCTGACCTCGGTGACGCCCGCAGACAACTGCGGGAGGCCGAAGAGGCCCGGCACGAACCGATCGCGATCGTCTCCATGGCCTGCCGGTACCCCGGCGGGGCGAACTCGCCGGAATCGCTGTGGGACCTGCTGTCCCGGGGCGTCGACGCGATATCCGCATGGCCGGTCAACCGCGGTTGGGACGTCGAGGCCCTCTACGACCCGGACCCCGACCACCCCGGCACCTCGACCACCCGCCACGGCGGCTTCCTGCACGACGCCGCCGAGTTCGACGCGGAGTTCTTCGGGATCTCGCCGCGCGAGGCGCTGGCGACGGACCCCCAGCAACGGCTGGTGCTGGAGACCGCCTGGGAAGCGGTCGAGCGGGCGGCGATGGACCCGCGTGCACTGCGCCGGAGTGCCACCGGCGTCTTCCTCGGGGCGATCGGCAACGGCTACGGCGCGGGCTCCCGCCACCTCCCCGAGGTACAGGGCTTGTTGGACACCGGGACCGCGAGCAGCGTGGTCTCCGGCCGGGTGGCGTACACCCTGGGCCTCGAAGGGCCCGCGGTGACCGTGGACACGGCCTGCTCGTCCTCGCTGGTCGCCCTGCACCTGGCGATCAGGGCCCTGCGGGCCGGCGACTGTTCGCTGGCCCTGGCCGGCGGCGTCGCGGTGATGGCGACCCCCGACCCGTTCGTGGCGTTCAGCCGTCAGCGCGCCCTGTCGGCGGACGGCCGCTGCAAGGCGTTCGGCGCCGGAGCGGACGGCACCGGCTGGTCCGAGGGCGTCGGCGTGCTGCTGTTGGAGCGGCTGTCGGACGCCCGGCGCAACGGCCACCGGGTACTGGCGGTGGTGCGCGGCTCGGCCACCAACCAGGACGGCGCGAGCAACGGCCTCACGGCGCCCAACGGCCTCGCCCAACAGCGGGTGATCCGCGCGGCGCTGACGGACGCCGGCCTCACGGCCTCCGAGGTGGACGCCGTGGAGGCGCACGGCACCGGCACCACCCTCGGCGACCCGATCGAGGCGCAGGCGCTGCTGGCGACCTACGGTCAGGACCGCCCGGCGCAACGGCCGCTGTGGCTCGGCTCGTTGAAGTCCAACATCGGTCACACCTCCGCCGCGGCCGGAGTCGGCGGGGTCATCAAGATGGTGCTGGCCCTCCAGCACGGTGAACTGCCGCGGACCCTGCACGCCGACCTGCCGAGCCCGATGGTGGACTGGTCGACGGGGGCCGTGGAACTGCTGACCGAGCCCCGCGCCTGGGACGACCCGGGCCGTCCGCGCCGGGCCGGGGTGTCCGCCTTCGGCGTCAGCGGCACCAATGCGCACCTGATCCTGGAGCAGGCACCGACCACGGACGCCGCCCCCACCGAGCCCCCCGCCCGACCCGGCCCGCTGCCCTGGGTGTTGTCGGGACGGACCGAGGAGGCGCTGCGGGAGCAGGCCGCCCGACTGCTGGCCCACCTGAGCTCCTCCCCCGAGCAGGGACTCGGCGCTCTGGGACACGCCCTCGCCACCACCCGTACGGCCTTCGAGCACCGGGCCGTGCTCGTGGGCGAGGACCCGGCCGTGATGAGCGAGGGCCTGAGGGCCTTGGTCGAGGGGGGCGCGGTGCCCCACCTGGTGCGGGGCGGTGGTGTGTCGTCGGGTCGTACGGTGTTGGTGTTTCCGGGTCAGGGCTCGCAGTGGGTGGGGATGGCCGCCGGGTTGCTGGGCGAGTCGGAGGCGTTCGCGGCGCGGATGGCCGAGTGCGAGCGGGCGTTGGCGCCGCACGTCGACTGGACGTTGACGGAGGTGCTGCGCACGTCCGCCCCGTTGGACGAGGTCGACGTGGTGCAGCCGGTGCTGTGGGCGGTGATGGTGTCGTTGGCGGAGGTGTGGCGTTCGCACGGTGTGGCGGTGGACGCCGTGGTGGGGCACTCGCAGGGTGAGGTGGCGGCGGCGTGCGCGGCGGGCGGTCTCTCCCTGGCGGACGGGGCTCGCGTGGTGGCCCTGCGCAGTCGGGCGGTGCGGGTGCTGTCGGGCCGGGGCCGGATGGCCTCGGTGCCGCTGCCCTCGGAACGCGTACGGGAGCGGATCGCCCCCTGGGGCGGCCGACTGTCGGTGGCGGCGGTGAACGGTCCCGCGGCGACCGTGGTCTCGGGCGACGCGGACGCGGTCGCCGAACTGGTCGAGCAACTCGTCCGGGAAGAGGTCCGGGCACGCCGGATCGAGGTGGACTACGCCTCCCACTGCGCGCACGTCGAGGAGATCCGGGAGCGGCTCCTCGACGAACTGGACGGCATCACGCCCCGTTCCGGTTCGCTGCCGTTCTACTCCACGGTCACCGGCGGCTGGCTGGACACGGCGTCCTTGGACGCCGACTACTGGTACCGCAACCTTCGCGGGACGGTGCGGTTCGAGGAAGCCACCCGGGGCCTGCTGGAGGAGGGCTTCCGGTTCTTCGTCGAGGCCAGCCCGCACCCGGTGCTCGGCTTCGGCGTCCAGCAGACCGCGGACGCGATGGACACCGCCGACTCGGCGCAGGGACCGGCGGTCGCCCTGGGCACCCTGCGGCGCGGCGAGGGCGGCCTCGACCGCTTCCTGCTCTCCTTGGGCGAGGCCCACGCCGGCGGTCTGTCACCCGACTGGAACCTCCTCTTCGCCGGACACCGCTCGGACGACGTCCGGCTGCCGACCTACCCCTTCCAACGCCGCACCTACTGGCTGGAGGACACCGACCCGGCACCGGGCGACGGCACCGGACCGTCCGCGGAGGGCGAGGACCTCTGGGAGGCCCTCGGCGGTGGTGACCTGGACCGCTTCACGGCGACGCTCGGGGTGGCCCCCGAGGACCCGCTGGACGTGGTGCTCCCCGCACTCGCCCACTGGCGCACCGAGCGCCAGCAGCGGTCGGCGGGGGAGTCCTGGCGCTACCGGGTCGCCTGGCGTGCCCTGCCCGAAGGCCCCGCGGCCCCGCTGACCGGCCACTGGCTCGTCCTGTCGTCGGCCGGACAGCCCGCGGACCTGGCGCACCGGTCGGCCGAAACCGTCCGTGCCCTGGAACGCGCCGGCGCCACCGTGGTGCACGTGGAGCTCACCGAGGACCACTCCCGGCGCGCGGCGCTGACCGCGCGGCTCGGCGCGGCCCTGGAGCCGCTGACCGGCCCGGTCGCCGGGGTGCTGTCGCTGCTGGGCCTCGACGAACGCCCGCACTCCGAGCACCCGACCGTCCCGCTCGGGACCGCACTGAACCTGGCCCTGGTGCAGTCCCTCGGCGACGTCGGGGCGGGCGCGCCCCTGTGGTGGGCGACCCGGGGCGCGGTCTCGGTCGAGGACGCGGACGGCCCGGTCAGCGCCGCGCAGAACCTCGTCTGGGGCCTCGGCCGGGTGGCCGCGCTGGAGTACCCGCAGCGCTGGGGCGGCCTGGTCGACCTCCCGGAGACCCTGGACGGGGACACCGCCCCCCGCCTGTGCCGGGTGCTGGTCGGCGGAGCCGGACCCGAGGACCAGGTGGCCGTGCGGGCCACCGCCTGCCACGGCCGACGTCTGGTCAGGTCCCCCCTCGGCGAAGCCGTCCCGCGGCGCGCCTGGCGCCCCGGCGGAACCGTCCTGATCACCGGCGGCACCGGCGGGATCGGCGCGCAGATCGCCCGTTGGCTGGCCCGGCGCGGAGCCGAGCACCTGGTCCTGATCAGCCGTCGCGGAGCCGACGCCCCCGGTGCCCCGGAACTCTCCGACGAACTGGCCGCGCTCGGCGCCCGGGTCACCCTGTCCTCCTGCGACGTGGCCGACCTGGACGCCCTGCGCGACCTGAAGGACGGTCTGGAACGGGACGGCGAGCGGATCGGCACCGTCTTCCACGCCGCCGGCGCCGGACTCCTGGTGCCCCTGCCCACGACCGACCTGGACGAGTTCGCCGACACCCTCTACGCCAAGGTCGGCGGGGCCAGGAACCTGGACCTGCTCTTCGACCGCGACACGCTCGACGCGTTCGTGCTGTTCTCCTCCATCTCGGGGGTGTGGGGCAGCGCCGACCACGGTGCCTACGCCGCCGCCAACGCCTACCTCGACGGCCTCGCCGAGAACCGCAGGAGCCGCGGGCTGGCCGCGACCTCCGTGGTGTGGGGCATCTGGAACCCCGAGGACGGGGTCGGCATGGCCGCCGCCCTGGTGGAGGAGACCCTGCGCGGTCACGGCGTCCTGTTCATGCCGCCCGCGGTGGCGATCACCGGGCTCCAGCAGGTGCTGGACCACGACGAGACGGTGGTCCTGGTCGCCGACATCGACTGGGACCGCTTCGCCGCGGTGTTCACCTCGGCCCGCCCCAGCCCGCTCATCGCCGAACTGCCCGAGGTGCGCCGGGCCCTGGCCGCCGACCAGGGCGCCGACCCCGAAGGGACGCCCTCGGCACTGGCCGACCGACTGCGCCCGCTCCCGGCCGCGGAACGGACCCGGGTGCTGGTCGAGCTGGTACGCACCGAGGCGGCGGCCGTCCTCGGCCACGGCTCGTCCGACGACGTCATCTCCGGCCGCGCCTTCCGCGACCTCGGCTTCGACTCGCTGACCGCCGTCGACCTGCGCAACCGGCTCAACGCCGCCACCGGGCTGCGGCTCCCGGTCACCGTGGTCTTCGACCACTCCTCGGCCTCCGCGCTCGCCCGTCACCTGGAGACCGGACTGCTGGGAGCGACCGACGAGGAACCCGCCCCCGCCCCGCCGCCGATTCCGGCCGCCTCCGCGGACGACGACCCGATCGTGATCGTGGCCATGAGTTGCCGCTACCCCGGGGGCGTGCGCAGCCCCGAAGACCTGTGGAGCCTGGTCGCGGACGGCCGGGACGCCGTCTCCGAACTGCCGTCCGACCGGGGCTGGGACCTGGACGGCCTCTACGACGCGGATCCCGATCGGCCCGGCAAGAGCTACACGGCCGCGGGCGGCTTCGTCCACGACGCCGGCCTGTTCGACCCGGGGTTCTTCGGGATCTCGCCGCGCGAGGCACTGGCGATGGACCCCCAGCAGCGACTGCTGCTGGAAACCTCCTGGGAGGCCATCGAACGCGCGGGCATCGACCCGGCGTCCCTGCACTCCACCGCGACCGGAGTCTTCGCCGGCGCGTCCTACCAGGGCTACGGCGGCACCCTGCGCGACGTCCCCGACGAACTGGAGGGCCTGCTCATCGCGGGCATCTCCACCAGCGTCCTGTCCGGGCGGGTCGCCTACCACCTGGGCCTGCGCGGGCCCGCGGTGACCGTCGACACGGCGTGCTCCTCGTCGCTGGTGGCGGTGCACCTGGCGGCCCAGTCGCTGCGCTCGGGCGAGTGCACCCTGGCCCTCGCCGGCGGCGCCACGGTCATCGGCACCCCCCTGTCCTTCACCGGGTTCAGCCGGCAGCGGGGGCTCGCCGAGGACGGCCGCTGCAAGTCCTTCGCCGCCGCGGCGGACGGCTTCGGCATGGCGGAGGGCGTGGGGCTGCTGCTCCTGGAACGCCTCTCGGACGCGCGGCGCAACGGGCACCCGGTGCTGGCCGTGCTCCGTGGCTCGGCGATCAACCAGGACGGCGCCAGCAACGGCCTGACCGCGCCCAGCGGCCTGGCCCAACAACGGGCGATCCGCGGTGCCCTGGCCAACGCCCGGCTGACGGCCGCCGACGTGGACGCGGTGGAGGCGCACGGCACCGGCACCCGACTGGGCGACCCGATCGAGGCCGACGCGCTGCTGGCCACCTACGGCCGGGACCGGCCCGGGGACCGGCCGCTGTGGTTGGGGTCGCTGAAGTCCAACATCGGCCACACCCAGGCCGCCGCCGGCGTCGGCGGCATCATCAAGATGGTGCTGGCGATGGAGCACGGGATGCTGCCGCGGACCCTGCACGTCGACCGGCCGTCCCCGGCCGTCGACTGGACCGCGGGTGCCGTCTCCCTGCTGACCGAGGCCACCCCGTGGCCGGAGACCGACCGCCCGCGCCGGGCCGGCGTCTCCTCCTTCGGCCTCAGCGGCACCAACGCCCACGTCATCGTCGAACAAGCCCCCGCCCTCCCGGCGGAACCCACCGCGCCGGACGCGCCCGGGGAGCCCGTCGTCGTCCCGTGGGTCCTGTCCGGGCGCACCCCCGAAGCACTGAAGGACCAGGCGGCACGGCTGCACGCCCACCTCACCGGGAGCCCGGAGACCTCCCCCGTCGACATCGGCTACTCGCTGGCGACCACCCGGACCGGGTTCGAGCACCGTGCCGCCGTCGTCGGCGGGGACCGCACGGCCCTGCTGCGCGGCCTGGCGGCACTCGGCGCGGGGCGCCAGGACACCGGTGTGGTGCGCGTCGGCGTGGCCCGGCCGACGAGGACGGTGTTCGTCTTCCCCGGCCAGGGCGCCGAATGGGTCGGGATGGCGCGGGAATCGCTCGCCGTTCCGGTCTTCGCGGAACGCATCACCGCCTGCGAGCGGGCTCTCGCCCCGCATCTGGAGTGGTCGTTGACGGCGGTGTTGCGGGACGAGCCGGACGCGCCCCCCTTGGACCGGGTGGACGTGGTGCAGCCGGTGCTGTTCGCGGTGATGGTGGCGCTGGCGGAGGTGTGGCGCTCCTACGGGGTGGTGCCGGACGCGGTGGTGGGCCACTCGCAGGGGGAGATCGCCGCGGCCTGTGTGGCGGGTGCGCTCTCCTTGGAGGACGCGGCGCGGATCGTGGCGTTGCGGAGCCGGGCGCTGTCGGCGTTGGCCGGTCGGGGCGGAATGCTGTTCGTGCCGCGGGCGGTCGATGCGGTCCGGGAGGAACTGGAGTCCTGGGGCGGGGTGTTGGGTGTCGCCGCGGTGAACGGGCCGGCCTCGGTGACGGTTTCCGGTGATCCGGAGGCCCTGGCGGAGCTGGGCGAGCGGTACGCCGCGGCCGGGGTGTTGACCTGGCCGGTGCCGGGGGTGGACTTCGCCGCGCACTCGGTGCAGGTGGAGGGGATCGAGGAGGAGTTGCGTACCCTGCTCGCGGGGATCGTGCCGCGGGCGTCCGGGGTGCCGTTCTACTCCACGGTGACCGGCGGGCCGGTGGACACGGCGGAGTTGGACGGCGACTACTGGTACCGGAACCTGCGGTGGCCGGTGGAGTTCGGGCGGACGGTCGAGGCGCTGATCGCCGACGGCCACCACACCTTCGTCGAATGCAGCACCCACCCCACGCTCGCGGTCTGGCTGCAACAGGCCCTGGAGGCAGCCGACGTCACCGGCGGAGCCGTCGTCGAAACCCTGCGCCGCGACGAGGGCGGCCCCGAGCGGCTGCTCGCCTCGCTGGCCGCGCTCCAGGTGCACGGGACCGCCGTGGACTGGGAGGCCGTCTTCGCCGGATCCGGCGCCCGCAAGCAACCCCTGCCCACCTACCCCTTCCAACAGCAGCGGTACTGGCTGGACACGGCCGCCCCGGGGCGTTCCACCGACGTCGTCTCCGGCTCCGACCCGGCCGACGCCGGGTTCTGGAACGCGATCGACCGCGGTGACCTGGACGCCCTCGCCGGCACCCTGCGCGTCGAGGACGGTGCGCTGCGCGCCTCCCTCGCCTCCCTCGTCCCCACCCTGTCGGACTGGCTGCGCGCACGACGTGCCAGCGGCACCGCCGACGGCTGGCGCTACCGGGTGGCCTGGAAGCCCCTGCCGACCACCGGGCGACCCCGGCTCTCCGGAAGCTGGTTGGTCGTGGCCGGTACCGCCGCCGACCCCGCCGTCGCGTTCGCCCTCGACGCCCTGCGCGCACACGGCGCCGCACCGGTCCTGGTCGAGGCGGGCCCGTCCGCCGCCGACCGGACCCGCCTCGCCGACCTGCTGCGGGCCGCCCAGGACGCCGACCGGGCGCCGGCCGGGGTGCTGTCCCTGCTCGCCCTGGCCGAGGAACCCCACGGCGAGGGCTCGGCGCTCCCGCTCGGGCTGGTGCAGACGGTCGCCCTGCTCCAGGCGCTGGGCGACCTCGGCGCCGACGCCCCCCTGTGGTGCGCCACCCGGGGCGCGGTCTCGATCGGCCGCTCCGACCGCACCGGCAGCCCCGTGCAGGCGCTGGTGTGGGGCCTCGGCGGCGTCGCCGGGGTCGAGTACCCGCAGCGCTGGGGCGGACTGGTCGACCTCCCGCAGCAACTCGACGACCGGGCCGCGGCCCGACTGGCCGTGGTGCTGGCGGGACTGGACCACGAGGACCAGGTGGCGGTGCGCGCCTCCGGCGTCTTCGGCCGCCGGCTCGCCCGCGCCGGACTCGGCGAGGCGACCCCGGTCCGCCACTGGACGCCCGAGGGCACGGTCCTGATCACCGGCGGAACCAGCGGCCTCGGAGCCCAGATGGCCCGCTGGCTCGCCCGGGAGGGCTCCGCGCACCTGCTGTTGACCAGCCGTCGCGGAGCCGCGACACCCGGCGCGGAAGCCCTGCTCACGGAGGTGCGCGGGCTCGGCGCCGAGGTCACCGTGGCGTCCTGCGACGTCGCCGACCGGGACGCGCTGGCCCAACTGCTGGCCACGATCCCGGCCGAACGCCCGCTGCGCGCCGTCCTGCACGCGGCGGGGGTCCTGGACGACGGCGTGATCGACTCGATCACCCCCGAGCGCGCGGCCGGGGTACTGCGTCCCAAGCTCGACGCCGCCCGCCACCTCGACGCGCTCACCCGGGCACACGACCTGACGGCCTTCGTCCTCTTCTCCTCGCTGGCCGGGACGCTCGGCGGCACCGGCCAGGGCAGCTACGCCGCCGCCAACGCCTACCTCGACGCCCTGGCCCGGCAGCGCCGCGACCTCGGGCTGCCGGCCACCTCGGTGGCCTGGGGCCTGTGGGGCGGCGACAGCCTCGCCTCGGGGGCGGTCGGCGAACGGCTGGTCCGCAACGGTCTGCCGGCCATGGCCCCCGAATCGGCGACGGCCGCACTGCAACAGGCCCTCGACCACGACGACACGGCGGTGCTGGTCGCCGACTTCGCCTGGGAGCGCTTCACCCGGGCGTTCACCGCGCTCCGGCCCAGCCCCGCCATCGGCGACCTGCCGGAGGTGCGCCAGGTGCTCGCGGCGGGGCGGCCCGCCCCCGGGACGGACGACGCCACCGGCTCGCCGCTGCTGCGGCTGGCCGGACTGCCCCCGGAGGAACGGGACCAGGCCCTGCTGGAACTGGTCCGCACGGAGGTCGCCGCCGTCCTCGGCCACCCCGGACCCGAGGCGGTGGAACCCGACCGGGCGTTCAAGGACATCGGCTTCGACTCGCTGACCGCCGTCGACCTGCGCAACCGGCTCGCCGAGGCCACCGGACTGCGCCTGTCGGTGACCCTCGCCTTCGACTACCCGACGGCGACGGTGCTGGCCGGCCAGCTGCGCACCGAACTGCTGGGCGCCGCCGAGGCGCTGCCCGCCGCCCCGCGGCGGGCAGCGGCACCGGAGGCGGACCCGGACGACGGGACGATCGCCGTCGTCGCCATGAGCTGCCGCTACCCCGGCGGCGTCGCCACCCCCGAGGACCTGTGGGAACTCGTCGCAGGCGGCCAGGACGCCATCTCCGGCTTCCCCACCGGACGCGGCTGGGACCTGGAGGGCCTCTACGACCCCGACCCCGACCGGGTCGGCAGCACCTACGCGCGGGAGGGCGGCTTCCTCCACGAGGCCGACCGCTTCGACCCGGCCTTCTTCGGGATCTCCCCGCGCGAGGCGCTGACCATCGACCCGCAGCAGCGGCTGCTGCTCGAACTCTCCTGGGAGGCGTTCGAAAGGGCCGGCATCGACCCGCTCTCCCTCAAGGGCAGCCGCAGCGGCGTCTTCGTCGGGTGCAGCCACCACGACTACGGCTCACGGGTCGCCCGGCCCTCCGAGGAGACCGAGGGCTACCTCGGCATCGGCAGCGCGGGCAGCGTGGCGTCCGGACGGATCTCCTACACCCTCGGGTTGGAAGGACCCGCGGTCACCGTGGACACGGCGTGCTCCTCGTCGCTGGTCGCGGTGCACCTCGCGGCCCAGTCGCTCCGGGCGGGGGAGTGCTCGCTCGCCCTCGCCGGCGGGGTCACCGTGATGTCGACGCCCGGGGCGTTCGTGGAGTTCAGCCGGCAACGGGTGCTCGCCGAGAACGGGCGCTGCAAGCCCTTCGCCGCCGCTGCGGACGGCACCTCCTGGGCCGAGGGCGCCGGGCTGCTGGTCCTGGAACGACTCTCCGACGCCCGCCGCAACGGGCACCCGGTGCTCGCCCTGGTACGGGGCTCGGCGGTCAACCAGGACGGTGCCAGCAACGGACTGACCGCCCCCAACGGCCCCTCGCAGCAGCGGGTGATCCGGGCCGCGCTCGACCACGCCGGGCTGGCCGCCTCCGAGGTGGACGCGGTGGAGGCGCACGGCACCGGGACCAGGTTGGGCGACCCGATCGAGGCGCAGGCCCTGCTGGCGACCTACGGCCGGGAACGGGCGGCGGACCGGCCGCTGTGGCTGGGCTCGCTCAAGTCGAACATCGGGCACAGCCAGGCCGCCGCCGGGGTGGCCGGGATCATCAAGATGGTGCAGGCGATGCGGCACGGGGCACTGCCCCGCACCCTGCACGTCGACGCGCCGACCCCCTTCGTGGACTGGTCGGCCGGCACGGTCCGGCTGCTCACCGAGGACACCCCGTGGCCGGAGACCGGCCGCCCCCGCAGGGCCGCGGTCTCCTCGTTCGGGGTCAGCGGCACCAACGCCCACACCATCCTGGAACTGCCCACCGACCCCGTCCCCGCCCCCGACGCCCCGCCTTCGACGGCCCCCGCCCTGCCCTGGCTGCTCTCCGCGCGGAGCGCGGACGCGCTCGGCGCGCAGGCCGGGCGACTGCTCCGGCACCTGGAGCGCAACCCCCGGCTCCGCGTCGAGGACCTGGGCCGCACCCTTGCGCTCCACCGCAGCGCCTTCGAACACCGCGCCGCCCTCACCGGCACCGACCGCGAAGCCCTGCTGCGCGGGCTGACCGCCCTCAGCACGGCCGAGCCGGCGGCGGACCTGGTCCGCGGCGTCACCGGCACCGCCGGCAAGACCGCCTTCCTCTTCCCCGGCCAGGGCAGCCAGCGGCCCGGCATGGGCGCCGAACTGTACGCCCGCTTCCCGGTCTTCGCCGACGCCTTCGACACCGTGTGCGCCGCACTCGACCCGCTGTTGGACCGTCCGCTGCGCGACGTGGTCGATGCCGCCCCCGGCACCCCCGACCACGGTCTGCTGGACCGCACCGGCTACACCCAGCCCGCCCTGTTCGCCCTCGGCGTCGCCCTGTTCCGGCTGGTCGAACACTGGGGCGTACGCCCTGACTACCTGCTCGGCCACTCGGTCGGCGAACTGGCCGCCGCCCACGTCGCCGGAGTGCTCTCGCTGCCCGACGCCGCCGCCCTGGTGGCCGCACGGGCCCGGCTGATGCAGGCACTGCCGGCGGGCGGCGCGATGGTCGCCCTCACCGCCCCGGAAGAGGACGTGCTGCCGCTGCTGGCGGGCCGGGAGGACACCGTCGGCCTGGCCGCCGTCAACGGGCCCGCCTCGACCGTGATCTCCGGCGAGGACACGGCGGTCACCGAACTCGCCGCCGAACTCGCCGCGCTCGGGCACAAGACCCGGCGACTGAAGGTCAGCCACGCCTTCCACTCGCCCCTGATGGAACCGGTCCTCGACGAACTGCGGAAGGTCGCCGCGCAGATCGATGCGGGCGAGGCCACCATCCCGATCGTCTCCGACCTCACCGGGGAGCCGGCCACCACCGAACAGCTCGGCTCCCCGGACCACTGGGCCGAGCACGTGCGCGCGACGATCCGGTTCCAGGACGGGGTGCGCCACCTGGAACGCGAGGGCGTCACCGCCTTCCTGGAACTCGGCCCGGACGGCGCGCTCAGCACCATGGGACAGGACTGCCTCACCGGCGATTCCGACCGCGCCGTGCTGGTTCCGCTGCTGCGCCGGGACCGTCCCGAGGTCGCCACCGCCACCACCGCCCTGGCCCGGCTGCACGTGCACGGCGTCCCGGTGGACTGGACGGCCGTCCACACCGAGGGCGCGACGATCCCCACCGACCTGCCGACCTACCCCTTCCAACGCCGCAGCTACTGGCTGGAGGGCAACTCCGCCGGAGCGGACCTGCCCTCGGCCGGACTGCTGACGGTCGATCACCCGCTGCTCGGCGCCGGCTCCGAACTGGCCGACTCGGACGGCTTCCTGTTCACCGGCCGGATCTCCCTGCGCAGCCACCCGTGGCTCGCCGACCACGGAGTCTTCGAGGGCGTGCTGTTCCCGGCCACCGCCTTCCTGGAACTCGCCGTCCGCGCGGGTGACCAGGTCGGCTGCGGCCGGGTCGAGGAACTCACCCTGGAGGCACCGCTGCTGCTGCCCGCCGGCACGGCGGTGGCCCTGCAACTCACGGTCGGCGCCCCCGACGGCTCCGGAGTCCGCCCGCTGAGCATCCACGCCAGGCCGGAGGGCTCCGACACCGACCCGCCGTGGACCCGGCACGCCAGCGGACTGCTCGCCCCGGACGACGAGCCGGCCGGGGACGCCCCCACGCACCCCGCGCCCTGGCCGCCGGCCGGAGCCGTCCCCCTCGACGTGGAGGGGCTCTACCAGCGCTTCGCCGAGGGCGGATTCGCCTACGGCCCCGCGTTCCAGGGCCTGCGGGCCGCCTGGCGGCTCGGCGAGGAGGTCTTCGCCACCGCGAGCCTGCCCCCGCAACAGCAGGCCGACGCCGCCGGCTTCGGCCTGCACCCCGCCCTGCTGGACGCCGCCCTGCACGCCCTGGTCTTCGACGTGCTGCAAGGACCGGAGAAGGGCTGGCTCCCGTTCTCCTGGAACGGGGTGCGGCTGCACGCCGCGGGCGCGTCCGAACTCCGGCTGCGGCTGACCCCGACCGGCGGCAACGCCGTCGAGGTGCTGGCGACCGACGACACCGGACGACCCGTGGTCTCGGCCCGGTCCCTGGTGCTCCGCCCCGTCTCCGCCGACCAGTTCAAGGCCGCGCAGCACGGACACCACGAGGAACTGTTCCGCCCCGGGTGGCAGCCCCTGCCCGCAGGCGCCGGCACCGCCGACGCCCTCCCCGGCCCGGAGTCCTGGACGGTACTGGGCACCCGGTCGTCCTGGTGGTGCGGATCCCCGCCGTTCCCGGGCCGGACGGTGCCCGACCTCGCGGCACTGGTCGAACTGATCGACGGGGGCACCCCGCCGCCCCCGCTGGTGTGGGCCGCCTGCCCGACCGTCGCGGGCCCGTCGGACGACCTCCGCGCGGCGGTGCACCGCGAGGTCGGCGCGGTCCTCGGCCTGCTGCGCGACTGGCTCGCGGACGAGCGCCTCACCGGATCCCGGCTGGTGCTGGTGACCTCGGGCGCGGTGCCCCTGCCCGACGACCAGGACGCCCCGGACCCGGTCCGGGCGGCCGTGTGGGGGCTGGTCCGCTCGGCGCAGACCGAGAACCCCGACCGTTTCGTCCTGCTCGACACGGACGCCCACGAAGCCTCGCCCGCGGCCCTCGCCCGGGCCCTCGCCTCCGGTGAGCCCCAACTGGCGGTCCGCGCCGGGAACGTGCACGTCGCCCGACTGGCCCGGGTGCCGCTCTCCACCCCCGAACGCAGGCCCGGCTGGGACCCCGGGGGAACCGTCCTGATCACCGGCGGCACCGGCGCCATCGGTGCCCACGTGGCCCGCCACCTGGTCACCGAGCACGGCGTCCGGCACCTGCTGCTGACCAGCCGCAACGGGCCCGCCGCCGAAGGGGCGACGGAACTCCACGCGGAACTCACCGCCTCGGGCGCCCACGTCGAGGTCGTCGCCTGCGACGCCGCCGACCGGGACGCCCTCGCGGCCCTGCTGGCCGGACTGCCGACGGAACACCCCCTGACCGGGGTGGTCCACGCCGCGGGCGTACTGGCGGACGGCGTGGTCGCCGACATGACCCCCGACCGACTCGACCCGGTGCTGCGCCCCAAGGTGGACGCCGCGGTCAACCTGCACGAACTGACCGCGGACCTGGACCTCACCGAGTTCGTCCTGTTCTCCTCCATCGCGGGCGTCTTCGGCGGCATGGGCCAGGGCAACTACGCCGCGGCCAACGCCTTCCTGGACGCACTGGCCCACCGCCGCCGGGCCGAGGGCCTGGCCGGACGCTCCCTCGCCTGGGGGTTGTGGGCCAACCGGACCGGAATGACCGGCGGCCTCACCGAGGCCGACCTGAAACGGATCGCCCGGGGCGGCATCGTCGCCTTCACCCCCGCCGAGGGACTGGCCCTGTTCGACGCGGCCGGGGAACTCGACGAGACCGTCGTCCTGCCGCTGCGGCTGGACACCGCGGCGGTGCGGGACCAGGCCGCCTCCGGCGGCGTCCCGGCGCTGCTGCGCGGCCTGGTGCGCCCCGCCCCCCGGCGCGGCACTGCGGGTCGCGCCACCGACAGCGGCCCCGACCGGCCGGATGCGCTCAAGCAACGGCTCGGCACCCTCAACGGTCCGCAGCGCGAGCGGGTGCTGCTCGACCTGGTCCGCTCGCACGCCGCGATGGTGCTCGGCCACGGCGGCCCCGCCGCGGTCGAACCGGGGCGCGGGCTGCTGGAGATCGGCTTCGACTCGCTGACCGCGGTGGAACTGCGCAACCGGCTGCGCGCCGCCACCGGCCTCCCCCTCCCGGCGACCCTGCTCTTCGACCATCCGACCCCGACCGCGATCGCCGGGCACCTGGCCACCGAACTGACCCCCGACCCCGGGCCCGCCCCGGTGCCGGCACTGGCCGAACTGGACCGACTGGAACGCGCCCTCGACGACGGAGTCGACGACGACGCGGCCCGGGAACGGCTCGCCGTCCGACTCCAGGAACTCCTGGGGCGCCTCCACCCCGCAGCCGCCGACGCGACCGGCGACGGCATCGAGGACCGCATGGACGGTGCGACCGACGACGAGATCTTCGACTTCATCGACAACGAACTCGGCATGGCATGACGACGAGGCGCGCGAACCGAGGTGACGAGGCAATGGGGAACGACGACAGACTGAGGGACTACCTCAAGCGGGTGACGGCCGACCTGCACCGGACCCGGCAGCGCCTGACCGAGACCGAGACGGCGGCCCGCGAACCGATCGCCGTCGTCGCCATGAGCTGCCGGTACCCGGGCGGGGTGCGGACGCCGGAGGACCTGTGGCGACTGGTCGCCACCGGCACCGACGCGATCACCGGCTTCCCCGACGACCGCGGATGGGACCTGGACCACCTCGACGACCCGCAGCAACTGCGCAGCGGCACCAGCTACGCCGCGCGGGGCGGCTTCCTCGACGACGTGCAGGGGTTCGACCCCGGCTTCTTCGGGATCTCGCCGCGCGAGGCGTTGGCGATGGACCCCCAGCAGCGGCTGCTGCTGGAGACCACCTGGGAGGCGTTCGAACGCGCCGGCATCGACCCGGCGTCCCTCCGGGGCAGCCAGACCGGGATCTTCGCCGGAGTGATGTACCAGGACTACGCGGTGCGGTTGCGCCGGGTCCCCGACGACGTGGCCGGCTACCTCGGCAACGGCAGCTCCGACAGCGTCGCCTCGGGCCGCATCGCCTACACCTTCGGGCTGGAGGGCCCGGCGGTCAGCGTCGACACCGCCTGCTCCTCCTCCCTGGTCGCCATCCACCTCGCCGCCCAGGCCCTGCGGCAGGGCGACTGCACGCTGGCCCTGGCCGGCGGCGCGATGGTGATGTCGACGCCGGTCCCGTTCGTGGAGATGAGCCGACAGGGCGGCCTGGCCAGGGACGGCCGCTGCAAGTCCTTCGCCGCCGCCGCGGACGGCACCGGCTGGGGCGAGGGCGTGGGCGTGCTGCTGCTGGAGCGGCTCTCCGACGCCCGCCGTCACGGGCACCCCGTACTCGCCCTGATCCGCGGCACCGCCGTCAACCAGGACGGCGCCAGCAGCAGGCTGACCGCGCCCAACGGCCCCGCCCAGCAACGGGTGATCCGTCAGGCACTGGCCAACGCCGGGCTCGCCCCCACCGAGGTGGACGTGGTGGAGGCGCACGGCACCGGCACCCCGCTCGGCGACCCGATCGAAGCACAGGCCCTGCTCGCCACCTACGGCCGGGAACGGCCCGCCGACCGACCGCTGCTGCTCGGCTCCTTGAAGTCCAACATCGGCCACACCCAGGCCGCCGCCGGCGTCGGCGGCGTCATCAAGGCCGTCATGGCCATGCGGCACGGCACCGTCCCGCCGACCCTGCACGCCCAGGACCCGTCCCCGCAGATCGACTGGACCTCGGGCGCGGTGCGCCTGGTCACCGCGAGCACCCCGTGGCCGGACACCGGACGACCCCGCAGGGCAGCGGTCTCCTCGTTCGGCGTCAGCGGAACCAACGGACACGTCGTCCTCGAACAGGCCGACGCCCCGACCGGGCCGGCGGACGACCCGGCCGCGGGCGCCCCGGACGCCGAAGCCGGCACCGGACACCCCGTCCTGCCCTGGGTGCTCTCCGGCCGCACCGCCGGGGCGCTGCGCGCCCAGGCCGAACGGCTCCGGACCCACCTGGACGCCCGCCCCGGATGGCGGCCGGCCGAGGTCGGGCACGCCCTCGCGACCACCCGCGCCTCGCACGAGCACCGGGCGGTGCTGATCGGCACCGACCCGGACGGCTTCCGCCGGGCACTCGACACCCTGGCCGCGGACGACACCGCCCCCTGCCTGGTGCGCGGCACCGCCGGATCGGGCGGCGAGGTCGCCATGGTGTTCCCCGGACAGGGGTCCCAGTGGGCCGGGATGGCGGTCGAACTCCTGGACTCCGCACCGGTCTTCGCGGCCCGCGTGGCGCAGTGCGAGCGCGCCCTCACCCCCTTCCTCGACTGGTCGTTGGAAGCCGTCCTGCGCGGCGAGCCCGGAACCCCGCCCCCCGAGCGGGTGGACGTGGTCCAGCCGGTGCTGTGGGCGGTCATGGTCTCCCTGGCCGAACTGTGGCGCTCCTACGGCATCACCCCGGGCGCCGTCGTCGGCCACTCGCAGGGGGAGATCGCGGCGGCCTGCGTGGCGGGCGCCCTCTCGCTGGACGACGCCGCACGGGTGGTCGCCCTGCGCAGCCGGGCGATACGGGACCTGTCCGGCCGCGGCGGCATGGCCTCGGTGGCCCTGCCCGCCGACCGGGTCACCGAGTGGCTCGCCCCCTGGGCCGGCAGGCTCTCCGTCGCCGCGGTGAACGGCCCCGCCTCCACCGTGGTCTCCGGAGACGCCGACGCCCTGGAGGAGTTCCTCGCCCGCGCGACCGCCCGGGAGGTGCGCAACCGGCGCATCCCCGTCGACTACGCCTCCCACGGCGCCCACGTCGAGGACATCCGCACCGAACTGCTCGCCCGGCTCGACGGGCTGAACCCGAGCGCGTCCCGGATCCCGTTCTACTCCACGGTCAGCGGCGGCCTCCTGACGGACACCTCCGTCCTGGACGCCGACTACTGGTACCGGAACCTGCGCGGCACCGTCCGGTTCGAACAGGCCACCCGCGCCCTGCTGGCGGACGGCTACCAGGTGCTGCTGGAGAGCAGCCCCCACCCGGTGCTCACCGTCGGCGTGCTGGAGACCGTCGAGGACGCCGGCGCCGACGCCACCGCCCACGGCACGCTGCGCCGCGGCGAAGGCGGACTCCACCGGTTCACCGAATCCCTCGCCGAACTCCACCTGCGCGGGGTCCCCTTGGACTGGGACGCCGTCTTCGCCGGCCGCCGTCCCGGGCCGGTCGACCTGCCCACCTACCCGTTCCAACGGGAACGGTACTGGTTGGAGGACGGAGCCGAGCCCGCCGCCGACGTCACCGCCGCCGGCCTGGCACCCGCGGACCACCCGCTGCTGGGCGCGGTCGTGGTCCTCGCGGACGGCGACGGCCTCCTCCTCACCGGACGGCTGTCCACCCTGACCCACCCCTGGCTGGCCGACCACGCGGTCCGGGGCAGCGTGCTGCTCCCGGGAACCGCCTTCCTCGAACTCGCACTCCAGGCCGGAGCCCGCGTCGGCTGCCCCCGGGTCGAGGAGTTCACCCTCGAAGCACCCCTGCTGCTGGCCGGCTCCGGCGGGACGATGCTGCGGCTGACCGTGGGCGCCCCCGACCGGCACGGACGCCGCCCGCTGAGCCTGCACGCACAGCCGGACGCACCGGCCGGCGAGGGCGGCGAGTGGGTCCGGCACGCCCGGGGCGTCCTGGCCGCCGAGGACCCGACGACCGCCGCGGAGGACACCGGGCTGACGGCCTGGCCCCCGCCCGGGGCCGAACCCGTCGCCCTCGACGGGCTGTACGACCGCTTCGCCGAGGGCGGATTCGCCTACGGCCCCGCGTTCCAGGGCCTGCGCGCCGCCTGGCGACGGGGCGAGGAGGTCTTCGCCGAAGCCGTCCTACCGGACGGGCCCGCACCGGCCGCCGACCGCTTCGGCCTGCACCCCGCGCTGCTGGACGCCGCCCTGCACGCCACCGGACTGCCCGGCACCGCCGGCACCGAGGAACACCCCGAGGGGCGACTGCCGTTCTCCTGGAACGGGGTCACGCTGCACGCCACCGGTGCCGACGCGATCCGGGTCCGGCTCACCCCGGCGGGCCCCGACGCGGTGACCCTCCAGGTCGCCGACCCGACCGGCCGCGCCGTGACCACGGTGGACTCGCTGGTGCTCCGGCCGGCCGCCGCCGAAGGGTTCGCCCCCGCCCGCGACGGTCGCCGCCACCACCGGGACCTGTACCGGGTGGAGTGGGTCCCGGCGCGTTCCACCGGCGCCGAAGCGCCGGCCCGGCTCACCACCGACCTGGCCGCGCTGGTGGCCGAGGTGGACGCCGGTGCCCCGGTGCCCGAGACGGTGTTGCTGGCCTGCGCGGAGCAGGAGGACGAGGGCGACCCGGCCGCGGCGGCCCGAGCCTGCGTGCACCGGGCCCTCGCCGACGTGCAGACCTGGCTGGCCGACGACCGCTTCGCCGGATCCCGACTGGTCTTCCGCACCCGAGGCGCGGTCAGCGTCACCGGAGGAGACCTGCGGAACCCGGCTCAGAGCGCCCTGTGGGGCCTGGTCCGCTCCGCCCAGTCCGAGCACCCGGACCGCTTCGCCCTGCTCGACCTCGACCCGGCCGACGAGTTCGGGACCTCACCCGGCGTGGCGGCGGCCCTCGCCACCCGGGAGGCCCAGTCGGCCGTGCGCGGCGACCAGGTCCGCGTACCGCGTCTGGCCGGGGTCCCGAGCGACGCCCCCGACCGGCCGACCGCACCCGCCCGACCCCTGGACCCGGACGGCACGGTCCTCGTCACCGGCGGCACCGGCCTGCTCGGCTCCCACGTCGCCCGCCGGCTCGCCGCCCGGCACGGCGTCCGACACCTGCTCCTGCTCTCCCGCAGCGGCCCGGCCGCCGAAGGCGCCGAACACCTGCGGACCGAACTCGCGGCGCTGGGCGCCGACGCCAGGATCGTCGCCTGCGACGCCGCCGACCGCACCGCCCTCGCCGCCGTGCTCGCCGACCTGCCGCCGGCACACCCCCTGACCGCGGTGGTCCACACCGCGGGCGCCCTGGACGACGGCGTCGTCACGGCCCTCACCCCCGAACGGGTGGACGAGGTCCTGCGCCCCAAGGTCGACGCGGCCCTCCACCTGCACGAACTGACCCGCGGACGGGACCTCGCCGGCTTCGTCCTCTTCTCCTCGGCCGCCGGCACCTTCGGCGGCCCCGGGCAGGCCAACTACGCCGCCGCCAACGCCTTCCTCGACGCCCTCGCCGAACAGCGCCGGACCGCGGGACTGGCCGGCCAGTCCCTGGCCTGGACCCTGTGGGAGCAGGCCAGCGCACTGACCGGCCACCTGGACGACGCCGAGGTGCGACGCATCGCCCGCTCCGGGATGCCGCCGCTGGCCACCGAACAGGGACTCGAACTCTTCGACACGGCCCTCACCCTGGACCGCGCCGTCCTGGTGCCGATGCGCCTGGACACCGCCGCCCTGCGCTCCGCAGCGGCGGCCGGGACGCTGCCGCCGCTGCTGCGCGGCCTCGTCCGGACCCCACTGAGGCGGGCGGCGACGGCCACCGAGGCGACGGCCGACGAGGACGTCCTGCGCCGGCGCCTCGCCGACCTCGACGGCGCCGGACGGATGCGGATGCTGCTCGAACTCGTCCGCACCCGCACGGCCGCGGTCCTCGGCCACGCCTCCCCGGACGACCTGGACCCCGGGCGGGCCTTCCGCGAACTCGGCTTCGACTCGCTGGCCTCGGTGGAACTGCGGAACCGTCTGAACGCCGCCACCGGACTCCGGCTCCCGGCGAGCCTGGTGTTCGACTACCCGACGCCCACCGCACTGGCCGGCTTCCTGCTCGCCGGACTGACGGACGACCGCACCGACCCCGCCGCGCCCGCCGGCCCCGCGCCCCGGACCTCGGACGACGACCGGATCGCGATCGTCTCCATGGCCTGCCGCTTCCCCGGCGGGGTCCGCTCGCCCGAGGACCTCTGGCGGATGCTGGCCGAGGGCCGCGACGGCATCTCCGAGTTCCCCACGGACCGGGGCTGGGGGCTGGACGCGCTCTACGACCCGGACCCCGACCGGCCCGGCACCTCCATCACCCGCCACGGCGGCTTCCTGCACGACGCCGCCGAGTTCGACGCGGAGTTCTTCGGGATCTCGCCGCGCGAGGCGCTGGCGATGGACCCCCAGCAGCGGCTGCTGCTGGAGACCAGCTGGGAACTGTTCGAGCGCGCCGCCATCGACCCCTCGGAACTGCGCGGCGCTCCCGTGGGCACCTACGTCGGCCTGATGCAGCAGGACTACGCGGCACGCCTCCTGCCCTACATCCCGGAGGACGTCGAGGGATTCCTCGGCACCGGCAACTCCGGCAGCATCGTCTCCGGACGCCTGGCCTACTTCTTCGGGCTGGAGGGTCCCGCGGTCACCGTGGACACCGCCTGCTCCTCCTCGCTGGTGGCCCTGCACCTGGCCGTGCGGGCACTGCGGTCGGGGGAGTGCTCCATGGCCCTGGCCGGCGGCGTCAACGTGATGTGCAGCCCCGAACTCTTCGTAGAGTTCAGCCGGCAGGGGGGCCTGGCTCCGGACGGCCGGTGCAAGTCCTTCGCCGCCGCCGCGGACGGCACCGGCTTCGGCGAGGGCGTGGGGTTGGTGTTGGTGGAGCGGTTGTCGGATGCGGTGCGTAGGGGGCATCCGGTGTTGGCGGTGGTGCGGGGTTCGGCGGTGAATCAGGATGGTGCGTCGAACGGGTTGACGGCGCCGAACGGTCCGTCGCAGCAGCGGGTGATCCGGGCGGCGTTGGCGGATGCCGGTCTTGCGGGGTCCGAGGTGGACGTGGTGGAGGCGCACGGCACCGGCACCACCCTCGGAGACCCGATCGAGGCGCAGGCGCTGCTGGCGACCTACGGTCAGGACCGCCCGGCGGAACGGCCCGTGCGGATCGGCTCGTTGAAGTCCAACATCGGCCACGCCTCGGCGGCCGCCGGTGTGGGCGGCGTGATCAAGTCGGTGCTGGCCCTGCGGCACGGGGTCATGCCCAAGACCCTCCACGTCGACGGCCCGACCCCGCAGGTGGACTGGTCCGCCGGGGCGGCCGAGCTGCTCACCGAGGCCGTGCCGTGGCCGGAGACCGGTCGGCCGCGTCGGGCGGGCGTCTCGTCCTTCGGGGTGAGCGGCACCAACGCCCATGTCGTCCTGGAACAGCCGCCCGTGCGGCAACCGGTCGACCGGCCCGACGCACCGGGACACCTGCCCGCCACCGTGGCCTGGCCGCTGTCGGCACGGAGCCCCGAGGCCCTTCGGGCCCAGGCGGCGGCCTTGTCCGGCGCGGTGCGCGAACGGCCGGACACGCCCCCGGGGGATGTGGCGTTCTCCCTGGCCACCGGCCGTGCCGCGTGGGGACACCGCGCGGTGGTGGTGGGCGAGGGTCTCGAACTGGTCGCAGGACTCGATGCCTTGGCGCGGGGTGGGGAGTCGGTGGGTGTGGTGTCGGGTGGTGGTGTGGTGTCGGGTCGTACGGTGTTGGTGTTTCCGGGTCAGGGGTCGCAGTGGGTGGGGATGGCTGCGGGGTTGTTGGGT
>NZ_JBEOWM010000073.1:0-24220 GCF_040296045.1 Streptomyces sp. NPDC002490 | reverse complement strand
CCAGTCCGGCACCATCCAAGACGTCTACCGCCACCACCACATCGACACCGACAGCATCGTCACCGCCGCCCTCGACCACACCGACTGACACCCCGGGACGGGCCGCAACCCGACCGCGGCGCTTCGGGTCCCGATCCGAATCCGAAACGCCGCGGGCCCGGCCCGCGGGGCGGCGGGCGGGAACCGCTCGGCCGCAGGTCGGGCCCCGGTCGGCGGAACCGTACCGAGCCACGCCGTATAGCCTGGGCGAATGCTGACCGAGGTGACCGCCACCCGCTACATCGAGCCCCTGACGGCGGGCGGCTCGGTACCCGGTGTCGTGGAGGCCGACGACCTCGGCACCTACGTCGTCAAGTTCACCGGCTCCGCCCAGGGGCGCAAGGCGCTGGTCGCCGAGGTGATCGTCGGGGAGTTGGCGCGGGCCCTCGGGCTGCGGGTGCCCAGGCTGGTGCGGGTGCACTTCGACCCCGCGGTCGGCGCGCACGAGCCGCACCAGGAGGTGCGGGAACTGCTGGAGGTCAGTCCGGGGCTGAACCTCGGCATGGACTACCTGCCGGGCGGCGTGGACTTCGCCCCCGACGCGCCCCCGGCGGCCTTGCGGGTCGACCCGCTGGAGGCCGGGCGGGTGGTCTGGCTGGACGCGCTGACCGCCAACGTCGACCGCACCCTGCACAGCTCCAACCTGATGGTCTGGCCCACCTTCGGCGGCCCCGCCGTGAACGTGCCGCGGCTGTGGCTCATCGACCACGGAGCGGCGCTCGTCTTCCACCACCGCTGGGCGGGCGCCGCCGAGGCGGTGGCCAAGCGCTACGACTTCCGCCGTCACGCGCTCGGCGGATACGCCCCCGACACGGCGGCCGCGGACGCGGAGTTGGCCCCCCGGGTCACCCGCGGTCTGCTGCGGGAGATCACCGCCCTGGTCCCGGACGAGTGGCTGGCCGACGAGCCGGGCTTCCCCGACGCCGACGCGGTCCGCGCCGCCTACGTCGACCACCTCGCGGCCCGGGCCGCCGCCTCGGCGCGCTGGCTGCCCACCGACTTCCCGACCCGGGACCGGCTCGCCGAGGAGGACGCCCGGCGGGCGGCGGCCACCGAGGCGGGTCGACCCGGCTGGCTCAAGCGCGTACCGGACCTGCACGGCAAGCCCGCCGCGGCCCAGGACTGGTCGACCCATGTGGACAACCCCCGGAAGGGAAGCAGCCAGCCGTGACCACGCCCACGAGCCCCGCACCGCCCGGACCCGGCCGGGAGGACGCCGGAGCCCCACCCGTGCACCGGGTGGGGATCGAGTACTGCACCCAGTGCCGTTGGCTGCCCCGGGCGGCCTGGCTCGCCCAGGAGCTGCTCACCACGTTCGAGGCGGAACTGGTCGAACTGTCCCTCGTACCGGGGAAGGGCGGGGTGTTCGTGGTGCGCGTCGACGGGGAGGTGGTATGGGACCGCAAGCGGGACGGCTTCCCCGAACCGACCGCCGTCAAACGCCTCGTCCGGGACCGGGTGGCCCCCGGACGCGCCCTCGGGCACAGCGACCGGCCCTGACGCCGAGCCCTGCACCGGCCTCGGGGCAGGACCCGTGCAGGGCGTGCGGCAAACGGTTTCCGCCGGCGCGCGCAGAAGTCCGCACGCCCTCTTGATCTTCCACGCGCCGTCAGATTCGACCGCCAGGTGGATCGTTGGGCACAGCCACGGGGAAATTCCGTCCGCGCGGTGGCGGTGACCCCGTCGGGTGGCGTTTACTGACCGCCAACCCCTGGATCGACCGGTCCGGCGGGGGACGGCCGAGCGATGAGCAAAATGCGCACAACGATGTGCGCGGGGGGAGCAGCGATGTTGCGGAGCGCGAGGCAGAAGCCAGTGACCGGCAGCGACGACGACCCGCGCGTCCTGGAGTTGCGGGACGCGGTGTCCCGACTCCGCAAGGAACTCGCCGTGCACCCGGCCGAGTTCCCCGATCGCACCATCGCCGAGGACGAACTGGCCGCCCTGGACGCCATGGCCCTCGCCGGCGCCCCCGAGGGTTCCCGGTTGCGCCGCTCCCTCCTGCTGATCGCCGGCTCCATCGGTTCGGTGAGCGCGCTTGCCGTGAGCCTCGCCCGGGTGCGCAACGCGGTCGACCTCTTCGGCGGCCCGCCGAGCCGGTACTGACGCACCGTCTGCTGCGCGGGGTCGGTCAGATCGACGGCCCCGTGCTGGCCAGTTCCGCGGACAGCTCCACCGCGACCTGTTGGAGCACCGGAACGATGCGCCGGGTCGCCGCGTCGGTGACCCGACCGGTCGGGCCCGAGATGGAGATCGCCGCGGTGGTCGGTGCGTCGGGCACCCGGACGGCGAGGCAACGCACCCCGATCTCCTGCTCGTTGTCGTCGGCCGCGTACCCGTGGCGGCGCACGTCCTCCAGCGCGGCGAGGAAAGCGTCCACCGTGGTGATGGTCTTCTCGGTGGTCGCCGGCATGCCGGTGCGCCCCAGCAGTGCCCGCACCTCCTCGGCGGGCGCGTGCGCGAGCAGGGCCTTGCCGACCCCGGTGGTGTGCGGCAGCACCCGGCAGCCGACCTCCGTGAACATCCGCACCGAGTGCTTGGACGGCACCTGCGCCACGTAGACGATCTCGTCGCCGTCCAGGAGCGCCATGTTCGCGGTCTCCCCGGTCTCCTCCACCAGGCGGGTGAGGTAGGGGCGGGCCCAGGTCCCCAGCAAGCGGGCCGCGGACTCGCCGAGTCGGATCAGCCGGGGGCCCAGGGAGTAGCGGCGGTTGGCCTGCTGGCGCACGTAGCCGCAGGCGACCAGCGTCCGCATCAGCCGGTGGATCGTCGGCAGCGGCAGCCCGCTGGACGTCGACAGCTCGCTCAGCCCGACCTCGCCCCCGGCGTCCGCCATCCGCTCCAGCAGGTCGAAGGCCCGCTCCAGGGACTGCACTCCGCCGCTCGGGGCTGCGGGCCCGCGGGGCTTGGCGGCGTCGACGGGGCGGGCTGTGGGGGTGGGCACGGCGCGGTCCTTTCGGGGCGGACGGGCGAGCAAGCAGCCTACCCGGCCCCCCGCGGTCGGCTGCGGGCAAGGCACCGTGTCGGCACGCCGCCCGCCGGTGGCCGGCGAGGACCGGACGGCGTCACCGGTCCTCCCGTCCCCCGGGGCCTGCGCTCCGCTTGCCCGTGCTCCCGGCGACGCCGAACAGGGTGAACGAGAGCAGGATCAGACAGACGCTCACGAACAGTTCGTAGCCCTCGAAGAACGGCAGCCGACGCACCACTCCCCACTCCCGGTCGGCGTATCGATGGGCGATCCCCATGACGCCCTGGAGCAGTGCGAGGAATCCCAGCAGTTCCCACAGACGTTTCATGGACGCAGATGCTTCCCCCCTCGCCCGGCCAGGGGGATCGGCCACCGGGTGGACGTCCGACGCCGAGCGGCCGACTTCCGTCGGGCCGGGTCCGTCGATGGTCGCACCCGTGCCGACGTGAGTCGCCCGTTCCCTCCCGGGAGCCGGAACGGCTGGTGGCGGTCCGTAGATTGGCGCAGCATGAGCGGTAGAGAACCCATCGAGCGCCCGCCCGCGGCGTCCCGCATGCGCTGGCTGCTGCCCTCCGCGGTGGCCGCCGAGCTGTACCCGCGGCGGGGCGAACGGCGCTTCCCCCGCCGCACCCTGCGCGACTGGATCGTCGACTTCGTGTGCTTCCTGCTCGCGGTCTTCGTGGGGATGCTCGACGGGGCGAGCCTGGCCGACCACCCCGGTTCCTCGCCCCCGATGAACGCGGTGGACCAGGTCCTCGGGGCACTCGCCTGCGGCGCCGTGTGGCTGCGCCGCCGCTGGCCGGTGGCGATCGCCGTGGCCCTGATCCCGGTGGGGGCCCTGTCGGTGACCGCGGGCGGCGCCGCGGGCGTGCTGACCTTCTCGCTCGCCGTGCACCGACGGTTCGCGTACGTCGCCTGGACCACCGGGATCTCCCTGGCGATCGCCCCCGTCCACCTCTGGCTGCGGCCCACGCCGGGCCTCTCCTATCCGGCGGCCCTGGCCTTCACCCTCCTCATGACCGTCGCGGTCGTCGGCTGGGGCATGTTCGTCCGCTCGCACCGCGAACTCCTGCTGTCCCTGCGGGAACGGGCGCGACGGGCCGAGAGCGAGGCGGCGCTGAAGGCGGAACGGGCCCAGCGACTGGCCCGGGAGGCCATCGCCCGGGAGATGCACGACGTCCTCGCCCACCGGCTCACGCTGCTCAGCGTCCACGCGGGCGCCCTGGAGTTCCGGCCCGACGCCCCGCGCGAGGAGGTGGTGCGGGCGGCCGGGGTGATCCGGGAGAGTTCCCACGAGGCGCTCCAGGACCTGCGTGAGATCATCGGCGTGCTGAGGGCGGGGGAGGGGGAGGAGGCCGGCCGGCCCCAACCCACGCTCGCCGGGCTCGACACCCTGGTCGACGAGTCCCGTGCCGCGGGCGCCGCCGTCCACCTCGACAACAGGGTCGCCGACCTCGCCGCGGTGCCCGTCTCCGCCGGTCGCACGGCCTACCGGATCGCCCAGGAGGCACTGACCAACGCCCGCAAGCACGCGCCCGGCGCCCGGGTCTCGGTCCGGGTGGCCGGCGCTCCCGGCACCGGTCTGACGGTGACGGTGCGCAATCCACCGCCCTCGGATCGGGTGCCCGCCGTCCCCGGCTCCGGCCAGGGGCTCATCGGCCTCACCGAACGGGCCACCCTGGCCGGCGGCCGGATCGAGCACGGACCGGACGGTGCGGGGGGCTTCCGCGTCAGCGCCTGGCTACCGTGGCCCTCATGACTGCGATCAAGGTGCTGTTGGTGGACGACGACCCCCTGGTCCGTGCGGGCCTGTGCCTGATGCTGGGCGGGGCTGCGGACATCGAGGTGGTCGGGGAGGCCGGGGACGGGAGCGAGGTGGCCCCGTTGGTGGAGCGGCTGGCTCCCGACGTCGTCCTCATGGACATCAGGATGCCCACCGTGGACGGACTGGCCGCCACCGAGCTGCTGCGCGCCGGCGAACACCCGCCGGAGGTGGTGGTGTTGACCACCTTCCACGCCGACGAACAGGTGCTGCGGGCCTTGCGCGCCGGTGCCGCCGGGTTCGTCCTGAAGGACACCCGGCCGGCCGAGATCGTGGCGGCGGTGCGCAAGGTGGCTGCCGGGGTGCCCGTGCTGTCGCCGGCGGTCACCCGTCAGCTCATCAGCCGGGTCGCCGGCGACGACCCCCGCCGGGACCGCAGCCGACTGGCCCGTCAGCGGCTGGCGGCGCTCGGCGAACGGGAGCGGGAGGTGGCCGTCGCGATCGGCCGGGGACGGCCCAACGCCGACATCGCCGCCGAGCTCTACATGAGCCTCGCCACCGTGAAGACCCACGTGTCCCGCATCCTGACGAAGTTGGAGCTCAACAACCGCGTGCAGATCGCCCTGTTGGCCCACGACGCGGGCTGGTTGCCGCAGGACGAGCACGAGGCACGGACCTGACGGGCCGTCCGACCGGGCTCACGCCCCCGGGACCTCCGCCAGTGCCACCGGCCGCCTCTCGCGCCGCGACACCTCGCACGCCTCGGCGATGCGCAGCGCCGCCAACGCCTCGTACCCGTCGCAGGGGTTGGGCCGCTCGCCGCGCACCACGTCCACGAAGGCCGCGAGTTCCGCCTCGTAGGCGGGGGCGAACCGTTCCAGGAACCCGGTCCACGGCTTGTCGGCGGCGGGCGGCCCCACCGGTTCCGTGGAGGTGATCGGCGTCCGGTCGTCCCAGCCCACCGCCACCTGGTCGGCCTCCCCGGCGAGTTCCATCCGCACGTCGTAGCCGGCGCCGTTGAACCGGGTCGCCGTCGCGGTGGCCAGCGCCCCGTCGTCCAGCGTCAACAGGGCCGCGGCGGTGTCCACGTCCCCGGCCTCCCGGAACATCGCGGCCCCCGCGTCGGAACCGGCCGCGTACACGTCCACCACCTCGCGGCCGGTCACCCAGCGCAGGGCGTCGAAGTCGTGGACCAGGCAGTCCCGGTAGAGGCCGCCGGAGAGCGGGAGGTACGCGGCGGGCGGCGGCGCCTGGTCCGAGGTCATCGCGCGGACGGTGTGCAGTCGGCCCAGCCGCCCCTCGCGCACCGCCGCCCGGGCCGTTCCGTACCCGGCGTCGAAGCGGCGCTGGAACCCCATCTGGAGGACGGTGCCCGCCGCCGCCACGTCCCGCAGCGCCGCCAGGGTGCCGGCCAGGTCCAGGGCGATCGGCTTCTCGCAGAAGACCGGCAGCCCCGCCCGGGCCGCCCGGGAGATCAGCTCGGCGTGCGCGGCGGTGGCGGTGGTGATGACCACCGCGTCGACGCCCCAGGTGAACACCTCGTCCACGCCGGGCGCCGCGGTCGCCCCGAGCCGGACGGCCAGCGCCTGGGCGCGCGCCCGGTCGGCGTCCGTGACGACGAGGGAACCCACCTCGCGGTTGCGGCTCAGGGAGGCCGCGTGGAACGTGCCGATGCGGCCCGTCCCGATGAGTCCGATGCGCATGGGTCCACGGTGGAGCCGCCCGCACCCCCTGTCAATGGTTTGTCCGGACAATCGGACCTCGCCGACTTCACGCCCCCCGATCGGCCGACTACGCTCCCCAAGCGTGTCCCGACCAGATGCCGACCCGTCCGTGGCGCTCCACCTCAGTGTCGACCGGAGCAGCCCGATCCCGCTGTACTTCCAGCTGTCCCAGCAGCTCGAAGCGGCGATCGAACGCGGCGTCCTCGCTCCGGGCAGCCTGTTGGGCAACGAGATCGACCTCGCCGGCCGCCTCGGCCTGTCCCGCCCCACCGTCCGCCAGGCCATCCAGTCCCTGGTGGACAAGGGGCTCCTGGTGCGCCGCCGGGGCGTGGGCACCCAGGTGGTGCACGACCGGGCCCGCCGCTCCCCGGAGCTGAGCAGCCTGTACGACGACCTGGAGGCCGCCGGACAGCGCCCCGCCACCCGGGTGACGGTCAACGGCCTGGTCCCCGCCTCCGCCGAGGTGGCCGCCGCGCTCCGGGTCGCCGAGGGCACCCAGGTGCACCGGGTGGAACGGCTCCGGCTGGCGCACGGCGAACCCATGGCGTACCTGCGCAACCACCTGCCGGCCGGACTGCTCGCCCTGGACACCGAACGGCTGGAGGCCACCGGGCTCTACCGGATGCTGCGGGGAGCCGGGATCACCCTGCACAGCGCTCGCCAGTCGGTGGGGGCCCGGGCCGCCACCGCCCAGGAGGCCGAGCTCCTGGGCGAGCCGGTGGGCGCGCCCCTGCTCACCATGGGCCGCACCACCTTCGACGACACCGGACGCCCCGTGGAACACGGGGCGCACACCTACCGGGCCTCCCGGTACGCCTTCGAGTTCCACCTGCTCGTCCGCCCCTGACGGGCCCGCACCGGCCCGCGGCGGGCTACTCCGCTCGCCGCACGGGGAGCGCCGGCACGACACCCCAGCAACGCCCGCACCGGCTCGGTGGCCGATACTGGAGCGTTCGGGGTCGCAAAACCGACCCCCGGGACCGGCGCACCGGTCCCGGCGCACCGGGCAGTACGGCAAGGAGGGCACGGGTTCGTGGCAAGGGTACGAACAGGGGTACGCGGAGCGAGGGCCGCGCTGGTGATCGCGCTCGCCGTGGCGCTCGCGGGATGCTCCAGCACCGGGGGCAAGCGCGCCGAGGACGCCCGCGAGGCCGCCGCGGCACGGGGCAAGGCCGCCGTCAGCACCCCCCGCTGGACCTTTGCGATGGTGACGCACTCGGGGGACGGCGACACCTTCTGGGACATCGTGCAGAAGGGCGCGCGGGAAGCCTCCGCCAAGGACAACATCAACTTCCTGTACTCCCACCACGACGAGGCCCAGCAGCAGGCGCAGCTCGTCGACGCGGCCGTCGACAAGGAGGTGGACGGGCTGATCGTCACCCTCGCCAAGCCGGCCGCCATGAAGGCCGCGGTGGAGCGCGCCCGCAAGGCCGGCATCCCGGTGGTCACCATCAACTCCGGGTCCGCCGAGTCCAAGGAGTTCGGCGCCCTCACCCACATCGGCCAGGACGAGACCGTGGCCGGTGAGGCGGTGGGCGCCGAGCTGACCGAGCGCGGCCACCGGAAGGCCGTGTGCGTCCTGCACGAGCAGGGCAACGTGGGCCACGAGCAGCGCTGCGCGGGGGCGCGGAAGACCTTCCGCGGCGAGTTGGAGAACCTCTACGTCGACGGCACCAACATGCCCGACGTCCAGGCGTCGATCGTCGCCAAGCTCCAGGCCGACCGGGACGTCGACGCGGTGGTCACCCTCGGCGCGCCCTTCGCGGCCACCGCGATCAAGGCCAAGCGGGACGCGGACAGCGAGGCCGAGATCGACACCTTCGACCTGAACGCCTCCGTGGCCGCCGCCCTCGGCGACGGCTCGCTGGGCTTCGCCGTTGACCAGCAGCCCTACCTCCAGGGGTACGAGGCCGTCGACCTGCTGTGGCTCTACAAGTACAACGCCGACGTCCTCGGCGGCGGCGGCCCGGTGCTGACCGGCCCCCAGATCGTCACCCGCGACCAGGCCGCCGAGCTGGCGGACTACACCGAGCGGGGCACCCGATGACCGTCGGAGCGGCGGCCACCGACGAACGCCTGCTGCGCTCCTCCCCGCTGCGCCGGCTGTTGGGCCGGCCGGAGTTGGGCTCCGTCGTCGGCGCGGTCGCGGTGTTCCTGTTCTTCGCCCTCGTCGCCGACAGCTTCCTGCGACCCTCCAGCCTGAGCACGGTGCTGTACGCGGCCTCCACCATCGGGATCATGGCGGTGCCGGTGGCGCTGCTGATGATCGGCGGCGAGTTCGACCTGTCGGCCGGGGTGCTGGTCACCAGCTCCGCCCTGGTGTCCTCGATGTTCAGCTACCAGATGACCGCCAACGTCTGGGTCGGCGTCGGGGTGTCCCTCCTGGTCACCCTGGCGATCGGGGTGTTCAACGGGGTGATGCTCACCCGCACCCGGCTGCCCAGCTTCATCATCACGCTCGGCACCTTCCTGATGCTGACCGGACTCAACCTCGGCTTCACCAAACTGATCAGCGGCACCGTCTCCACCAAGTCCATCGCCGACATGGAGGGCTTCCCGTCGGCCAGGGCCGTCTTCGCCTCGACCCTGACCCTCGGCGGCGTCGACTTCAAGGTCACCATCCTGTGGTGGTTCGCGCTGGTGGCCCTCGCCACCTGGATCCTGCTGCGCACCCGCGTGGGCAACTGGATCTTCGCGGTCGGCGGCGGTCGGGACGCGGCCCGCGCGGTCGGGGTCCCCGTCACGGCCACCAAGATCGGCCTCTACGCGGGCGTCGGCCTCGGCGCCTGGATCGCCGGGCAGCACCTGCTGTTCTCCTTCGACGTCGTCCAGTCCGGGGAGGGCGTCGGCAACGAGCTGATCTACATCATCGCGGCCGTCATCGGCGGTTGCTTGATCACCGGGGGCTACGGTTCCGCCATCGGCTCGGCGGTGGGCGCCCTCATCTTCGGCATGACCAGCAAGGGCATCGTCTTCGCCGAGTGGAACCCCGACTGGTTCAAGTTCTTCCTGGGAGCGATGCTCCTCCTGGCGACCCTGCTCAACGCCTGGGTCCGCAAGCGTGCGGAGGCCACCACATGACCGCCCCGACCCCCGAGGGCACCGAGTCCGCCCCCCTGATCCGGTTGGAGGGGGTCGGCAAGCACTACGGCACCATCCGCGCCCTGGAGGGCGTCAGCCTGGAGGTGCACGCGGGCGGGATCACCTGCGTCCTCGGCGACAACGGCGCGGGCAAGTCCACCCTCATCAAGATCATCTCGGGGCTGCACCGGCACGACGCGGGAACCCTGCGCATCGAGGGCGCGGAGCGCCGCCTCGGCTCCCCGCGCGAGGCCCTGGACCTGGGCATCGCCACCGTCTACCAGGACCTCGCCGTGGTCCCGCTGATGCCGGTCTGGCGCAACTTCTTCCTCGGCTCCGAACTCACCCGGGGCACCGGCCCGCTGCGCCGGCTCGACGTCGACCTGATGCGGCGCACCACCCGTACCGAACTGTTGCGCATGGGCATCGACCTCCGGGACGTCGACCAGCCCATCGGCACCCTCTCCGGCGGCGAACGCCAGTGCGTGGCCATCGCCCGGGCCGTCTACTTCGGGGCGAAGGTCCTGGTCCTCGACGAACCGACCGCCGCCCTCGGCGTGAAGCAGTCCGGGGTGGTCCTCAAGTACGTGGCCGCTGCCCGGGACGCCGGCCTCGGCGTGGTCCTCATCACCCACAACCCGCACCACGCCTACCTGGTCGGCGACCGGTTCGTGCTGCTCAAGCGGGGCGTCATGGCCGGCAGCCACACCCGCGGCGAGATCACCCTGGACGAGCTGACCCGCCAGATGGCCGGCGGCAGCGAACTGGACGACCTCCGACACGAGCTGCAACGCGCCCCCGCCCCCACCCATCTGGGCGGCCACCCCACCCGGGAACCCCGGGACCGCTGACGTGCTCGACCTCCCGAGGGGCCGGCGCGCCCCCGAGTCCGGCCGGCCACCCGCCGCACCGGCGACGCGTGCGGCGCGGGGCGCCGGTGAGGCAGAATCGGCCCGATGAGCACTTACCGCGACCTCGCGCACCGCGGCTCCGCGCGCGCCACCGTCCTGCGGACCGTCGGTACGCGCGAGCGCCGGTCCCTGCTGGCCGCGCCCCGGGTGCCGACCGTGGGCATCGACATCGGCGGCACGAAGGTCATGGCGGGCGTGGTGGACGCCGACGGCACCATCCTGGAGAAGGTCCGCACCGAGACCCCCGACAAGTCCAAGAGCCCCAAGGTGGTCGAGGACACCATCGTCGAACTGGTCCTCGACCTCTCCGACCGGCACGACGTGCACGCCGTCGGCATCGGCGCGGCGGGCTGGGTCGACGCCGACCGCAACCGGGTCCTGTTCGCCCCCCACCTCTCCTGGCGCAACGAACCCCTGCGGGACCGGATCTCCGGCCGCCTCGCGGTGCCGGTGATGGTCGACAACGACGCCAACACCGCCGCCTGGGCCGAGTGGCGGTTCGGCGCCGGTCGCGACGAGGACCACCTGGTCATGATCACCCTCGGCACCGGCATCGGCGGCGCCATCCTGGAGGACGGCCGGGTCAAGCGCGGCAAGTACGGCGTCGCCGGCGAGTTCGGCCACATGCAGGTCGTCCCCGGCGGCCACCGCTGCGCCTGCGGCAACCGCGGCTGCTGGGAGCAGTACAGCTCCGGCAACGCCCTGGTCCGCGAGGCCCGCGAACTGGCCTCCGCGGACTCCCCGGTCGCCTACAACATCATCGAGCGGGTGGCCGGCAACGTCTCCGACATCACCGGTCCCCTCATCACCGAGCTGGCCCGCGAGGGCGACCCCATGTGCGTCGAGCTGCTCCAGGACATCGGCCAGTGGCTCGGCGTCGGCATCGCCAACCTCGCCGCGGCCCTCGACCCGTCCTGCTTCGTCATCGGCGGCGGCGTCAGCGCCGCCGACGACCTGCTCATCGGCCCCGCCCGGGAGTCCTTCGCCCGCCACCTCACCGGCCGGGGCTACCGGCCCGAGGCGCGCATCGCCCGCGCCCAGCTCGGCCCCGAGGCCGGCATGGTCGGCGCCGCCGACCTCGCCCGGCTGGTCGCCCGCCGCTTCCGGCGCGCCAACCGGCGCCGGGTCGAGCGCCACGAACGCTACGAGCGGTACGCACGGACCCGCCGCGCCGCCCAGGGAACCTGAGAGCCATGCCGAACGTGCCGCGCCAGGCCCCGCCACCCGACCGGGAGTCCCGCCGCGAGGGCCGCGACCGGGTGGTGCGCCGCCGGGCCCTGACCCTGCTGACCATCCTGCTCCTCATCGGGGTGCCCGCCGGCTACCTGGTGATCTCCGCCGCCCAGAGCCGCGACAGCGGCCGGGACAAGGCCGCCAAGTACTCCGCGACGGGCCTCACCGAGGGCTGGCCGGCCAAGGTCCAGCGCCGCCTCTACGAGGTGCCCGTCCCGGCCTGGTCCGCCGAGGTCGCCTACTACGAGACCAACAACTGGAAGACCAGCCGGCTCTACGTCCAGTTCCTGACCAGCAACGAGGGGCTCGACCGGTTCCTCACGGAGCTGGGGCTCCACGGCGACCTGCTCCACGCCGGCGAACTGCCCATCAGCGACCGCGACCGGGGGATCGTGGGGTGGGACTTCTCCGGGGAGGGCCCCTGGTACGGCCTGAAGCGCGAGGCCGAGGACCCGCGCCCCTCCCACGACATCGTCGTCAACCGCTCCAATCCCGACCACCCGATGGTGTACGTCGTCTCCTCGACCACGCCCTGACCCCGCCGCCGGCCCGACGGCGTTGTCAGAGCGCGCACGTACAGTCGGGAACGACGGTCGACCCGGAGCGAGGAGGTGGGGGATGCGTTGGTCACGACTGACCGCGGTCTTCCTGCCCGGGCAGCCGCCGCGCGAGGGCCGCATCGCCCTCTGGGACCCGGAGGGCACCCTTCCGGAAGCCGACGGCCCGGGGACGCCCGGAGAACTCCTCGTCGTCCGCCCGCACGGCCCGGGCGTGCGCAGCGCCACCGTGCCGGCCCGGCTGCTCCCCCTCGTCGACGCCCTTCCGCTGCTGGTCCGCGCCCGCCGCGACCCGGCCGCCGCCCCCGCCACCGCCTGCTGGGGGGCCGCCGCGCTCCTCGCCCTCCGCCTGGTCGCCCGGGGCCGCATCCTGCCCGGGCTCACCCCCGACGCCCACGACACCTGGCGCGCCGGGCCCCTGGACCCCGGCGACCTGGCCCACCTGCGGGCGGTCGCCGCCGCCCTGCCGCCCGAGGGCCACGCCACCCCGCTGCCCGGCCGCACCCCGCTGGAACTGCCCCGGCCCGAGGACCTCGTCCGGGCCTTCCTCGACGCCGTCGCCGACACCCTGCCGCGCACCCCGACCGCCCGGCACGCCACCGGCGCCCCCTACGCCGCCCGGGAACCCCAGCACCTGCCCCGGGCCGGGGAGTGGGCCGCCGAGGTCGCCGCCGGCGCCGACGCGGGCGTGCGCATCTCGCTCCGCCTCGACCTCGCCGCCGCCCGGGTCTTCGACCGCGCGGAGGGGGACGCCCCGGAACGCCGCGCCGGGGCGGCGGTCGTCCAGGTGCACAGCCTCGCCGACCCCACGCTGGTGGCCGACGCCGCGACCCTGTGGGCCGGCGCGGCCGACCCGGCGTTCGGCCCCCGGGCCCAGGTGGACGCGGCCCTCGCGGTGCGGCGCGCCGCCCGGACCTGGCCGCCCCTGGAGCGCCTCGCCGACCAACCGGTGCCCGACGTCCTCGCCCTCGACGAGGACGAACTCGCCGACCTGCTGGGGCCGGCCGCCTCCCGGCTGGCCGCGGCCGGCACCGCCGTGCACTGGCCGCGCGACCTCGCCCGGGACCTCACCGCCCGGGCCGTCGTGCACGCCGCCCCCGGATCGGCGACGGACGGCAGCCCCGTGTTCGGCGGCCTCCTCGACCCCGCGGAGGGCGCGCAGCCGTTCCGCTTCCGCTGGCAGCTCGCCCTCGGCGACGACCCGCTCAGCGAAGCCGAGATGGACGCCCTCGCCGAGGCCCACCGCCCCGTGGTCCGGCTGCGCGACCGGTGGGTCCTCGTCGAGCCCGCGCTGGTCCGCAAGGCCCGCGCCCGGGAGCTGGGCCTCCTCGACCCCGTCGACGCGCTCGCCGCCGCCCTCACCGGCACCGCGGAGGTCGACGGGCAGCACGTCCCCGCCGTCCCGGTGGGCGCCCTCGCCACCCTCCGCGACCGCCTCACCGGCGGCCTGCCGCTCGCCGACACGCCGCCCGGGCTCCACGCGCAGCTGCGCGACTACCAGCGCCAGGGCCTCGCCTGGCTCGACCTGATGACCTCCCTGGGCCTCGGCGGCTGCCTCGCCGACGACATGGGCCTCGGCAAGACGGTCACCCTGATCGCCCTCCACCTGCGCCGCGCCCGCACCGCACCGACCCTGGTGGTCTGCCCCGCCTCCCTGCTCGGCAACTGGCAGCGCGAGATCGGCCGCTTCGCCCCCCACCTGCCCGTGCACCGCTTCCACGGCAGCTCCCGCACCCTCGACGTCCCCGAGGACCCCGACGCCCTCGCCGGCGGCTTCGTCCTCACCACCTACGGCACCATGCGCTCCGCCGCCGCCCGACTCGCGGACCGGGCCTGGGGCATGGTCGTCGCCGACGAGGCCCAGCACATCAAGAACCCCCACTCCGCGACCGCCAAGGCGCTGCGCACCATCCCCGCCCCCGCCCGGGTGGCCCTCACCGGCACCCCCGTCGAGAACAACCTCTCCGAACTGTGGGCCCTCCTCGACTGGACCACCCCCGGACTCCTCGGCCCGCTGCCCGCCTTCCGCGCCCGCCACGCCCGCGCCGTGGAGAACGCCACCAGCGCCGCCGTCGCCCTGCACTCCCTCGCCCCCGGGCCCGCCACCCCGGTGCCCGACGCCCCCGACACCGAAGCCGTCGAACGGCTGGCCCGACTGGTCCGGCCCTTCCTGCTGCGCCGCCGCAAGTCCGACCCCGGCATCCTCCCCGAACTGCCCCCCAAGACCGAGACGGACCACCCCGTCCCCCTCACCCGGGAACAGGCCGCCCTGTACGAGGCCGTCGTCCGCGAGTCGCTGCTCGCCATCGAGACCGCGGAGGGCATCGCCCGCCGCGGGCAGGTCCTGGCCCTGCTCACCTCGCTCAAACAGGTCTGCGACCACCCCGCGCTGTACCTCAAGGAGGCGTTCGACGGCCCCGACGGACGGCGCCCCCGACTCGCCGGCCGCTCCGGCAAGCTCGAACTGCTGGACGAGCTGCTGGACACCGTCCTCGCCGAGGAGGGGTCGGCCCTGGTCTTCACCCAGTACGCCACCATGGCCCGGCTGATCGGCAGCCACCTCGCCGACCGTGCCGTCCCCGCCGAACTGCTGCACGGCGGCACCCCCGTACCCGAACGGGAACGCCTGGTCGACCGCTTCCAGGCCGGCACCACCCCCGTGCTGGTCCTCTCCCTCAAGGCGGCCGGCACCGGGTTGAACCTCACCCGCGCGGGCCACGTGATCCACTTCGACCGCTGGTGGAACCCGGCGGTGGAGGCCCAGGCCACGGACCGCGCCCACCGGATCGGCCAGACCCAGCCGGTCCAGGTGCACCGGCTGATCGCCGAAGGCACCGTCGAGGACCGCATCGCCGCCCTGCTCACGGCCAAACGCGCCCTCGCGGACGCCGTCCTCGACGCCGACGACACCGCCCTGCCCGACCTCACCGCACTCACCGACCGGGAACTGGCCGACCTGGTCTCCCTCCGGAGGCCCGCATGACCGGCACGGCACCGCTCCCCACCGACGAGCCGACCGGGCGCGCCCCCGCCGGTGCTTCCCGCCGCCCCTCCGAGGCCGCCCGGCAGGCCCTCCGCACGGCCCGTCGCCCCCGGAACCCGGTCGAGGACGAGCACCCCCCGGGACCGGCCCCCGCCCCCGCACCCCCCGAGCCGGCGGACCGCCCCGGGGACGTCGCCCGGCGGGCCCTGCGCACGGCCCGCGCACGACGGATCGCCGACCCCACCGCGGCGGCCCCCGCCGAGCGCGGTCCCGCACTCCGGCCGGCCCCCGTCGAGTCCCCGGAACCCGCCGCCGCACCCGAGCCGACCGTTCCCCTCGCCCGTACCCGGTGGGGCACCGAGTGGATCCGCGCGATGGAGGACCACGGACCCGAACGCCTGCTCCGGGGCCGCGGCCCCGCCGCCGGGGGCCGGGTCGGAACGATCGCCGCCACCCCCGGCCGGCTCCTCGCCTACGTCCAGGACGACCGCCCCCGTCCCTACCGCGCCCAACTGGAACTGGGCACCCTCACCGACGAGGAGTGGGACGCCTTCCTCGACGCCGCGGCCGAGCACCCCGGCCACCTCGCCGCCCTGCTCGACGGGGAACTGCCGCCCGCCCTCGCCGACTGCGGCGCCCTGCTGCCCGGCCCGGGCGACCTCACCGCGTCCTGCGGTTGCTCCGATCCCGACCGCCCCTGCCGCCACGCCGCCGCCCTCGGCTACGCCACCGCCCGGCTGGTGGACACGGACCCGTTCGTCCTGCTGCGGCTGCGGGGCCGCAGCGAGGACGAGCTGCTGACCGCACTCTCCCGGCGCGCCGCCCGCTCCGGGCGACCCCCGGCGGGGGCACCGCCCCTCCCCGGCGTGCGCGCCCGCACCGCCTTCGCCGTCCGTACCCTGCCCGCCCTGCCGCCCCCGCTGCCGGTGCCCGGGCACCCCGAAGCCCCACCGGCCTACCCCGCGCACCCGGACGGCCCCGACCCCTACGCACTGGACCAGTTGGCCTCGGACGCGGCGGCCCGCGCACACGCGCTGCTCACCACCGGGCTCGACCCCCTCGCCGGGCTGACCCCGTGGCAGGACGCCGTCCGCTGGGCGGCGGCCCGACCCGGCTCGGGCCTCACCGCGACCACCCGCACCCCGTACGCCGCGCTCGCCGCCGCGACCGGTCGGACGACCACCGACCTCCGTCGTGCGGTGGCCGCCTGGCGCCAGGGCGGCGCCGCCGGGCTCACCGTCCTCGAAGAGCCCTGGGACCCGCCCGCGGGCCGCTTCGACCGGGCCCGTCCCGCCCTCCTCGCCGTCGGCCTGCCCCCGTTCCGGCCGGTGCGCAACCACCTCACCCACCCCCGCGGCCACCGCCAACTACGGCTGGGCCGGGACGCCCTCTGGTACGCGTACGAGTCGGAACCGGGCCACGACGACTGGTGGCCGCGCGGCACCCCCGCCACCGACCCCGTCTCCGCGCTCACCGGCCTCGACACCACCGACTGACGCCTGCGCCGCTCGACCGTGATGACGCACGGTCACGACCTCCGGGCCCACTCCGCCATCCGGCGCGTGAAGCTGAGTCGGCGGGGTGAAGCCCGCCCCCTTACGTCTATGCGACCCGTCAGGTCGGGGAGGCTCACCGGTGAACCGGGGGGAAGACCGACCGAACGGAGCAGCGAAGCATGCGAAGATCCTCCGGAGGACGGCTGCGGTACGTCGCCGTGGCCGTCGTCACCACCGTGATGCTGGGCGCCCAGTCGACGGCCCTGGCCGCAGCCCCCGCTGCCGAACGCCCCGCCCCCTCGACCTCCGAGGACGCCGCCCGCCCCCCGGAGCTCCGCGTCGTGCCGGGCTCCCCGGGACTGTCCCAGCCGCCGACCGTCGTCTACACCGAGGGCTTCGAGAACGCCACCGGGCAGATCCCCATCCTGTTGACCACCTACACCGGCGCCCCGCCGGTCAACGCCAAGTACACCGCTGACCCGCCGTGGGTCACCGCCGCACGGTGCAACGGCATCATCCTCAACCAGTCCGGCGCCAACCAGCCCGCCTGCCAGAACCAGAACGCCACCGCCATGGCGGAGCTCAAGTACATGGCCAACGTGCTGGGACGGGTCAACGGTACGGCCACGCCCTCCGCGAACCACGCGGTGTCGGCGTACACGGACGGCGCCAATCCCGGGGCCAACCTGGTCGAGTTCCAGACGGTCAACCCGATCCCGCTGCCGACCACCGACCGGTTCCTCACCTTCGCGGTGGACGTCGCGGCGGTGAACTGCAACGTCTCGGGTCCGCAGCTCCAGTTCTTCCTGACCGGTTCGGGGCCCGACATCCCCGTGACGACATCACCGATCAACCCCTGCACCGACCCCCGGGCCCAGACCTACGACGTCGGCCCGCGGCCCATCGAGGCCGGCGTGTTCGCCAGTGACGCGTCGGTGCTGTTCAGCGGGGCGTCGGTCGGCATCAAGATGACCAATGGGAACGGCAGCGGCCAGGGCAACGACCACGCCTACGACACCATCAAGATCCTCGACGTGACACCGCAGTTGGACAAGGCGTTCGTGCCGGCCTCGATCACCGAGGGCAGCACCTCCACGGTGACCTTCACCGTCACCAACACCACCGAACTGGCGGCGAAGAACGGCTTCGGCTTCACCGACACCCTTCCCGCCGGTGTGACGGTCGCCGCCACCCCCAACGCCGCCACCACCTGCGGCTCCGGCACCGTCGACGCTTCCGCCGGCGGAAGCACGATCGGTCTGACGGACGGCTCCCTGGCCGCGGGCGAGGCGTCCTGCACGATCACCGTGGACGTCACCTCAACCACCCCGGGACTCTACGTCAACGAGCCCTCGGACCTGACTCCGACGGGCGTCAACCCACCCGGGCCGGCGACCCTCCGGGTGACGGTGCCCGGAGCGCCGACCATCGCCAAGGCAGCGGCCGAGTCGACGTTCACCCCCGGGCAGACGATCCACTACACCTATACGGTGACCAACCCCTCCGACCAGCCGCTGAACGACGTCACGGTCACGGACAACGGGCCGGGCACCCCGACCGTCACATGTCCCGCCACCACCCTCGCGGCCGGCGCGTCCTTCGAGTGCACGGCCACGTACACGGCCACCCAGAGCGACGCCACCGCCGGCATCGTCGCCAACACCGCCACGGTGACCGGCACCGACCAGGCCGGGACCGAGCTGACCGGCGCGAGCAACCGGGTCGTCGTCCCGCTCAGGGCCATCACGGTCACCAAGGCCGCAGAGCAGACCCAGTTCAGCTCGGCGGGCCAGACGATCACCTACACCTTCACGGTCACCAACAACGGTCGGGTGCCGCTCTCCGGCGTCGCCGTGACCGACATCGGTCCGGGCAACCCGCCGGTCACCTGTCCGGTCACCGACATCGCCCCCGGCGCGACGATCAGTTGCGCCGCGAGCTACACCACCACGGCGGCGGACGTCCAGGCCGGTCAGGTGGAGGACAGCGCCACCGCCACCGGGACGACCGAGGAGGGCGACACCGCCACCGACGACAGCAACACCGTGACCGTGCCGTACGTACCTGCGCCCGAGGCGGACCTGGCCGTGGTGAAGACCGGGCCGGCGACGGTCGCCCCCGGCGGTCAGGTCTCCTACACCATCACGGTCACCAACAACGGTCCGCAGGACTCGACCGGCTGGGAGCTGACGGACACCGTTCCGGCGGGTTTGACGAACGTCACCACCAGCACGCCCGGCTGCGGGATCGGTGGCGGGGTGCTGACGTGCTCGGGTGGCGCCCTGGCGAACGGCGACAGCGTGACGATCCAGGTGACGGGTACCGTCGCTCCGGGCGCCACGACCGTCACCAACACGGCGGAGGTGACGGGGAACGAGGACGATCCCGACCCGGACAACAACACCAGCACCACGACGACGGATGTGGAGGCTTTGGAGGCCGATCTGGCCGTGGTGAAGTCGGGTCCGGCTTCGGTGGCTGCGGGTGGTCAGTTGACGTACACGATCACGGTGTCGAACAACGGTCCCGATGATTCTTCGGGGTGGAAGGTGACGGACTCGATTCCGGCGGGTCTGGCGAACGTCACGACCAGCACGCCTGGTTGTGGGGTGGGTGCCGGGGTGTTGACCTGTACGGGAGGCGCCCTGGCGAACGGTGACAGCGTGACGATCCAGGTCACGGGTACCGTTGCGGCGGATGCCACCGGTATCACCAATACGGCCGAGGTGACGGGCAACGAGCCCGACCCGGACCCCGACAACAACACCAGCACCACCACCACCGAGGTGGAGGCGAAGCAGGCCGATCTGGCCGTGGTGAAGACGGGTCCGGCTTCGGTGTCCGTGGGCGACCGGCTGACGTACACGATCACGGTGTCGAACAACGGCCCCGACGACTCCTCGGGCTGGAAGGTGATCGATTCGATTCCGGCAGGTCTGGCCAACGTCACCACCAGCACGCCTGGTTGTGGGATCGGCGGCGGAGTGTTGACCTGCACGGGAGGCGCCCTGGCGAACGGTGACAGCGTGACCATCCAGGTCACGGGCATCGTGGCGGCCGGAACGACCGGCATCACCAACACCGTGCTGGTCACCGGGAACGAGCCCGATCCGGACCCCGACAACAACACCAGCACCACCACGACCCCGGTCGACTCGGTGGAGATCGTCAAGAAGCGGACCGGTTCAGCCACCGTCCGGCCCGGCGACACGGTGTCCTACACCATCACCGTGAAGAACACGGGCGGCGCGCCCACCGAGGCGTCGTTCACGGACGACCTCAGCGAACTGCTCGACGACGCCGACTACGACGGCAACGCCTCCGCCTCCACCGGGGTCGTCGACTACCAGGCGCCGAACCTGAGTTGGGAGGGCGAACTCGCCGTCGGTGAGACGGCGACCATCACCTTCTCGGTCACGGTCCACGACCGTCCGTTCGGTGATCTGCAACTGGACAACACGGTGGTCTCCGAGACCCCGGGCAACAACTGCCCGGCCGGCGGGACCGACCCGCAGTGCACCACCCACGACGAGGTCACCGTCAAGGACAAGGACAAGAGGAGGGCCTGACCGCGTCGGAACACGGCTCCCCCCGGCAACCCGGGGGGAGCCGTTCCGCGTCGTGCGCCTCAACCGTCCCGTTCGCCCCACAGCCGTACCGCGTCCCCGACCCGTAGAGCACGCCACAACCGTTCGGCGTCCCGGTAGCGGAGGTTCACACAGCCGTGGGAACCCGGCTCCTCCCAGATCTCGCGGTAACTCCCGTGCAAGGCCTGCCCGCCGCTGAAGAACTGGCTGAACGGCATCGGCCCGTCGTAGAGGTCCGACCACTGCTCCTCGACCCGCTGGTAGATCGCGAACCGACCGGTGCGGGTGGCGTACCCCGGCATGCCCGAGCGCACCGGTACCGGCCCGAACAGCACCCGGGTCCCGTCACGGACCCACAGCACCTGGCGCGTCAGGTCCACGCACACCACCACCCCCGTCTCCTGACCACAGCCCACCAGGCTGGACGGCTGCGCCGCCGCCCGTTCGAACTGGATGATCCGCCAGGTCTCCACCCCCGCGTAACCGTCCGCGGCCGTCCGTCCGTTGCGCACCTGGAGTTGCCGAATCGCCTCGCAGTCGTCCGCCGACTGGACCCCGTCCCCGGGCAAGGACAGATGGTCCTCCGCCGCCTCCTGGTACGGTCCGGTGCGCAGATCGCACTCCGCGCGGGGCAGGGCCACGGCGGGGGAGCCGCCGGCGACCACCGCCTGCACGCTCAGGACGGCCGCCGCCGACAGGGCGGCGAGCACCGCCAACGGCTTGCGACCCGCGGGGAACGTGTGGTGCTGGGACATCAGTGCAGGTCCTCTCCTCGGGCCCGAGGTACGGTCCAGCCGGTGTGACGGCCCCTCACCGTCTGCCTCCAGCTTCCGCGGACCCCACCCCGCACGCACCCACCACTACGCCGGCCGAGGGAGCCGACGGGCGGGCCCGGGTGTGCCCGAAGCGGCCGCGCCCCCTGCCGCGGAACCCGCCCCGGACGGGCCCGGAGGAACCGTCTCGCCTTCTTCGGCCCTGCCGAGATGTCAAAAAAAGTATCCCCATAGGGACCCTTGACAAGGGATGGTGTCCCTGTCGAAGCTAATTGAGCCTAATCAATAGAGTTTTAGGTGGGGTCATGGCAAAGATCGAAAGACTGGCTCATGTGGGGATCCACGTCCGGGACATGGACCGTTCCCTCGCTTTCTACCGTGATGTCCTCGGGCTGAGCGTCACCGATGACGACAGTGCGAACGGCATGGTCTTCCTCAGTTCCCGTCCCGAGGTCGAGCACCACGAGGTGCTGCTCTGCGGGGGCCGGACGGTGGGCGGGCAGGAGCTGTGGTTGCAGCAGATATCGTTCCGCTGCGCCACGCTGGAGGACGTCCTGGAGTACTACCAACGCTTCCGGGAGAACGACGTCAGCATCGAGTACACCGTCACGCACGGCAACGCGATCGGGGTGTACTTCTTCGACCCCGACGGCAATCGCTGCGAGGTGTACTGGCCGACCGGGCTCACTGCCAAGCAGGGGTACCTGGAGGGGCTCGACTTCTCGCGCCCGGCACATGAACTGATCGAGCAGGTGGAGCGCTCGGTCGCCGAACACGGCGCCGAGGGCTATGTCGACACCCGGCTGCTCCACGGCATCGACGTCGGCGGCTGACCGGACCGTCGGGTCCTCACGTGCGCAACAGGCGGGAGTCGGCGGGGACGTCGCACAGCGGTGCTCCCGACGACTCCTCCGCCCGGCGCCCTGCCGCCAACCCCTGTCGTCCATCGAGAAGGGAGCCGACACATGAGGCTCATCGGATTCCACGAGGGCGGTGACCGCTGGATCGCCGCTGTCGGACCAGAGGGCACGGTGTCCCGCATCGCCACGGCCGACGCGTTCTACCGCGACCCGGCGGCTGCGTTGGCGGAGGCCCGTCGGGCGCCCGCCGCCTTCGAGCCGCACCCCGAGCGTGCCGCGCCCACGGTGCCGGCGACCGCGAAGGTGCTCTGCGTCGGGCTGAACTACCGGGAGCACGCCGAGGAGGCGGATGCGCGGGTGCCCGAGCACCCCACGGTCTTCGGGCGCTGGGAGTCCACCCTCGTCTGCGACGGAGAAGCCGTACCGGTTCCGGAGGTCGAGCCCGGTCTCGATTGGGAGGGCGAACTGGCGGTCGTCATCGGCGAGAGGCTGACCGACGCGAGCGAGGAGTCCGCGCTGCGCGGAGTGCTCGGCTTCACCTGTTTCAACGACATCAGCGCTCGGCAGCGGCAGTTCCACACCACCCAGTGGACCTTGGGGAAGAACCCCGACCGCAGTGGCCCGATCGGGCCCGTCCTGGTCACCGCGGACGAGTGGGGCGGCCCCGAGGGGTGGAGCGGTCGCCGGCTGACCACCCGGCTGAACGGCGAGGTGGTGCAGTCCGGTGACACCGCCGACATGATCTTCTCCGTGGGCCGGATCCTCTCCTACATCTCCCGGACCACCACCCTGGCTCCGGGGGACGTCGTGGCCACCGGCACCCCGGCCGGAGTCGGATTCGTTCGCACCCCGCCGAGGCTGCTGGTCCCCGGGGACGTCGTCGAGGTCGAGATCGACGGGATCGGGGTGCTGCGCAACCCGGTCGTGGGTGCGGAGGGCCGGTCCTGATCGTTCGTGGTGGGTCCACCGGTCCGACCCGCCCGGTGCGGCGTCCGGTGGCTCCAGGCCCTCCGCCTTGTCGGATGCGGCACGGACGGTGAGGACAGCGACCCGGAGGGAAGGGGAGGGCCCCGTCGCCACGGCGACGGGGCCCTCCCTCCGTCCTCGTGCCCACCCACCGCAGCCGGTCGGAAGGACCGTCGACCGAGGAGGTGCCGGTGCTTCCGCAGCCCGCCCTCTCCGGTTCTGAGGGGTGGTCAGGTCGTTGCGGGCCTGCCGCGCGGTCGCGGGGCAGCCGTCCCGAGGTGGTCGGCCGGAGCCGGGACCCCCTGGTCGACGGGGTGGTGGGAGTGGAGCCGGGCGGCCTCCGCCGACGCGGCGACGTCGCCGGCGATGATCGCCTGCACCAGGTCGATGTGGATGTCGAGCCGGTGCCTCTTGTACGCGGTGTGCTCGTCGCGGGAGCCGTACGGAGCCGCCTCCGTCGCCTGTTCCTGGATGAACTGCACCAGCCCCAGATACACGGTCCGCAGGACGGGGTTGCGCACGATCTGGGCGATCCGCTCGTGCAGGCGCCAGTTCGCCCGCAGGAAGCGTTCGGGGTCGTTGACCACTTCGGCCATGGCGTCGATGAGCACGCGGAGATCGGCGATGTCCCGCGGGCTGCGGAACCGGGCCGCGTCCGCCGCCAGGACCGGCTCCAGGCCGTCGCGCACGGCGATCGCGTCGATCACGCTCACCGGCTCGCTGCGGACGGTCAACAGCGTCTGCCCGAGCCGGACGACCGGGTCGGTGGGAGCGACGAACAGCCCTCCGCCCGGGCCGGGGCGCAACACGATCCGCCCGCGCGCCTGGAGGAGTCGCGCCGCCTCGTTGACGGTGGCGCGTGCCATGCCGCTCTCGCGGCGCAACTCCTCCTTGGTCGCGATGTGGTCACCGGGAGTGAGGCGCCGTTGGGCGATGAGGTCCTCGATGTGTTTGGCCAGAATGTCGGCCTTCGGGGCGTTTTCAGTCAGCGCCATGGGATCGAGTATAACCAAAAAGCCGGGGAGGGGCCTGAGTTCGGCGGAGGAGGAAGGGTGTAAGCATAATCAATAGCATGGGAATCCGGCTTCACCGAGCGGACGGATCGACGGCGGCGGGGCCGGGTCGGTCACCCGGTGTCCCGTCGCCCGTGCGAGACCACTTCCTGTGAACCCCGCGGATGCGCCGGGGGTCGCCAGCCCCCGGTGCCTGCGCACGGGGTGGGTGCGCGCCGGGAACGGGCGTGACAGGTGTTCCGGCGAGCGCCCTGCACCAAGCACGTT
>NZ_JBEOWM010000072.1:0-24854 GCF_040296045.1 Streptomyces sp. NPDC002490 | reverse complement strand
CACGTCTGTGGCGGGCGGCGGCCGGCGCGCCGCCGGGCGGGCCCGGCGGGCCTCCGCCGCGGGCGCCCGCCCCCCCCCCGCGACACGTGACGATCAGGGGTGCGGCCGGCCCGCGCGCCCCGGAGGGTGCGGCGGCGCCCGCAGCGGGGACGGCCGCCGGGGGCCGATTCCCGCCGTACCGCCGACGGTCGGCGGGACGGTCGGTAGGATGGGCGGTCGTCATCACGTCAGATACGGGGGGAAGCCGGTGTGAATCCGGCGCTGACCCGCAACCGTGAGCCGCCCCCGGGCGCGCAAGCCGGAGCACCCCGTACGCCGACGTGACCGGCTCACGCCACCGGGAACCGGTCGGCGGGCACCGTCGAGGAATACGGAGCCGAGCCGCCGGTGCCCGCTCACGACGCGTGCCCGTGCGCCCGGCCGGCAGGAAGGGCACACGCCACCATGAAGATCCGCCGCGCCGCCGCGGCCCTCGCCGTCACCGCGGTGCTCGGCTCGGCATCGGCTCCCGCCGCCTTCGCGGACGGAGCGGTCCGAGCCGCGTCACCGTCCCCCTCGTCCTCCGTCGCGCTCCCCGCGGGCCTGTACGGCAGCGGCGACCCCACCTACGACGGGGTCTGGCGCCAGTCGCTCGCCCTGCTGGCCCAGGACGCGGTGGGGGTCACCCCCGCCCCGTCCGCGGTCCGCTGGCTCGGCGACCAGCAGTGCGCCGACGGGGGCTTCGCCGCGTACCGCGCCCAGCCCGCCACGGCCTGCGACGCCAAGACCCCCGTCGACACCAACAGCACCGCCGCGGCCGTCCAGGCACTCTCCGCCCTCGGCCGGGGCAGCGAGGCGAAGAAGGCGGTGGAGTGGCTGCGATCCGTCCAGAACGCCGACGGAGGCTGGGGCTACCTGCCGGGCGCCCCCAGCGACACCAACTCCACCGGGCTGGTCGTCGGTGCCCTCCTCAGCGGGGGGACCGCCCCTTCCGGGGTCCGCTCGAAGGAGAAGGGCGCGACCCCGGAGCAGGCCCTGTTGAAGCTCGCCCTGCCCTGCTCCGCCGAGGGCGGTGGAGCCTTCGCCTACCAGCCGGACAAGAAGGGAAACCTGGTCGCCAACGACGACGCCACCGCGGCGGGCGTCCTCGGCGGACTTGGACTCACCCTCGTCCTCGCGCCCGCCGCAGACCGGGACGCCCCGGGCACCTGCGTCAAGGCCCGCACCGGCGCGGACGCCGCCCGCAACGGGGCCCTGCACCTCGCCGAGGCGCTCGCCGCGGACGGCCACCTCAGCAGCAGCATGCCGGGCGCCGAGGACCAGCCCGACCACGGCACCACCGCGGACGCCGTGGTCGCCCTGACCGCCGCCGGACTCGGTGACCGTACCGAGCGGGCGGTGGCCTGGTTGGAACGGGAGTCCGCCGGCTGGGCCGAACGCACCGGCCCCGCGGCCTGGGCCCAACTCGTCCTCACCGCCCACGCGGCCGGGGCCGACCCCCGCGACTTCGGCTCCACCGACCTGGTCGCCCAACTCAACGCCACCGGCCCCGAGCCGGCCTCCGTGCCCGAGGCCGCCGGGGAGGACCCGCACGGTGCGAAGTCCGACGACGGCTGGTTCTCGTGGAACCTCCTCAGCGGCCTCCTCCTGGCCCTGGGGCTGGCCGCCGCGGGCGTGGCCGCCCGGTTCCTCGTCCTCCGGGCCCGGAGGCGCAGGTGAACCGCGCCGGCTCCGCGCCGGGACGCGCCGCAGCGGTGCTGCCGGCGCTCGTCCTCGCCCTCGTCACGGTCCTCACGGGCCTGCTCACCGCGCCTCCCGCGCACGCCGCCGGGTACCGCTACTGGTCGTTCTGGGACCTCGTGGACGGGCGCTGGACGTACGCCACCCAGGGGCCGGCGCTGGCCCGTCCCGGGGACGGTGACGTCCAGGGCTTCCGGTTCTCGGTGAGCGAGGGCTCCGCGGAGGCCGCCACCCCGCGCGGCCCCCACGACTTCGAGGGGATCTGCGGGGAGACCGCGCCCCGGCCCGACACCAAGCGGGTCGCCCTGGTCATCGACCCCGGGGTGGCCGCCGACGCCCCCGCGGGCGAGCGCCCGCCCGCCCCGCGCACCGCCTGCGCGCGGGTCGCCTCCGACGCCAGCAGCGCCGAGGCCCTGGCCGCCGTGGCGAAGCCGCTGCGGTACGACACCAACGCCCTGCTGTGCGCCATCGACGGCTATCCCCGCACCGGCTGCGGGGAGCAGGTCTCGGGCGACTCCCCGACCACCGCCGCCACCGCGCCCGAGGGGGCCCGGGCGTCCGAGGAGTCCGGGGGCGGCCCGTCCGTCGGGGTGTACCCGGCGGCCGCCGTCATCCTGCTGCTGGGCGCCGCTGCCGTGTGGCACCTGCGGCGCCGGCGCTGACGGGCGTCCGCCGTGTCCGTACCCCCGCCGACCCCGTCGCTCCCGCCGACCCCGCCGCACCGGTCGCCCCTGCCGTCCCGAACGTCGCGGGCGGCCCGGGCGGCCCGTCGAGTGGTCGCCCCGCCCGCCGCCCGGGCGAACGCCCTGCACCCCGGGGCCTGGTGGGTGTGGGCCCTCGGGCTCGGCGTCGCCGCCTCCCGGACCACCCATCCGCTGCTGCTCGGCCTGTTGGTCGCGGTCGCCGGATACGTGGTGGCCGCCCGCCGCACCGAAGCCCCGTGGGCCCGCGCCTACGGCGCCTTCGTGAAGATCGCGCTCGTCGTGCTCGGGGTCCGGCTGGTGTTCGCGGTGCTGCTGGGCTCGCCGATCCCCGGGACGCACGTCCTGTTCACCCTGCCCGAAGTGCCGCTGCCGGACTGGGCGCAGGGGGTGCGGATCGGCGGCCGGGTCACCCTGGAGGGGTTGGTGTTCGCCCTGTACGACGGGGTGCGGCTGGCCGCCCTGCTGCTCTGCGTGGGCGCGGCGAACGCCCTCGCCAATCCCTCCCGGCTGCTGAAGTCGTTGCCGGGCGCGCTGTACGAGGTCGGGGTGGCCGTGGTGGTCGCGATGACCTTCGCCCCGAACCTGATCGCCGATGTGCGCCGGCTGCGGGCCGCCCGGCGGCTGCGGGGCCGGCCGGACCGCGGGCTGCGCGGGGTCCTCCAGGTCGGGCTCCCGGTCCTGGAGGGCGCGCTGGAGCGGTCGGTCGCCCTCGCGGCGGCGATGGACGCCCGCGGCTACGGGCGCACCGCCGACGTTCCCGTACGGGTCCGCCGGCTCACCGCGGCGCTCACGCTCGGCGGACTGCTCGGCGTGTGCGCCGGCGCGTACGGCCTGCTCGGCGCGGACGGCGCCGGGTACGCACTCCCGGTGCTGGCCGCGGGGCTGGCCGCCGCGCTGGGCGGACTGTGGCTCGGCGGCCGGCGTACCGTGCGCACCCGTTACCGCCCGGACGGGTGGGGCGCGCGCGCCTGGCTGGTCGCCGGCTCGGGGGCGGCGGTGGCGGTGGCCCTGGTCGGCTGGGGGACGCTCGGCGGGGCGGCGGCCGAGGCCCTGCACCCCGGTGTGGTGCCGCTGACCGCCCCGGAGCTGCCGTTGTGGCCGGCCGCGGCGATCCTGCTGGGGCTGCTGCCGGCCCTGGTCGCCCCGGCCCCGCCGCGGACCGCGCCGGGACGGGGGGCCGCGGGGGACACCGCGGCCGGAAGGGACGTGACGGACGTGGCGAAGGAGGCGAGCGGCTCGTGATCCGCTTCGAGAACGTGTCGGTGCGGTACGACGGCGCCGGGCGGGACGCGCTCGCGGACGTCGACCTCACCGTGCCCGAGGGCGAACTGGTGCTGCTGGTCGGGCCCTCCGGGGCGGGCAAGTCCACCCTGCTCGGCGCGGTCAGCGGACTCGTGCCGCACTTCACCGGCGGCACCCTGCGCGGCCGGGTCACCGTCGCCGGCCGGGACACCCGCACCCACAAGCCGCGCGAGCTGGCCGACGTGGTGGGCACCGTGGGCCAGGACCCGCTCGCCCACTTCGTCACCGACACCGTCGAGGACGAACTCGCCTACGGCATGGAGTCGCTGGGCCTGGCACCGGACGTGATGCGGCGTCGGGTGGAGGAGACGCTGGACCTGCTGGGCCTGGCCGAACTGCGGGACCGCCCCCTGGCCACCCTCTCCGGCGGGCAGCGCCAGCGCGTCGCCATCGGATCGGTGCTCACCCCGCACCCCGCTGTGCTGGTCCTCGACGAGCCCACCTCGGCACTGGACCCGGCCGCCGCCGAGGAGGTGCTCGCCGTCCTCCAGCGGCTGGTGCACGACCTGGGCACCACGGTGCTGATGGCCGAGCACCGGCTCGAACGGGTGGTGCAGTACGCCGACCAGGTCCTGTTGCTGCCAGGCCCGGGCGGGCGCCCGGTGCTGGGCCCGCCGGCCGCGGTGATGGCCGAGTCGCCGGTGCGTCCGCCGGTGGTCGACCTCGCCCGGCTCGCGGGCTGGTCGCCACCCCCGCTGAGCGTGCGGGACGCCCGCCGCCGGGCCGCCCCGCTCCGGGAGCGCCTCGCCACCGCCACCCCGCCCGCGCCGGCGTCCGAGCCGGCGCAGGGGGCCCCGCAGGTGGCGGAGGTGACCGGGCTCCTGGTCCGTCGGGGACCGGTGGAGGCGCTGCGCGGGGTCGGGCTGGGCCTCGGGCCCGGCGCCACCGTCGCCCTGATGGGCCGCAACGGCGCCGGCAAGTCCACCCTGCTGTCGGCGCTGGTCGGCCTGGTGGAGCCGGACCGGGGCACCGTCCGGGTGGGCGGGGTGGAGCCGCACCGCACCCGGCCGCGCGATCTGATCCGCCGGGTCGGCCTCGTCCCCCAGGAGCCCCGCGACCTGCTGTACGCGGACACGGTGGCCGCGGAGTGCGCTGCCGCCGACCGGGACGCGGGCGCCCCGCCCGGCCGCTGTCGGGAGCTGGTGTCCGCCCTGTTGCCGGGGATCGCCGACGACACCCATCCGCGGGACCTCTCCGAGGGCCAGCGCCTCGCGCTCGCCCTCGCCGTGGTGCTCACCGCCCGCCCCCCGCTGCTGCTGCTGGACGAACCCACCCGGGGCCTGGACTACGCGGCCAAGGCCCGGTTGGTGGGGGTGCTGCGGGAGCTGGCCGCCGAGGGGCACACCATCGTGCTGGCCACCCATGACGTGGAGCTGGCCGCCGAACTGGCGCACCGGGTGCTGATCCTCGCGGACGGCGAGGTGGTCGCGGACGGTCCGGCCGCCGAGGTGGTGGTGGGCTCGCCGGCCTTCGCGCCCCAGGTGGCCAAGGTGCTCGGCGAGGGGCCGTGGCTCACCGTCGCCCAGGTGCGGGAGGCGCTGCGATGAGCGGCGCACGCCCGGTGCGGGCCGTACGGGTGGGCCGCCGGTCGGCCGTCGCCCTGGGACTGGTCGCCGCGGTCGGCGTGGTCGCCTTCGGCTGGCCGTTCCTGGCGGCGCCCGACTCCGCGGTGCACGCGCACGCCCAGGACGCGCCCTGGCTCTTCGCGGTGCTGCTGGTGCTGTTGGTCGGGGTGGCCGCGGCGACGCTCGCCGAGTCGGGGCTGGACGCCAAGGCGGTGGCGATGCTGGGCGTGCTGGCCGCCACCGGGGCGGCGCTGCGCCCGCTGGGGGCGGGGACGGCGGGGCTGGAGCCCATGTTCTTCCTGATGGTGCTCAGCGGGCGGGTCCTCGGACCGGGGTTCGGGTTCGTGCTGGGCGCGGTGACCATGTTCGCCTCGGCACTGCTCACCGGGGGCGTCGGGCCGTGGTTGCCGTTCCAGATGCTGGCCATGGGCTGGTTCACCCTGGGCGCCGGGCTGCTGCCGGAGCGGCTGCGCGGGGCGGGGGAGCGGCTGCTGCTGGCCGGCTACGGGTTCCTGGCGGCGTTCGCGTACGGCACGGTGATGAACCTCGCGGGCTGGCCGTTCCTGGGGGAGCTGACCTCGTCGGTGGCGTTCGTCCCGGGCGATCCGGTGGGGGAGAACCTGGTCCGGTTCCTCGCCTACTGCCTGGCCACCTCGCTGGGCTGGGACCTGGGCCGGGCGGTGCTCACCGCCGTGCTCACCCTGACCCTGGGCGGCACCCTGCTGAAGGCCCTCCGACGGGCGACCCGGCGGGCGGCCTTCGACACCCGGCCGGCGTTCGCCGCCCCTACCGGTCCCGACGGTGCGGCACCGGTCACACCGTCCGGTGCCGCACCGTACGACGCCGAACGCGGACCGTGAGCGTCGCGCAGGCCCCGCGGTGAGGCGTGCCACAGGAGCGGGGGCCCCTCCTAACCGGGGTCGTAGATCCACTTACTTGTCGTGTACGCACAGAACGGGGTGCTGACCTGCGGGTTGAGAGCCAGATCACATCGGGGCCGAGGCGGGCGGATGCGACTCCCACTAGTAAAAGGGGTGATTGCGGGACGTTCCCGGACCTGTTTCTCTGGACCGAGTCGCACGGCGCCACGAGCCCACCCGGGCCGCGGCGCCCTCGCGTTCCCGCCCCGTCCGGGGAGCGCCGGCACACCGCCGGCCCGGAGACGCGAACGACCGCCCTCGTTCCCGACCGGAAGGTCCGCAGTGTCCATCTCCTTCGCCTCCACCTCGCTGCTCCGTCGTCTCTCCGCCAAGAAGGCCCTGACCGGTGCCGCCGTGGCCGCCGCCACGACCGGCATGGTGCTCGCCGCCGCGCCGGCCCAGGCCGCGACCGCGCAGGCCGCCCCGGTCACCGCCCAGGCCAAGGCGACGTCCGCGAAGGCGATCGCGAAGAAGTTGCTGCCCAACGACGCGCAGTACACCGCCTTCGAGAAGATCGTCACCCGTGAGTCCAACTGGGACGTCACGGCGCAGAACTCCTCCTCCGGCGCCTACGGACTCGTCCAGGCCCTGCCCGGCTCCAAGATGTCGACCCACGGCACGGACTGGCGCACCAACGCCGAGACCCAGATCAAGTGGGGCATCGACTACATGGAGGACCGCTACGGCAGCCCCGTCGGCGCCTGGGACTTCTGGAAGTCCAACGGCTGGTACTGAGCCGGCCCCGCAGCCGAGACCACCGAGAGCGGCGGCACCCACCCGGGTGCCGCCGCTCTCGACGTGCGCCCGGGCCCGTGCGGAACCGGAGGGGCCGTGAACGTTCCGCCCGCGCCCCGCGTCTAGGCTGACGGAAGCCTGCCCCGAGGCCCCTGCGGGCCCCCGCGAAGAATTGGACACCGTGGTCGCCGAGCCGTCACCCCCCGCCGCTGCCCGCTCGGACCCGGCCCAGGCTCCGCCGCGGCACGCCCCGGGAACGGTTCCCCGCCCCGCGCGCCCCCTCGACCCCCCGGTCCCGCCCCGCCCCTCGGGCGGGGCGCGCGGCTTCGCCCGGCGCCACCGGCTGCCCCTGCTCGTCACCCTCCCCGCGCTGCCCGTCTACGCGGTGTGGTGGCTCTTCCTCGGCACCGGCGGCGGCGACCTCGCGGCCCAGGAGGCGTGGACCGCGTTCGGCGCCGCCCACCCCGGCACCCCCTACAACCTGTCCTGGTACGGCGGCATGCACGTGCCGAACTACAGCCTGCTGTCCCCGTACCTGATGACGGCCCTCGGCGTGCGGACCGTCACGGTGCTCTCCGGGATCGCCGCCACCTGGCTGGGGGCCCTCCTCGTCGAGCGCACCGGGTTCCGCCGCCCGCTGCCGCCCGCCGTGCTGCTCGCGGTCGCCCTGTGGTCCAACGTCGCCTCCGGCCGCACCACCTTCGCCTTCGGCGTCGCCTTCGGCATCGGCGCCCTGCTGGTGCTGACCGGACGGCACCGCAGGCTCTGGGCGGCCGGACTGCTGGCCGCCCTGTCCACCGCCGCCAGCCCGGTCTCCGGACTCTTCCTGGTGGTCGCGGGCGGCGCCTGGTTCCTGCTGCGGGACTGGGGCCGGGCCCTGGCGCTGATGGGGCCCCCGGCCCTGGTCGTCGCCCTCACCACGGTGCTGTTCCCGTTCAAGGGCGAGCAGCCCATGCCCGTCCACCGCATCCTGGAGCCCGCTGTGTTCGCGCTGGTGGTGGCCGTCGCCGCGCCCCGCGCCTGGCGCCTGGTGCGGCTCTCCGCGGCGATCTACGCGGTGGGGATCGTCCTCACGTACCTGATCTCCTCGCCGATCGGCACCAACGTGGAGCGGCTCGCCCTGCTGGCCGCCCCGGCGGTGCTGCTCGCGGCGCTGCTGGTGCCCGGACAGGCCCGCGCGCGACGGGCCGGCCTCGCGGTGGCGCTGGTGCTGTCGCTGGCCTGGCTCACCCCCAAGACCGTGCACGACCTGTACATCTCCACCACGGTGCCGGCCTGGGCGGCGAACACCGACGACGTCATCGCCGCCCTGGACCGACTGGGCGCGGACCGCACCCGGGTCGAGGTGGTGCCCGCCCGCAACCACCGCGAGGCCACCGCCTTCGCCCCGCACGTCAACCTCGCCCGCGGCTGGAACCGTCAGCTCGACGTGGAACGCGGCCGGCTCTTCTACGACGGCACCTTCTCCGAGACCACCTACCGGGCCTGGCTGGACCGCTGGGCGGTCGGCCTGGTGGTGATGCACGACGGGCGTCCGGACGGCCCCGCCGAGGAGGAGGCCGCCCTGGTGCGCTCCGAGCCCGAGTGGCTGGAACCCGTGTGGCGGGACGCCCACTGGAGCGTCTACCGGGTGCGCGACGCCGTGCCGCTGGCCGCCGCCCCCGCCACCGTCCTGGAGTCCACCGCCACCGGGCTCCGCGTCCGGATGGACCGTGCCGGGGCCGCCACCGTCCGGGTGGCGTACTCGCCGTGGCTGCGGGCCGAAGGGGCCTGCCTGGAGCCGGACGGGGAGTACACCCGCCTCGTCGTGACCGAGCCCGGCACCTACCGCATCGACTCGTCCTGGCGCAGCCGCCCGGCGCAGGACTGCTCCTGACCCACCACGTACCGGGGCCCGGGTGGACGCGTTCGCAGCGCGTCCACCCGGGCCCCTCGGGTACCACTACCGGTTCAGTCCTTCGGTCCGGACGACGGGCCGGAGGGTTCGGCGGCCCCGCTCGCGCCCACCCCGCTGAGGGCCTGCCGCGGTCCGTGCTGACCGGGGATCCGCACCGGATCGTCCGTACCGCCGACGCCCCGCGCCCGGGGGCCGGCGAACAGGTATCCGAGCCCGAAGCCCGCGGCCACCACCGCGGCACCGCCGACGATGTCCAGCACCCAGTGGTTGGCCGTACCGATGATCACCAGCACGGTGAGCGCCGGGTGCAGCGCCCCCACCACCTTCAGCCACGCCTTCGGTGCCAGGATCACGATGACCACCCCGCACCACAGCGACCACCCGAAGTGCAGCGAGGGCATCGCCGCGTACTGGTTGGTGAGCGCGGTGAGCGTGCCGTAGTCCGGCTTGGAGAAGTCCTGCACCCCGTGGATGGTGTCCACGAACCCCAGGCCCGGCATCAGCCGCGGCGGCGCCAGCGGGTACAGCCAGAACCCGATCAGGGCCAGCACGGTGGCGAAGCCCAGCGCGGTGCGCGCCCACCGGAAGTCCACCGGCCGCCGCACGTACAGCAGGCCCAGCACCAGCAACGGCACCGGGAAGTGGAACGACGTGTAGTAGAAGTTGAAGAACGCCTCCAACCACGGGGTGTCCACCACCTTGTGGTTGAGCCAGTGCTCGACGTCGAGGAACAGCGCCTTCTCGATCGAGTGGACCTGCTCCCCGTGCGCCTCGGCGGTGTCCCGCCCGGAGGCCGCCGCCAACCGCACCTTGGAGTAGGCCGAGTACCCCACCCGGATCAGCAACAACTCCAGCAGCAGGTTGGGCCGGCTCAGCACCCGTCGCCAGAACGGCACCAGCGGCACCCACCGCCAGCGGGCGGGCACCGGCGCCGCGTACCGGGTGGGCGTCGGAGCGCCGTAGAACGGCGAGGTGCGGGAGAGGAACGGCACGAAGCAGGCCGCGGCGAGCGCGGTGATCAGGATGACGTTCTCCCGCACCGGTTGCAGCACCAGCGTGTTCGGCAGCAGCATCTTGGTGGGCAGCGTCATCACCAGCACCACGGTGACCGGCCACACCGGCCGGTCCGCGGCCCGCCTGCCCACCCGGCCGACCACGGCCAGCAGCACCCACAGCAACTGGTGCTGCCAGGCGGTCGGCGAGACCACCACCGCCACGCAGCCGGTGACCGCCACCGCCAGCAGCAGCTGCCCGTCCCGCGCGTAGCGCACCGCCCGGCGCACCCCGACCACGACCACGGCGGCGGCGAGCACCAGGAACAACGCCCACTCCGCCGGCCCGCTCAGCCCGAACCGCAGCAGCGCGCCGTGCAACGACTGGTTGGCCAGTTCGTCGGGGTTCACCGAGAGCCCCGCGCCCACGATCTCCCGGACCCAGTACGTCCACGAGTCCTCGGGCAGCGCCGCCCAGGCGAGGGCGGTGCACCCCGCGAAGGTCGCGCCGGTCGCCACCGCCGCCCTCCTGCGCCCCGTCAGCCACAGCAGCGGCGCGAACAGCAGCACGGTCGGCTGGAACGCCGCCCCCACCCCTATCAACACCCCGCTGGACCGTTCCCCCCGCACCGCGAAGCAGCCCAGCAGCACGAACAGGACCGGGATGATGCTGGTCTGCCCCAGGTGCAGGGTGTTGCGCACCGGCAGCGACAGCATCAGCAGACAGATCGCCACCGGGACGGCGAGCAGCGCGGTGCGCCGCGACACCGGCTGGGGCACCGCGCGCGCGGCGACCACCGCGAGCACCGCGACCAGGAGCAGGGTGCCGAAGGTCCAGCCCCAGCCGAGCGCCTCCTCGGCGGAGCTGACGAAGGGCCGCAGCACCAGACCGTTGAAGGGGGTGCCCGAGAACTGGTCGGAGTCGTACAGCGAACCGGGCGCGTGCAGCACCCCGCTCGGACCGATCCAGGTCTCCAGGTCGGTGAGGCGCTCACCGGGCGGTTGCCGCAGTATCACCGTGACCTGCCGGGCGGCCAGCAACGCCGCCATCAACCACAGGCCGACGCGGACGGCCGCGGTCCTGGGGTCCACCGCCGACGCGGGCGACCCCCCTGGTCTCGCCAAGACGCTCCCTGGTCCGTGCTCCGCCTTCGCCACGCCGTGTCGGCCCTCCCGCCCCGTTCCGTCCGCTGCGCCCGTCGGTGCTCGCCAGCGGCTCGTCGATGCTTGCTCGTCCGTCTGCGTTCGTTCGTGCTCGTCGACACCCGCTGAAGGGCGTCCCGTTCGACGGGGCGCCCCCAAGAGGCTCGCACCGCCCGTGGGAGGGGACGCAGGCAACCCCCCTCTTCGCCTGACAGTCCCACTCCCTTCGACCGGACGACGATAGTGCGGTCGGGGCTCATCGCCGAACGCGGAAGGAGACGCCGGTCACGTCCCCGGAGCGCCGGCCCCGTCCTCCCGGTCGCCCCGCGGCGCCCGGATTCCGGCCCCGGGCCGTCCCCCGCACCGCCCGCCGGTGCCGCGTCCAGGGCGTGCGCGGGCGTGCGTGAACCACTCCACCGGAGGACCGCACCGCACGCGCGCCGGGGCGAACGATCCGTTCCCGGACGGAACGGCACGGGATAGGTTCAGTTCGACGCACCGATGACCACGTGGCGTGACCACGGCAACACCAGGGGAACGGAGTTCGAGCACATGGCCGAGCAGGAGCGGTGGAACGCCGTCGACGACTACTTCACGTCCGAGTTGGCCCCCGCGGACGAGGCACTGGAGGCAGCGCTGCGGGAGAGCGACGCGGCCGGGCTCCCGCAGATCGCGGTCGCCCCGAACCAGGGCAAACTGCTCCAGCTGCTCGCCCGGATGCAGGGCGCCCGACGCATCCTGGAGATCGGCACGCTCGGCGGGTACAGCACCATCTGGCTGGCCCGGGCGCTGCCCGCCGACGGCCGGCTGATCACCCTGGAGTACCAGGCCGCGCACGCCGAGGTGGCCCGCCGCAACCTGGCCCGCGCAGGACTGGACGGGGTGGTGGAGGTGCGCGTCGGCCCGGCCCTCGACGCGCTCCCGGTGCTCGCGGAGGAGGGCGGCGCCCCCTTCGACTTCGTCTTCATCGACGCGGACAAGGTCAACAACCCGCACTACCTCGACTGGGCGGTGCGGCTGACCGGACCCGGTTCCGTCATCGTCTGCGACAACGTCGTCCGGGACGGTGCCGTCACCGACGCGGACAGCACCGACCCGGCCGTGGTCGGCACCCGCGCCCTGGTCGACCGGGTCGCCGCCCACCCCCGGCTGAGCGCCACCGCCGTGCAGACGGTCGGGACCAAGGGGTACGACGGCTTCCTGCTGGCACGCGTCACCGACTGACCCCGGCCCGCCGGGCTCCGCTCCCGGGCGCCTCCCGCGGGCTCAGGGCTCGTGGTAGAAGCCCACGTTCACCGAGCGGGGCCCGGTGCGGTCCAGCACCACGAGTTCCCCCGACGAGCCCGGCGGCAGCGGCGCGCTGCCGCCGTACGGGACGGGCTGCGAGGGGCCGCGGCCCACCGTGAGCCGCACCTCGGAGGACGGGTCCACCTGCGACCCCCGCAGCCAGGACACCGTCCAGGCGCCGTCCGCACCGCAGCGGAACTCCAGATGGGCACGGGACACGAACAGCCAGTCCGCGGGGGTGGCCAGCCGGCACGTGCTCCGGTCCCGCCCCACCCGCAGCAACGCGCCCGCCTCGCTCGCGGCCTCCGCCATCAGCATGCCCGCCGTGGCACCCGCGTCCGCCTCCGACACCGTCGCCATGGTCAGCTCAAGCACCCCTGCGCTCCTTCGTTCCGCCGCTCTGCCGGCGTTCGTTCGGACAGGGGGAGGGTCGCACAGCACCCCGCCGCAACGGGAGACGTCTGGGACAATGTCCACATGACCGAACGGAAACCGCCCGGAGTGAGTTTCGAGTCATGGGTCGACCGGCAGATCCGCGATGCGCAGCAGCGCGGCGAGTTCGCCGGTCTGGAGGGCGCGGGACGCCCCTTCGACGAGGGCGTGGAGACGCCGTACGACGAGCTCTGGTGGATCAAGCGCAAGATGATCCGCGAGGGGCTGAGCAGCCTGCCGCCGAGCCTGGCCCTGCGCAAGGAGGTCGAGGACGCCCTCGCCGCCGCCTGGGCGGCGCCGTCCGCGGCGGCGGCCCGCCGCATCGTCGCCGAGGTCAACCCCAAGATCCTCGACATGATGCTGAAACCGCCCCCCGGCCCCCCGCTCGGCCTCAAACCCTTCGACCTGGACGAGATCGCCCGCGAGTGGCACGCCCGTCGCACCGAAGCGGAGCCCGCCCCGGAGTGAGCCGCCCCGCGCCCGCGCTGCCCCCTTTGGGTCGGTTGGCGTGCTGTGTCGCGGGGAACACCTGACCTGGTGTGTGCATCGCGAACGCGTATCACCCGAAGGCGGGCCCGGCAGGGCACCGCGGGGAGGCGGTTCCAGGCATGACCGACCAGGTGGAGCACGGAAAGCTGTTCATCGGCGGGACGATGACCGAGCCCCTCGGCGCCGAGGTCATAGAAGTGGTGTCCCCGCACACCGGGGAGGTGTTCGCCCGGGTGCCGAGCGCCTCGCGCGCCGACGTGGACCGGGCGGTCGCCCTCGCGCGCCACGCCTTCGACCACGGGCCCTGGCCACGGATGGGCCTGACCGAACGGCTGGCCGCGGTGGGCCGGATCAGGGACGGCCTCGCCGCCCGCCACGAGGAGATAGCGCGGCTCATCACCGCCCAGAACGGCACCCCGTACACGTCCAGCCTGCGGATGCAGGCGCTCGGCGCGCTGGCCGTGTGGGACGCGGCGATGTCCGTGGCCCGCGACTTCGTCTACGAGGAGCCCCGGGAGGGCGCCTTGGGCAAGCTGCTGGTGCGCCGGGAGCCGGTCGGCGTGGTGGCGGCGATCGTGCCCTGGAACGTCCCCCAGTTCACCGCCGCGGCCAAACTGGCGCCGGCCCTGCTCGCCGGCTGCCCGGTGGTCCTGAAGACCTCCCCGGAGACCCCGCTGGACGCGTACCTCCTCGCGGAGGCGGTCGCCGACGCGGGCCTGCCCGAGGGCGTGCTGTCGATCCTGTGCGCCGACCGCGAGGTCAGCGAGCACCTGGTGGGCCACCCCGACGTGGACAAGGTGTCCTTCACCGGCTCCGCGGCCGCCGGCCGCCGGGTGATGGAGGTCGCCGCCCGCAACCTCACCCGGGTCACCCTGGAACTGGGCGGCAAGTCGGCGGCGGTGGTCCTCCCGGACGCCGACGCGGACACCGCCGTCGCCGGCATCACGCCCTTCGCCTACCTCCTCAACGGCCAGGCGTGCGTGGCCCAGACCCGCATCCTGGTCCCCCAGTCCCGGCACGACGAGTTCGCCGACGCCTTCGCCGCCGCGGCCGGCTCCCTGAAGGCGGGCGACCCCCTCGACCCCGCCACCGAACTCGGCCCACTGGTCGCCGAACGCCAGCAGCGGCGCTCCCTCGACTACATCCGGCTCGGCCGCGAGGAGGGGGCTCAGGTCCTGGTGGGCGGCGGCACCCCGGACGGCCTCGACCGGGGCTGGTACGTGGAGGCCACCCTCTTCGGCAACGTCGACAACTCCATGCGGGTGGCCCGGGAGGAGATCTTCGGCCCGGTGGTCTGCCTGCTCCCCTACCGGGACGAGGAGGAGGCGGTGCGGATCGCCAACGACTCCGAGTACGGCCTCTCCGGCAGCGTGTGGACCGAGGACCCGGAGCGCGGGCTCGACGTGGCGCGCCGGGTGCGCACCGGCACCTACTCGGTGAACACCTTCGGCGTCGACGTGCTCGGCCCGTTCGGCGGCTACAAGAACTCCGGCCTGGGGCGGGAGTTCGGCCCCGAGGGGTACGCCGCCTACTTCGAGCACAAGATGATCCACCTGCCGGTGGACTGGTCCGGCTGAACCGGCCCGGGCGGGCCGACCGGGCGCTCAGCCGTCCCGGTCGGCCCGCCCGGACGGAGTTCAGCGGGCGACGGCGAACGCCAGGACGACCACCATCGCGGTCACGGTGACGACGCACAGGGCCTGCTCGGCCCCGGGCCTCATCGGCGCTCCGCGATCATCGGGTCCGTGCCGACCTGCGTCCCGGCCCCGGTCACGCGTTCGCCTCCGCCTGGCCGAGCCGTTCCAGGCCGAGGGCGATCAGGGCGTGCAGCGGCCGCGTCGGGCAGGCGCAGCGGGCCGGAGGGCCGCACCAGTGGGCGCGCCCGGCCGGGGCGGTGCGGTCGATCCGCGGCACCCCCAGGTAGCAGCCCTGACCCAGGTGCTCCACCCGGGGGAGTCGGGCGGCCGGCCAGGCCCCGCACGCGGTCAGTGCGTAGACCTGTCGGGCGACCCGGTCCAGGAAGACCGGACCGCCGCCGAGGGCCCGGTGCATGAGGGCCCCGGCCCGGGTGTCGTCGGTGGCCCGCGTCGCCAGGCGGACGAGGTCACAGGGCACCCGGACGGCGTCGAAGGCCCTGCCGCAGGCGAGGAGCGCCACATCGCGGGACCGCCACTCCTCCACGGCGACGGCGGGACTCTCGGCCGCGCTCAAGAGCCACCGTGCGACGAGGTCCGTGGGCTGGACGTACATCCGCTGCCTCACGAGCCCTCGACCCCCGCGGCCACCCCGGCCGCGAACTGCTCGACGCCGGCCGGGTGGTAGCCGAGCATCACGCCGCGCGCCCGCGGGTCGCAGGCGGGCTCGGCGCCCCACTCGACGCGGGTGGTGGGGGCCTCCAGGGTGTGGCTACTGGCCGGCCGGTGCACCCGCACCTCGGGGAAGCCGCCGGAGGAGGCGTGCGCGCGCTCCAAGGCCGAGAGCACGGCGAGGGTGCGGTCACGGGGCACGTTCACGTATCCGCAGACCCTCGGTCCGCCTACCGGCACCGCCAGACCGGACCAGGGGGTTCGGGGCCACCCCTGCTCCTGATCGCCCAGGTGGATGCCGAGGGCGTCGTCCAGGAGGGCGGGGTCGGCGAGGCGGGCGGCCAGCTTCTGGCGCTCCTCATGTTGGTCGGTTGGCAGGTCGATCGGATCGAGCATGTCGGCTCCCGGTCAGCGGGTCCATGCCCCGGCGCAGACGGCACTGCGCTCGAAGCCTTGACGCACAAGGGTGGAATCCGGCCGGAAGCTGCACATCCTCATGAGGGCTATCCCCATGATGGGTATGCCTCTTGGAGAACCGGGGCACAGGCTTGGGTAGGCAGGAAGAGACCTGATGTTCCGTCAGCCATCCACGGCGTTGCCGCCTGAACTCCTCGATGACGAGGAGACGCGGCAAGCCTTGTCCAACCACGTCTTCGGAACGGTGTTCCGGCTTGCGAGGGAAAGGGCTGGCATCAGCTACTCGAAGATCGCCGCAGAATGCGACATCAAACCCGAGCGCGTCGGGACCTTGGCACGTGGCCGAGGGAAGGTTGCGAGCTTCGAGAAGATCGTGCAGATCGCAGATGCTCTGCGCGTCCCCGGACACATGGTGGGTCTCGCTTCCCGGCCGTGGGAGGCAACGCGCGTTCCTGCCGGACCGTCTGACATCGGGGGTGGGGATATGCTCCGGCGCACCATAGTTCAGGCTGCGACTGCCACAGGTCTGGCATCAGCTCTCCCCGCCGCCCTTCAGCACGAGAACCCGCCGGATCGAGTCACCGAGTCGTACGTGCGTCGTCTGGAGGCCCGCGCTGCTCGGCTTCGGCGTCTCGACGACGTCCTCGGTGGGGGAGACACCTATCGCGTCTACCTCGGTGAGGTGCAGCGTACGAAGTCGATTCTGCGCCGCGGCTCCTTCACCGACACCGTTCGTTGTCGACTCACAGCACTCCTGGCCGAGCAAACACAACAGGCAGGTTGGGCAGCCTTCGATGGCGGCCACCTCAAGGAGGCCACGGGACTGTACGAAGAGTCCCGCGCCTACGCCAAGGACGCGGGCCATTCCGATCTCCACGGGAACAGCCTGGCTTTTCTCGCCTACACCACACTCGACCGACGCACGGCGGTTGCGTTCGCCCGAGGGTCCTGCACCACCATCACGGCGCGCACGCCGGCCACCGTTCGCGCGCTTCTTCATGAGAGGCTCGCCTGGGCCTTGGCGGTCGACGGTCAAGCGGCAGCCACAGAGGCTGCGCTGGAAACAGCGCGCACCGCCCTTGACGGGGCTCAAGCGGGAGAGTCGCAGCCCGACTGGTCGAGTTGGGTGGACCACACGGAAATCGGCATCATGAGTGGCCGTTGCTGGACGGAACTTCGCCGTCCTCTGCGCGCTGTCCCGGCACTCACCAACGCGCTCAGCAGATACCCCGACACACATGCGGGTGACAAGGCTCTCTACCTGTCCTGGCTCGCCGAGGCGTACTTCGAGGCGGGCGAGGTCGAGCAGGCGGCCGTCACCACCACCCGAGCGTTTGACCTGTCCGTGGGGGTGGCATCGGTCCGCCCGATGCACCGCATCCGTCCGCTACTCGACAAGTTGAGCCGGCACACCAGTCTTTCCGAGGTGCGGACTCTCCTTGACCGCACTAGCAACTAGTCGGCCTGCCTGGCGACAGCATCGCGAATCCACTGCTCGCATCGGGCAGCGCCCGTGATCGGGACGGCACACAACTCGGGGTTGTCCCATGGGTGGGCTTCGAGGAGGTAGCTCTTCAGTTCGGGGTAGCGCTCAGCCGTGGTCTTGAAGAGGATCTGCCACTCCTCCCCGGTCCCGTACTCGTCCAGGTGCCAGAAGAGGCTGGTCACAGGTCCGATGACCTGGGCTCCGGCGGCCAGCTTCTGCTGGACCGCCGGGCCGGCGAGGGCGACCGCCTCGTCCTTGGTTGCCGTGGCGGTGGACACCTGCACACAGTCAGACATGCACGGCAGCCTAGTCAGGGGCCGGACGGACCACTAGGGGGCATCCGAGCGGCGTGACTACGCGGGTGCGGCCGGACCTGTGTGTCGCCCGCAGGGGTAAATCCGGTCCGTGTCCGTTCCCACCCGCGTTCGCCCGCCATACGGTGCGGGCTGAGAGGAAGGGCGGAGAACCATGGACGAGAAGACCACCTGGACCGCACTTCCGGATGCGTGAGGGCCCGGGCCGTTCAGGACGTGGCCCTCACGAGTTCGGACGACGACGACGCCGAGGCTGCGCCTCGCGCAAGAGGGGGCGGAACCAGTGATCCCAGTCCAGGCATGGCAGGACGCGCGCATCGTCTGGGACCACCACCAAATGCACCACGTCCCGAAGCCCTGTTCGGTCGCCGTCGGTCTCGGCAGCCACGACCTGAGCGTCGCCACCACGGCGGCCGAGGCGTTCGGGGCGGGCCTGGTGCCGCTGATCGTGTTCACCGGGGCCAACAGCCCGACGACCCGCGCCCGTTTCCCGGAGGGGGAGGCCGTCGCCTACCGGGAGCACGCGCTCGCTCTCGGGGTGCCGGAGGACGCGGTGCGCGTGGAGCCCGAGGCCACCAACACCGGGCAGAACATCAGGTACTCCCGGGAACTCCTGGCGGCCGAGGGCGTGGAGGTCTCGTCGGTGCTGCTGGTCTCCAAGCCCTACGAGCAGCGCCGGGCGTACGCGACGGCCAGGAAGCTGTGGCCCGGTGTCGAGTTCGTGTGCACCTCGGCGCCCCTGGAACTGCCCGAGTACGTCGACGGCATCGGTGACGGCCGACTCGTGATCGACATGCTCGTCGGCGCGCTCCAGCGGCTGATGGTCTACCCGCGGCAGGGATTCATGATCGAGCAGGACGTGCCCGAGGACGTCCTGAGGGCGTACGAGCGGCTGTGCCGCGCGGGGTTCACCAGCCGTCTGGTGCCCGCCCGGGCCCGTCCCTGACCGCTCGCCGCCGGCGCGTGGCGCGAATCACCGGGGCCGCTCGGCCGCGCGGGGCTACCAGCCGGTAGATTCGGCCTTCTTGATCGCCCGACCAGGAACGTGTTCCCCGTTCGCCGCCGTGCGTGGGGTCGCGGGCGTACCGCCACGAGAAGGGGGCCACCGAGTGACCGCTGAGGCCATGGAGGCCCGTCCTCGGCCGGAGGACGCGCGGGGCGGCGGGCCGATCGGGGACCGTCCGCTGCGGATCGCGTTGCTCACCTACAAGGGGAACCCCCACTGCGGCGGCCAGGGCGTCTACGTCCGGCACCTGTCCCGGGAACTGGTGCGCCTCGGGCACTCCGTCGAGGTGATCGGCGCCCAGCCCTATCCCGTCCTGGACGGCGGCCCGGGGCTGGACGGGCTGCGGTTCACCGCACTGCCGAGCCTGGACCTCTACCGGGAGCCCGACCCGTTCCGCACCCCCGCCCGGGACGAGTACCGCGACTGGGTCGACCGGCTGGAGTTCGCCACCATGCGCGCCGGCGGCTTCCCCGAGCCGCTCACCTTCTCCCTGCGGGCCCGCCGGCACCTGCGCGGACGCCGCGGCGAGTTCGACGTCATCCACGACAACCAGACCCTCGGCTACGGACAGTTGGGCGACCTGGGGGCGCCGCTGGTCACCACGGTGCACCATCCCGTCACCGTGGACCGGCAGGTCGAACTCGACGCCGCGGCGGACTGGAAGCGGCGGGTCTCGCTGCGCCGTTGGTACGCCTTCACCCGGATGCAGAAGCGGGTGGCCCGCCGGTTGCCGACGGTGCTCACCGTCTCCGGCAGCTCCCGCCGGGAGATCGTCGACCACCTCGGGGTGCGCCCCGACCGGGTCCACGTCGTCCCCATCGGCGCCGACGCCGAACTGTTCGCCCCCGACCCCTCCGTCGCCGAGGTGCCCGGCCGGATCGTCACCACCGCCAGCGCCGACGTCCCCCTGAAGGGCCTGGTGCACCTGGTGGAGGCGCTCGCCGTGGTGCGGACCCGCCACCCCGGTGCGCACCTGGTGGTGGTGGGCCGGCGTGCCGAGGACGGGCCGGTGGCCCGGGCGATCGCCCGGCACGGGCTCGACGGGGCGGTGGAGTTCGTCAAGGGCGTCAGCGACACCGCACTGGTGGACCTGATCCGTTCCGCGCGCATCGCCTGCGTGCCCTCGCTGTACGAGGGGTTCTCGCTGCCCGCCGCGGAGGCCATGGCCACCGGAACCCCGCTCGTCGCCACCACCGGCGGAGCCATCCCCGAGGTCGCCGGCCCCGACGGCGAGACCTGCCTCGCGGTGCCGCCGGCGGACGCCGGGGCCCTCGCCGCGGCCCTCGGACGGCTGCTCGGCGACGCCGACCTGCGGGCCCGGCTCGGCGCGGCCGGCCGGGAGCGGGTGCTCGCCCGGTTCACCTGGGCGAAGGCCGCCGAGGAAACCGTCCGGCACTACCGCGCGGCCCTCGACCGCGCCCAGGCCCCGGCCGGTCGTGCCGGTCGGGGCACGACCGCACCCGTGGGGGGCAACCGCTGATGCTGACCGTCGACTTCACCCGCTTCCCGCTCGCCCCCGGTGACCGGGTCCTGGACCTCGGCTGCGGCGCCGGCCGCCACGCCTTCGAGTGCTACCGGCGCGGCGCCCGGGTCGTCGCGCTCGACCGCAACGGCGAGGAGGTGCGCGAGGTCGCCAAGTGGTTCGCGGCGATGCGGGAGGCCGGGGAGGCACCCGCCGGCGCCACCGCCACCGCCCTGGAGGGCGACGCCCTGGCCCTGCCCTTCCCGGACGCCTCCTTCGACGTGGTCATCGTCTCCGAGGTGATGGAACACGTCCCCGACGACAAGGGCCTGCTCGCCGAGATGGTGCGGGTGCTGCGCCCCGGCGGCCGGATCGCGGTCACCGTCCCGCGCTACGGGCCGGAGCGGATCTGTTGGGCGCTCAGCGACGCCTACCACGAGGTGGAGGGCGGCCACATCCGCATCTACCGGGCGGACGAACTGCTGGCCCGGCTGCGCGAGGCGGGACTGCGCCCCTACGGCAGCCACCATGCGCACGCCCTGCACGCGCCCTACTGGTGGCTCAAGTGCGCCTTCGGCGTCGACAACGACCGGGTGCTGCCGGTGCGGGCTTACCACAAGCTGCTGGTCTGGGACATCATGAAGAAGCCGCTGGCCACCCGCGCCGCCGAACGCGCCCTCAATCCGCTGCTCGGCAAGAGCTTCGTGGCCTACGCGACCAAACCGCAGCTGCCGCCCGTGGGCGCCCGGTGACCACCCCCCGTACCCACCACCTGGTCCTGCCCGGGGTGCTCACCGCGGCCCAGGCCGCCGCCACCGTCCGCGCGGTGCGTGCCCTGCAACGGCCGGACGGGGCCATCCCCTGGTTCCGCGGCCACCACCTCGACCCCTGGGACCACACCGAAGCGGCGATGGCGCTGGACACGGCGGGGGAGCACGAGGCGGCGGCCCGCGCCTACGACTGGCTCGCCGACCACCAGAACCCGGACGGCTCCTGGTACGCGGCCTATGCGGACGGGGACCCGGAGCGCATCACCGACCGCACCCGGGAGACCAACTTCTGCGCCTACGTGGCGGTCGGCGTCTGGCACCACTACCTGGCCACCGGCGACGAGGCGTTCGCCGACCGGATGTGGCCCACCGTCCGGGCGGCGGTCGATTTCGTGCTCGCCCTCCAGCAGCCCGGCGGGCAGATCGGCTGGCGCCGCGGGGCGGACGGCACGCCCGTCACCGAGGCCCTGCTCACCGGCAGTTCCTCCATCCATCAGGCGCTCGGCTGCGCCCTGGCGCTCGCCGACCACCTCGGTGACCCCCGGCCGGACTGGGAACTCGCGGTCGGTGCGCTGCGCCACGCCATCCGGCGCCACCCCGAACGCTTCCTCGACAAGTCCCGCTACTCGATGGACTGGTACTACCCGGTGCTGGCCGGCGCGGTGACGGGCGGGGCGGCCCGGCAGCGGCTCGCGGCCGGCTGGGAGCGCTTCGTGGTGCCCGGGCTGGGGGTGCGGTGCGTGGCCCCCAACCCCTGGGTGACCGGTGGGGAGTCCGCCGAACTCGCCCTCGCGCTGTGGGTGGCCGGTGACCCGGAGCGGGCCCGGGAGGTGCTGGTGGCGATGCGTCATCTGCGCGACGACGCCAGCGGGTTGTACTGGACCGGTTACGTCTACGAGGACCGGGCGGTCTGGCCGGAGGAGCGCACGGCGTGGACCGCGGGCGCGGTGCTGCTCGCGGTGGCCGTGCTCGGGGGCCACGAGCCGACCCGCACGGTGTTCACCGCCGACCGCCTGCCCCGGGGCGTCGAACCGGCCTGTTGCGACTGAGTCCCGGGGGCGACGGTGCGGGTCCGCGGACCCGCCTTCCGTGCGGCGTCGGCCCACCGGTGTCGAAAGTTACGGCTGGTAGCGTCGAGGTCGAGCGGGACCCGTGCGGCGACCACTGGCGTGCGTACGGGCGCGCCAGACCGAGGAGCAGTATGCGCGGGGGAGTTGGGGTCGGAGCGGGAGCACTGGCAGCGGTCGTGCTGCTGGCCGGCTGCGGTGGGTCCGGCGACGGGTCGGGCAAGGGCGGGAGCGAGGGCCCGGGGGAGCGGAAGCCATCTGCGGTGAAGAAGGCCGCGCCGCTGGACGTGCCCCCCGGGTACCGGTCCGCGCAGGGGTGGGACGAGACGCTCGCGTGGGTCCCCAGGTCGGTCTTCACCATCCCCGCCGAGGTCACCGAGGACCAAGTGGGCGCGATGCAGGCGTCGTCCGACGGCTACACCGTCCGGGTGCGCGACGCGGCCGACGGGAAGGTGCGGTGGACCTCGGCCGCGTGGCAGCCTCCCACCCCGGTCGAGGGCGCCGAGGGCGGCCCCGAAAGCGACGACGCCCGGGTCGAGATCCCCGGCCTGAGCACGGTCGAGATCGACGGGAGCGACCACTTCGTCGCCTGGGCCCACGGCCTCCGCGGCAAGGACGAACTGCACGAGGGGACCGAAATCCTGCGGCTGGCCGTCTATCCGGCCGATGCCCGGGGCACGGGGGTGAAACCGTTGCGGGAGATCGACGTCCCCCTCTCCGCCTCGCCGGGCGAATTCGACCTCCACGGGGGCCAGGACGGACGACTGCTCGTGAGCTGGGGCGACGACGGCCCGTTCCCGTCCTCGACCGCCGTGGTCGACCTGGTGAGCGGCAAGGTCACCGTTCACGAGGACTCCGACACGCTCCTGCCGGAGTGCGCGGAGCAGTTGAGCTGCGTCGGGGGCCGGGTCGTGGGCGTGGCCGACGGGACGCCGCTGGTCACCGTCGACGGCGGCGGGTTCGGCCTGGCCGGTCGCTGGCACAGCGACGCCGTCATTCCTCCCGGCGCCCCCAAGACCTCCGGCTGGAGCCCCAACGGTCTCGTCTACGGCACCACCGACGGCCGGGTGCTCGCCGCCTGGAGGCCCAAGCCCTTCGCCGAGGGCGAGGCCGCCCACCCGGTGTGGTCCGTCCACGACATGCGCACCGGGCAGTTGCTGGCCAGCATGCGCTGTGCGAACGAGGTGCCGCAGTCCGCTCGCGGCAAGCGGGACTCGGGGGTCGGCACCTCGCTCAACGGACGCTTCCTGTTCGCCGGACCGGTGACCTTCGACCTGGAGCGCAAGAAGGGCCTCTGCCTGGCCGGCGACGGCAACCGCAAGACGGTGCTGGTCGCCTCCGTCGACGACCGGGGCGCCGCCTACGGTGCCGTCGAGCGATCCGCCGACACCGAGACCTCCACCCTCGTCCGACTCGACCTCACCGCCCCCGCCGGTTCGCCCGAACCCCTCGATCCCGGGACCGAGGTGCCCATCGCCATGGACCTGAAGGGACACGGCCTCTTCATCACCCGCGACGAGAACGAGGCCGTCCTCATCTCCCTGCGCCGCCGCAGCTGAGGGCGGGTTCCCGTCCGGGGCGTGCCATCGCCCGTGACCGGCGGCACGCTCCGGACGGGACGGCCCGCGCGGCAGCCCGCTCAGGCGCGCAGGCCGTCCAACAGCCGGTCCAGCGCCCGGGCGGTGGCGTCGAGGGCGCCGGGTTCCTCGGTGCGCGCCAGCCAGAGCGCGGCCTCGTTCATGGCGCCGGACAGCAGTCGGGCCAGCGGCTCCACCGGCTGTTCGGGCAGGACGCCGGCGGCGATCAGCCCGTGCAGGGCCTCGGCCAGGTGGCGGGCGGAGGAGTCCTCGTCCATGGCCCGCCACTCGTCCCAGCCCAGCACGGTCGGGGCGTCCACCAGCACGATGCGCCGCACCGCGGGGTCCCCGCCCGCGGTGAGGAAGGCCCGGCAGCCGGCCCGCAGCTGCTCCCAGGGGTCGTCGTGCGCCTCGGCGGCGGTCGCCACCGCCTCGCCGAGTTCCCCTTGCACCTCGGCGACCACGGCCCGGAACAGCCCCGCCTTGCTGGCGAAGTGGTGGTAGGCGGCGCCCTTGGTGACGCCGACCGATTCGGCGACCTCGGCCAGCACCACCGCGTGGTACCCGTCCGCGGCGAACCGGCGCCGCCCCTCCGTCAGCAGCGCCCGCCGCGTCATCGCCCGCTGTTCGGCCCGGCTGACCGCCATCCCCGGCCCCTTCCCTCGATTTCGCGTACCCGGGGTATGCTAATCCCCAGGTTCGCATACTCAGGGTATGTGAACCCGGGTGCAGCCCTCCCCGCGACGAAAGGTTTCCGCGATGACCAGCAGACTCGGCGGCTTCTACCCGGTGATCGGCACCCGGGACCTCGCCGCGGCCCGCGACTTCTACACCCGCCACCTGGGGTTCGCGATCAGCTTCGAGGCCGACTGGTACGTCAGCCTGCACCGCCCCGACGCCCCGCACTACGAACTCGCCCTCCTGGACCCCACCCACCCCAGCGTCCCCGAAGGCCACCGGGCCCCGCTCGACGGTTGCCTCCTGCTCAACTTCGAGGTGGACGACGTCGACGCGGAGCACCGCCGACTGGTCGACGTCGCCGGACTCGTCGAACTCCTGCCCCTGCGCACCGAGGAGTTCGGCCAGCGCCACTTCATCGTCGAGGCCCCGGACGGCGTGCTGATCGACGTCATCACCGTCGTCCCCCCGACCGGGGCCTACGCCGCCGGCTACGCCGAGGGTCACGTCCCCGCCTAGGACCCACCGACACGGCGTCGGGGGGCGCCCCCCCCCCCGGGGGCCGCCCGACGGGCCCGCGCCGCCA
>NZ_JBEOWM010000071.1:0-26557 GCF_040296045.1 Streptomyces sp. NPDC002490 | reverse complement strand
CGAAAACCTACGGCTGCGTAACTCCGCCGAGACCTCACTTCACCAGGCAGACAGAAGGGCCTCCCCCCTCCATGGCAGAGCGTGCTCATCAGCGGTTCACCTCACCGATTCACCGGTTGACCAGTTGCAACATGTTCGATTTCCTCGTCACCACGGGACGGGCGTGCCGAGCGGGGTCGCCGGTGCTGCCGCCGCCCCGCCCTCCGTCGTGCCGGACCGAAGGGTCTTCTGCCCGGCGCATCCGTGGGAACACCCAATTCTCCCCGCGACATGGCCCGCGGCGCAGGTGACTCGGGCAAATTCGTGACGGTGAGGTGAAGAGCACATCGCGCCCCGGCCCGCCGACCCGCCGCGCCGGGGGTGACGCACTGTCAGTCGAGGGCCTCGTCCAGGGTGTCGTGGACCGTGAACACCGCGTCGGCGCCGGTGATCTCGAAGACCCGTGCCACCACCGGGAGCATCCCGGTCAGATGCACCGCGCCGCCCGCGGCCTCGGCCCGCAGGCGCGCCCCGAGCAGGACGTTCAGCCCCGTCGAGTCGCAGAACTCCAGCCGGGAGCAGTCGATCACGAGGCGGGCGGTGCCTTGGTCGAGGAAGGCGTCGAGGGGGTCCTGGAGCAGCTCGGCGGTGTGGTGGTCGAGTTCACCCGCCGGGGTCACGACGGCACTCGTCCCGTGCTGGCGCACGTCCACCCGGAGGCGTTTTCGGTGGGTGCTGCCGACCGTCCCGCGGTCCATGCCGTTTCTCACTTTCGGGCCGTCCGCGGCTGCGGGCGGGCCCTCGGGGATGGGGGTCTGTCTGAGGGGTGACGCTCCTGGAACCCTACGCGGTCCGCGGGCGCAGGGGTACTCGAACAACCCCAACAAAAGGTACATATGACGCGCTGGCGAATTTGCCAGGGATTCAACCAAGCGGGTAGGGGTAGGAGGGACCGCACTCGACACGACCGGCCTCGGAGGCGCCCGCAGACCGCAGCACCGCACGGCACCGGCAGCCTCATTGCCTGGACACCATGGAGGACGACATGTCACCCCGGCTCGACGCATCGCGGACCCTCGAAGCGACGTCGGCATCCCGTCCCGCAGCACTCGACGACCCCGCACCGCCCCGCACCTCCGGCCCCCTCGCGGACGCCGACCCGCCCGCCGACGCCCGGCCCGCGAGCCTGGCCGACCTCCCGGAGATCCCTCCGTTCGACGAGGTCGCCCCGGCCGACGCCCGAGCCCTGTCCAAGGTGCTGTTCGCCCGGCTGACCACCCTCGAAGAGGGCACCCACGAGCACGCCTACGTCCGCAACACCCTGGTCGAGCTGAACCTCGCCCTGGTGAAGTTCGCGGCCTCCCGGTTCCGCACCCGCAGCGAGCCGATGGAGGACATCATCCAGGTCGGCACGATCGGCCTGATCAAGGCGATCGACCGCTTCGAGCTGACCCGCGGGGTGGAGTTCCCCACCTTCGCCATGCCGACGATCATCGGGGAGATCAAGCGCTTCTTCCGCGACACCAGCTGGTCGGTGCGGGTCCCCCGCAGGCTCCAGGAACTCCGCATCGACCTCGCCAAGGCCGGTGACGAGCTCGCGCAGCGCCTCGACCGCGCGCCGACCGTCGCCGAACTGGCCGAGCACCTGGGACTGTCCCGGGACGAGGTCGTCGAGGGCATGACCGCGGCGAACGCCTACACCGCCAGCTCCCTGGACGCCCAGCCGGAGGACGACGACTCGGAGGGCGCGCTCGCCGACCGCATCGGCTACGAGGACCACGGGCTCGAAGGCATTGAGTACGTCGAATCCCTGAAGCCGCTGATCGCCGGGCTCTCCCCGCGCGACCGGAGGATCCTCTCGCTGCGGTTCGTGGCGAACATGACCCAGTCCGAGATCGGCGAGGAACTCGGCATCTCCCAGATGCACGTGTCCCGACTGCTCTCCCGGACGCTCGGCAGACTGCGCCGCGGGCTCACCGCCGAGCAGTAGTCCCACCCGGAGGGCGGCGCGGGCGGGGCGCGGGTCAGACCCGTGCCCCGCGCCGCCACACCCGGCTGACCAGCGGCACCCCCGGCCGGTACGCCAGGTGGACGTGACTGGGGGCGTCGAGCAGTGCGAGGTCGGCGTACGCCCCCGGCACGATCCGCCCCACGTCCTCGCGGCGCAGCGCCCGCGCACCCCCCGCGGTCGCCGACCACACCGCCTCGTCCGGGGTCATGCCCATGTCCCGGACGGCGAGGGCGACGCAGAACGGCATCGACGTGGTGAACGAAGAACCGGGGTTGCAGTCGGTGGACAGCGCGACCGTCGCGCCCGCGTCCAGCAGCCGACGGGCGTCGGGCCACGGCGCACGGGTGGAGAACTCCGCCCCCGGCAGCAGGGTCGCCACCGTGTCCCCGTCCGCGAGGGCGGCCACGTCGGCGTCCGTCAGATGCGTGCAGTGGTCCGCGCTGGCCGCCCCCGACTCCACCGCGAGCTGCACCCCGGGCCCGTGGGAGAGCTGGTTGGCGTGCACCCGGGGCACCAGGCCGCGGGCCGCGCCCGCCCGCAGCACCGCCCGCGCCTGGTCCCCGTCGAAGGCGCCCGCCTCGCAGAACACGTCCACCCAACGGGCGTGCGGCGCGCAGGCGTCCAACATCGGACCGGTCACCAGCGCCACGTATCCGGCCGGGTCGTCCGCGTACTCGGGCGCCACCACGTGCGCCCCCAGATAGGTGACCTCGTCGGTGTGCCGGGCCGCGATCCGCAGCGCCCGCTCCTCGTCCGCGACGGTCAACCCGTACCCCGACTTGGTCTCGAAGGTCGTCGTCCCCTGGCGCAGCGCCTCGCCCAGGTAGCGCAGCAGGTTCGCCTCCAGCTCCGCGTCGGTGGCCGCCCGGGTCGCCGCGACCGTGGTGCGGATGCCGCCCGCCGCGTACGGGCGCCCCGACATCCGGGCGCTGAACTCCGCGGTGCGGTCCCCGGCGAACACCAGGTGCGCGTGCGAGTCCACGAACCCGGGCAACACGGCCCGGCCCCCCGCGTCGACCGCCTCGTCGGCGGCCGGCGCCCGACCCGCCGGACCCACCCAGGCGATCCGCTCGCCCTCGATCACCACCGCCGCGTCCCGGACGGTGCCCAGCGGGGACCCGTCCCCCGCCCCGGGGTCATTGGTGACCAGGGAGCCGATGCCGGTGATCAGGGTGGTGCGCACGCGTTCCTCCGGTGTCCTCGGGGTCCGGGGCCCCTCGGTGCGGGCCCGCTGCCGGTCCGGCCCCGCCGGGGCGGTCGCCGGGACCGGGCGGGAGGACCGGGGCGCGCCCGGATCCGCGGGCGCCCCACCAGACTCGCACGCCCGCCGCCCGCACCGCGGGCGGCCCGGTCCTCAGTGCGTGCCGGGCCGGTAGTGGCCGGCCGGCCTGCGGACGGTGACGCTGATCCTGTTCCAGGTGTTGATCACGGCGATCGCGGTGATCAACTGGGCCAGTTCGGCCTCGTCGAAGAGGGCCGCCACCCCGGCGAACACCTCGTCCGGCACGAAGCCGTCCTGGAGGTTCGTCATCGCCTCCGTCAGCTCCAGCGCGGCGAGTTCCCGCTCCGTGTAGAAGTGGCGCGACTCGCGCCAGGCGCTGAGCTGGATCAGCCGCTCCACGGTCTCCCCGGCCGCGAGCGCGTCCTTGGAGTGCATGTCGAGGCAGAGCGCGCACTGGTTGAGCTGGGAGGCGCGCACCTTCACCAACTCCGTCAGCGCCGGGTCGAGCGGGCCCTGCTCGGACACCGCGGAGAGCTTCAGCAGTGCCCTGAAGCTCTCCGGGGCGTGTTCGGCCCAGGCGAACCGCGAGGGCTCCTCGGGCGCGTAGGGGCTGCTCGCCCCGGTGGGGGAGGGTCGGCGGTTCTCCGTCGTCGTCATGAGGACGACCCTAGGGAAGAAGTAGCCCGGGAGTAGGGTCCATTGAGCACACGGGATCTTGGGCCAATCGGGTGCCACGGGGACGGCCGGCACGGCGGGGAGGGCGGGGCATGGGCACGGGCGGCGACCGGACGCGCGGCACCGCGGCCGGCACCGCGGTCCTCGGCATCGACCTGCACCTCGCCCTCACCGGCCCCGGCGGCCTGCGCAAGGGCCTGGTGAACGCCCTCCGGGAGGCCGTCCGCACCGGGCGCCTCGCCCCCGGCGCCCGACTGCCCTCCTCCCGGGGCCTCGCCGTCGACCTGGGCATCGCCCGCAACACCGTCGCCGAGGCGTACGCCGACCTGGTCGCCGAGGGCTGGCTCACCGCCCGGCAGGGCTCCGGCACCCGGGTCGCCGACCGCTCCGTGGTGCCGCCGGGCCGCTCCGTCCCGAGCCCGCGCACCCCCGGCCCGCCGCCGTTCTCCCTCAAACCCGGCACCCCCGACCTGTCCGCCTTCCCCCGCGCCGAGTGGCTGCGCGCCGCCCGCCGCGCCCTCGCCCGGGCCCCGCACGACGCCTTCGACTACGGCGACCCGCGGGGCCGCCCCGAACTGCGGTACGCCCTCGCCGAGTACCTGGCCCGCGCCCGCGGGGTGCGCACCCGTCCCGAACACCTCTTCGTCACCGCCGGCTTCGCCCAGGCCCTGCTGGTGCTGGGGCGGCTGCTGGCCCGCCGGGGCGTACGGGAGGTGGCCGTCGAACCGTACGGGCTCGACGTGCACCGCGCGCTGCTCACCGACCGGGGGCTGCGCACCGCGGTGCTGCCCTGGGGACCCGGCGGCCCGGACGCCACCGCCCTGGACCGCCTCGCCCCGGGGGCGGTGCTGCTCACCCCGGCGCACCAGTTCCCCCGCGGCCTCCCGCTGCGGCCCGAGGGCCGCGCCGCGGCGGTCACCTGGGCGCGGCGCACCGACGGGCTGATCCTGGAGGACGACTACGACGGCGAGTTCCGCTACGACCGTCAGCAGGTCGGGGCCCTCCAGGACCTCGATCCCGATCGGGTCGTGTACCTCGGCACGGCCAGCAAGTCGCTCGCCCCCGGACTGCGCCTGGGCTGGATGGCCGTCCCCGGACGGCTGGCCCCGGAGGTCGCCCGGGAGAAGGGCGCCGGTTGGGCGTGCGGGGTGCTGGACCAGCTCACCCTCGCCGAGTTCCTCACCTCGGGCGCCTACGACCGGCACGTCCGGGCGATGCGGCTGCGCTACCGGCGGCGCCGGGACCAACTCGTCGCCGCCGTCGCCGAACGGGCCCCCGGGGTCCGGGTGGTCGGGATCGCGGCCGGGCTGCACGCCGTGCTCGAACTCCCGCCGGGCACCGAGGGGTCCGTCCTGCGGGCCGCCGCCCGGCAGGGGCTCGCCCTGTCCGGGCTCGGCCCCCTGCGCCACCCCGACGCCGTGCTCGACGACCCCCCGGACGGGTTGGTCGTCGGCTACGGCGTCCCCTCGGACAGCGCCTGGCCGGGAACGCTGGAAGCGCTCTGCCGGGCGCTGCCCTGAGAGCGCCCCCTACCCCACGACCCTCCGCAGCCGTTCCAGCCCCCAGTCGAGGTCCTCCTCGGCGATCACCAGGGGCGGGGCGATCCGAATGGTCGAGCCGTGCGTGTCCTTGACCAGCACCCCCTCGGCCAGCAGCCGTTCGGAGATCTGCCGTCCGGTGCCCCGGGCCGGGTCGATGTCCACTCCCGCCCACAGCCCCCGCCCCCTGACCCGCCGCACCCCGCTGCCCGCCCCGGCGGCCAGCGCCGCCAACTCCCGGTGCAGGTGCTCGCCCAGCTCCGCGGCGCGCTGCTGGTGCTCGCCGGTGCGCAGCATCGCGATGACCTCCAGCGCCACCGCGCAGGCCAGCGGGTTGCCCCCGAAGGTGGACCCGTGCTCGCCCGGCCGGAACACCCCGAGCACCTCCGCGCTCGACACCACCGCCGACACCGGCACCACGCCCCCGCCGAGCGCCTTGCCCAGCACGTACACGTCCGGCACCACGCCCTCGTGCTCGCAGGCGAAGGTCCGCCCGGTCCGGCCCAGGCCGGACTGGATCTCGTCCGCGATGAACAGGACGTTCCGCTCCCGGGTCAGCTCCCGCACCGTCGACAGGTACCCGGCCGGCGGCACCAGCACCCCGGCCTCGCCCTGGATCGGCTCGACGAGCACCGCGACCGTGTTCTCCGTCAGCGCGTTGCGCATCGCGGTGGGGTCCCCGTACGGGACGATCTCGAACCCGGGGGTGTAGGGACCGAAGTCGGCGCGGGCCTCCGGGTCGGTGGAGAAGCTCACGATCGTCGTGGTGCGGCCGTGGAAGTTGTCCGCGGCCACCACGATCTTCGCCATGTTGTCGGGCACCCCCTTGACCCGGTACCCCCACTTGCGGGCGGTCTTCACCGCCGTCTCCACGGCCTCCGCGCCCGTGTTCATCGGCAGCACCGTCTCCATGCCGCACAGCGCCGCCAGCTCGGCGCAGAACCGTCCGAACACGTCGTGGTGGAACGCCCGCGAGGTCAGCGTCACCCGCTCCAACTGGGCCTTCGCCGCGTCGATCAGCCGGCGGTTGCCGTGGCCGAAGTTCAGCGCCGAGTAGCCGGCGAGCAGGTCGAGGTAGCGGCGCCCCGCCACGTCCGTCATCCACGCGCCCTCGGCCGTGGCGATCACGACCGGCAGGGGGTGGTAGTTGTGCGCGCTGTGCGCCTCGGCCGCCGCGATGAACTCTGCCGTCGGGTTCTCGGTGCTGGACACGGGTCCTCCGTTCATCCTCCGGGGGGTGGGCGGGGTGACGCCCCCTCCCGCCGTGCTGCTCTCGTCGATCGACCGGATGTCCTTCTATCGTCACTCGGATCGCGGGCCGCGAAACCTCCTCCGCCGACACGCGGGGGCCACCCGCTAGGCTGGCCGCAGGCACGGCGACTGGCGCGCAGGGAACCGACCCTGGGGGAGCCGTGCCCGGTCGGGGCCGCGCCCCGCCGCACGAGGTGTCGCCCGCCTGGGCACCCCGGGACCACGACCGGAACCGACCGTTCGCCCCGGAGGCCGACGCCATGCCCCTTCCGCTGCCCCACCCCGCCCTCGCCGCCACCGACCCGGAACTCGCCGCGCTCGTCGCCGCCGAGGAGCGGCTCCAGGCCGACACCCTGCGGCTGATCCCCAGCGAGAACTACGTCTCCACCGCCGTCCTGGAAGCCTCCGGGACCGTGCTCCAGAACAAGTACAGCGAGGGCTACCCCGGCCGTCGCTACTACGAGGGCCAACAGGTCATCGACCAGGTCGAGCGGCTGGCCCGGGACCGGGCCACGGCCCTCTTCGGCGTCGACCACGCCAACGTCCAGCCCTACTCCGGCTCGCCCGCCAACCTCGCCGTGTACCTGGCCTTCGCCCGGCCCGGCGACCCCGTCATGGGCATGGCCCTGCCGATGGGCGGCCACCTCACCCACGGCTGGGGCGTCTCGGCCACCGGCAGCTGGTTCCGCGGGATCCAGTACGGGGTCCGCCGGGACACCGGCCTCATCGACTTCGACCAGGTCCGTGACCTCGCGCTGAAGGAGCGGCCGAAGCTGATCTTCTGCGGGGGCACCGCACTGCCCCGCACCATCGACTTCGCCGCCTTCGCGGAGATCGCCGAGGAGAGCGGCGCCCTGCTCGTCGCCGACGTCGCCCACATCGCCGGGCTGATCGCGGGCGGCGCCCACCCCTCGCCCGCCCCGTACGCGGACGTCATCTCCACCACCACCCACAAGACCCTGCGCGGCCCCCGCGGCGCGATGCTGATGTCCCGTGCAAAGCACGCCAAGGCCCTGGACAAGGCGGTCTTCCCCGGCCTCCAGGGAGGTCCGCACAACCACACCACCGCCGCCATCGCGGTCGCCCTCCACGAGGCCGCCCAACCCGCCTTCCGCGCCTACGCCCACGCCGTCGTCGCCAACGCCCGGGCGCTGGCCGCCGCCCTGTCGGCGCACGGCCACGACCTGGTCTCCGGCGGCACCGACAACCATCTGATCCTCATCGACCTCACCGCCAAGGAGGTGCCGGGCAAGGTCGCCGCCCAGGCCCTCGACCGGGCCGGCATCGTCGTCAACTACAACACCGTGCCCTACGACCCCCGCAAGCCGTTCGACCCCTCCGGCATCCGCATCGGCACCCCCTCGCTGACCTCCCGCGGCCTCACCCCCGAGCACATGCCGGCGGTCGCCGCCTGGATCGACCGGGCGGTCGCCGCGGCCCGCACCGGAGACGAGGACGTCCTCGCCCGCATCCGGACCGAGGTGGCGGACCTGATGGCCGCGCACCCGGCCCCCGGGCTGCCCACGGGGGACTGAGCCGAAGCGGTGCGGGGCGCGCCGCCCGGCGCGCCCCGCACTGTGTTCTTCGTCTCACGGGCGACGACCGGTTCCCGTTCCGCGGCATCCCGGTCCTTCGGTCCTCGGTCCCTCGGTCCCCCGGGGAACGGGGGACCGGATGGCGAAGGTCTCCCGGATCGGTTCCCACGGGGTGCCGGACACCTGAGAGAATGAGGACCATGGCCTCAGACCGTCCTCGCGTGCTCTCGGGAATCCAGCCCACGGCGGGCTCGTTCCACCTCGGCAACTACCTCGGCGCGGTGCGCCAGTGGGTGGCGCTCCAGGAGTCCCACGACGCCTTCTACATGGTCGTCGACCTGCACGCGATCACGATCCCGCAGGACCCGAAGGACCTGCGCGCCCACACCCGGCTGGCCGCCGCCCAACTCCTCGCCGCGGGGCTGGACCCCGAGCGCTGCACCCTCTTCGTGCAGAGCCACGTGCCGGAGCACACCCAGCTCGCCTGGATCATGAACTGCCTCACCGGCTTCGGCGAGGCGTCCCGGATGACCCAGTTCAAGGACAAGTCGGCCAAGCAGGGCGCCGACCGCGCCAGCGTGGGACTCTTCACCTACCCGGTGCTCCAGGTCGCGGACATCCTGCTGTACCAGGCGCACGAAGTGCCGGTCGGCGAGGACCAGCGCCAGCACATCGAGCTGACACGTGATCTTGCCGAGCGGTTCAACGGACGGTACGGCCCCACCTTCACGGTGCCCTCGCCGTACATCCTCAAGGACACCGCCAAGATCTACGACCTCCAGGACCCGGCGATCAAGATGAGCAAGTCGGCGTCGACGCCGAAGGGCCTCATCAACCTGCTGGACGACCCCAAGGCCACCGCCAAGAAGGTCCGCAGCGCGGTCACCGACACGGACACGGTGATCCGCTACGACACCGCGGCCAAGCCCGGGGTGAGCAACCTCCTCACCGTCTACGCGACCCTCACCGGGGTGGGCGTGGCCGAACTGGAGCAGCGGTACGAGGGCAAGGGGTACGGTGCGCTGAAGACCGACCTCGCCGAGGTCGTGGTCGACTTCGTCACCCCGTTCCGGGAGCGCACCCAGCAGTACCTCGACGACCCCGAGACGCTGGACTCGATCCTCGCCAAGGGTGCCGAGAAGGCGCGCGCCGTGGCGGCGGAGACCCTGGCCCAGGCGTACGACAAGGTGGGTTTCCTCCCCGCCAAGCACTGACGGTACGGTCCGGTGGCGACGCCACCGGACCGGGACGCACCCGTTCCGGTGCCCGAACGCGAACCGTGACCACCCTTGCCCAGCCACGACGACGGGAGACTGACGTGGGGACCGTAACGATCGGTGTGGCGATCGCGGTCCCGGAGCCCCATGGCAGCCTGCTCCAGGAGCGGCGTGCGGGCTTCGGGGATCCCGTGGCGCACTGCATTCCCACCCATGTGACGCTGCTCCCGCCGACCGAGGTCGACGCGGGGGCGCTGTCCGCGATCGAGGAGCACCTGGTGGGGGTGGCCGCCGGGGCCCGTCCCTTCCCGATGCGACTGTCGGGGACGGGCACCTTCCGGCCGCTGTCCCCGGTGGTCTTCGTCCAGGTCGTGGAGGGCGCCGCCGGCTGCGCCGGGCTCCAGGAGCGGGTGCGGGACGCCTCCGGGCCCCTGGCGCGGGAGCTCCAGTTCCCCTACCACCCGCACGTCACCGTCGCCCACGGCATCGCCGAGGAGGCCATGGACCGGGCCCACGCGGAGCTCTCCGGGTACGAGGCGCAGTGGTCGGTCACCGACTTCGCCCTCTACGAGCAGGGCCCGGACGAGAAGTGGCGCAAGCTGCGGGCCTTCGCCTTCGGCGGGTCGACGGTGCCCCCGCAGGCGCCCGCCCCCGAGGCGCGGGGTTCGCTGCCGACCCGCTGAGCCTCAGAGTCCGAGCCGGCGGAACGCGGCGCGCGGCAGGTGCCGCAGCGCCGACATCAGCACGCGCAGCACGCCCGGCACCCACACCGACTCGGCGCCCCGCCGGAGCCCGGCCTCGACCGCGGTCGCGACGGCCTCCGGGGTGGTGCTGGGCAGGGTGCGTCCCGGTGCACCGCCCCGGCGGTCGCGCAGCGGGCCGGGGCGGACCAGCATGACGTGCACGCCGGTGCCGTGCAGGGCGTCGCCGAGGCCCTGGGTGAAGCTGTCGAGGCCGGCCTTGCTGGAGCCGTAGATGAAGTCGGTGCGGCGGGCCCGTTCGGCGGCGACGGAGGAGAGCACCACCAGGGATCCGTGGCCCTGGTCCTGGAGTCCCCGGGCGCAGACCAGGCCGGCGGAGACGGCGCCGGTGTAGTTGGTGGCGGCGACGGTCGCGGCGGCCACCGGGTCGCTCTCGTCCCGTGCCTGGTCGCCGGGGAGGGCGAAGGCGAGCAGCACCATGTCCACGGCGCCCTCCGCGAAGACCTTCCCGAGCGCCGTTTCGTGACCGGCGGGGTCCAGTGCGTCGAAGGCGACGGTGCGGGTGTCGGCGCCCAGCTGGCGCAGGTGCTCGGCGGCGGACTCCAGGGCGGGTGAGGGCCGGCCGGCCAGCCACACCGTGTGGGCGCGGCGGGTCACCAGGCGCCGGGCGGTGGCGAGGGCGATCTCGGAGGTGCCGCCGAGGATGAGCAGGGACTGGGGGAGGCCGGGGGCGTCCTTCACGGGAAACACACTCCGATGCGGCGGGGGCGGGCTGGTGGCGGGCCGGGCGGTGGCCGGCGGGCCGGCGGGGTCGGGACGGCGGCCGAGGAGTGCGCGCCGGCGATCGGAAACGGTCGAACGGGCTTGCGGGGCGGCTGGATTCGGTCCGTGCCGGGGCCGCGCTCCCGGGGAGGGGGTTCCGGGACGGCGGGACAGTGCGAGGTGTGACGGACCGTGAAGCGGGGAAGACTCAAGGCGCACGGGGATGATCAAGGGGAAAAGCGGGAAAAAGGCGAGGCAAGCGGACGGTTGTGAGGGTGCGTCCGTGGTGCGTGGGGCGATCGGGTCGGTCCGCTTCACGGGGGCGGGACGGGGTGCGCGAGGGGTCGGGGGTGCGGGGGAGTGGCGGAGAATAGCCGGGCACGAATGGGACCGTACCGGTGCTTAATGGGGGTTTTGCGCATCTTTCGAGTGCATCTCACTGGAATGGGCGACTGGGGGAGTGTCCTCCGGTAGGGCCGCTGGCTTTGCCTGTTGCGTAGGGGCGTCAGATGTAGGAACAAAGCTGGGGACCCTGTGCAAGAGTTGGATCAGCGGTTGTTGTCGGCACTGCGTGACTGCGGGCAGTTCCCGCCAGTGTTGACGGCCGCGCGGTTGTTGTCCTGGAGCGGCGAGCACGGCGCGTTGTGGCTCGCCGCCGGGCTGGTGGGAGCCGCGGTGGACAAGGAGCGGAAGGGGGCGTGGCTGCGGGGGACGACGGTGACGTTCGCGGCCCACGCGGTGAGCATGGGGATCAAGCTCGTGGTGCGCAGGCCGCGGCCCGGGGAGGAGGCGCCGCTGGTGCGGACCTCCGGGAGGCACTCCTTCCCCAGCTCCCACGCAACGGCCGCGGCGGCCGCGGCCGTTGCCTTCGGCGCCTTCTCCCCCACGGGCGCCCGGGTGCTGCCGCCGCTGGCGGCGGTCATGTGCGTGTCGCGGATGGTGGTCGGGGTGCACTACCCCACGGACGTGGTGGCGGGCGCCGCGCTGGGCGCGGCCACGGCGAAGCTGGGCGCCCCGTGGATGTGCCGCGCCCTGGAGTCCGTCGCCCCGCTGTCGGAGGTCCTGACGTCCGCCCCGCTCACCGACCCGGCCCGCGGCGCCGCGCTGCGGGGCCCGTCGACGACGTCCGCCGCGGTGGTCCCCCGCGCGGTCCGGTTGACGGAGACCGCACGGAAGCTGTCCCGGGCCGCCCGTCTGCTGACGACGGCCCGGGAGGTCGCCCGGGCGGTGCAGACGGTGACGGCGCCCCTGGCGTCGGTCGCCCGCGTCCCCGGAGCGTCCGTGCGGACCGCCCCCGCGGCGAGGCCGCACGGCGGCCTGAGCGCGCCGGCCGCCTCCACGATGCGGACGAGCGGGGTCCGGGTGCGCACCGCGGACCCGGCGGGCCGCCCCGTGCCGCGGGCCAGGGCCGCGGGCGCGGTGCCGCGCCGCCGCCGTCCGGCCCGGCGCTCCGCACCCCGCCTGCTGGCCGGTGCGGTGCTGGGCCCCGTGCTGGGGGCGCTGCTCGGCCCGGTCGCCGGCCCGGTGACCGGTGCCTGCATGGCGCGGATGCGCTGAGCGCGCTCCGGGCCGGAGACCTCGCACCGGTTCGCCCGACCGGGTGCCCATGGCGGCGCGTCGGGTGGGCAGCAGCACGGTAGCCGTGCCGCGGTCGTACCGAGGGGTACCTGATGCGGTGCGTCGACGGAGCACGGTGAACGTGCGGGAGGGCGGGGAGGGCAGCGGATGGAGTGGCTGACGGGATTGCCGTGGATCGGACCGTACGTGCGACGGTTCATGGCCACCCACGCCTGGCGGGCCTACGAGCGTCTGGACCGGGTGGCCTGGACCAGGCTCGCCGCCGCCATGACCTTCCTCAGCTTCCTGGCCCTGTTCCCGCTGATCACGGTGGCGGCGGCGATCGCCGCCGCCACCCTGGACAGCGCCGGACAGCGCAAGCTGGAGCAGGAACTTGCCGACCAGGTGCCGGGCATCGCCGGCCAGCTCGACATCTCCGGCCTGGTGGCCAACGCCGGCACCGTGGGGCTGATCGCCGGACTGCTGCTGCTGTTCACCGGCATCGGCTGGGTGGGCTCCATGCGCGACTGCCTGCGCGCGGTCTGGGAACTGCCCGACCTCGACGACAACCCGGTGCTGCGCAAGGCGAAGGACGCGGTGGTCCTCGGCGGGCTCGGCGGCGCCGGCCTGGCCTCGCTGCTCGCCTCCACCCTCGCCTCCCACGCCGTCGGCCGGGGCGCGCGGCTGCTGGGCGTCGACGGGTCCGGGGCGGGCGGCGTGCTGCTCCAGGTCCTCGCCTTCACGGTGGCGGTGCTCGCCGACTTCCTCGTCCTGCTGTACGTGCTGACCCTGCTGCCGGGGGTGCGGCCCGCGCGCCGCGACCTGGTCGTCGCGGGACTCCTCGGCGCGGCCGGCTTCGAACTGCTGAAGCTCCTGATCGGCAGCTACATCAGGGACGTCGCGGCCCGCAGCATGTACGGGGCGTTCGGGGTGCCGGTGGCCCTGCTGCTGTGGATCAACTTCACGGCGAAGCTGCTGCTGTACTGCGCGGCGTGGACGGCGGTCCGGCGGGCACCGGCACCGGACCCCGGCATGGCCGGGGCGGCGGACGGGGGCGCCGGGCGGTGAACCCCGCCCGGCGCCCCGGGACCGTCCGTGCGGCTCAGCGGCGACCCCGGGCCGGCCAGCGGCGGTTGATCAGGAAGACGCCCGCGGCGAGCACGAGCAGCACGCCGCCGGTGATGGCCAGCGCCGTGCCCATGCCGCCGGAGGGCTGCTCCGCGGCGACCTTCCGGCCGTCCCCCCGCTGGGCCGCGGCCCCCGCCGAACCCCCCGTCCCGGACCGGGCGGGGGAGTCCGGGCCCTGCTCGCCCCGGGCGGTGTCCACGCTCCGGGGCGGGACCAGCCGGCCCACCGGCTTGACCTTGCCGTGCGAGGCGAAGCCCCAGTCGAGCAGTCGGGCGGTCTCCTGGTAGACCGCGTGGGGCTCGTCGGAGGAGGGGTTCATGACGGTGACCAGCAGCACCTTCCCGTCCCGCTCGGCGACCCCGGTGAAGGTGGTGCCGGCCCGGGTGGTGTTGCCGTTCTTGACCCCCGCGATGCCCCGGTAGGGCTTGAGTCCGGGGGCTCCGCCGAGCAGCCGGTTGGTGTTCTGGATCTCGAAGGTGGGGCGCTTCTTCGGCTTCTCGCCCTTCTTCGGCTTCAGGGCCTCGCCGGGGAACTGCGCCCGCAGTGTGGCGCTGTACTCGCGGAAGTCCTTCTTCTGGAGCCCGGACCGGGCGATCAGTGTGAGGTCGTACGCGGAGGACACCTGCCCCGGTGCGTCGTACCCGTCCGGCGAGACGACCTTGGTGTCCAGCGCCTGGAGCTCCTCGGCGTGCGCCTGCATGTCGGCGACCGTGCGGGGCAGCCCGCCGTTCATCGCGGCCAGCACCCGCACCGCGTCGTTGCCCGACTTCAGGAAGACCCCGCGCCACAGGTCGTGCACGGTGTACGTCTGCTCCTCCTTGATCCCGACCAGGCTGGACCCGGGGCCGATGCCCGCCAGGTCCGAAGGCTCGACCTTGTGGCTGAGGGTCTTGGGGAACTTGGGCATCAGGGCGTCCGCGAAGAGCATCTTCAAGGTGCTGGCCGGCGCAAGCGGCCAGTGCGCGTTGTGCGCGGCGAGCACGTCGCCCGACTCGGCGTCCGCGACGATCCAGGACCGGGCGGACAGCTTCATGGGCAGGACGGGCGCACCGGAGCCCAGGTCCACCTGGGTGCCGGGCTGGCCGAGCCGCGCCCCTCCGACCGTCGCCATCCGGCTCGGCGGCTCGGGTATCTCCTTCCGGTCCTTCTTGCCCTCGGCGTCCTTCTGCTGTTCCTTCTCGTTCCTCGGTTTCTCGTCCGCGTGCGCGGCGGGCGCCGCGAGGGACAGGGACAGGGTCAGGGCGGAGGTGACCAGGAGCGCGGTCACCCGGTTCGTGGGGGAGAGGAAGGCGGACACGGACGAGAAGGTACCGGCCCTTCCTGTCGACGCCGCGGGCGAGGTGTCCGCAGCGGGCCCGGCACCCCCCGCGCGGCAGGAGGGCCGGCGCGGTCGCGATACTGAGCCCATGAAGCTCAGTCGCCCCGTCTCCTGGTTCCTGCTCGCCTTCGGGGTGTGGAGCTGGGTCATTTGGGTCACTTTCGCCAGAAATCTTTGGAAGGACGGCAGCGGGCTCGCCTTCGACGACGCGGGTGATCCCACCGGTTACTTCTGGGTCCACCTGCTGCTCGCGGTCGTCTCCTTTGTTCTGGGGACGGTCGTGGGAGTGATCGGGTTGCGCAGTCTGCGCGCCCTGCGCCGCCAGGTGTGACACGCCCGACCACGGAGCGCTGAGCCGCCCGCCGGCGCACCCCGGCGGGCGCTCCGCTCCCGTTCCCCACCTCGGCGCGGCCCAGCACGCCGGGCCGCAGCCCGGCCCGGGAACTCTCGGGCGCCCCCGGACAGTTATGCCTCCGGCACAGCACAGCGAGAGGGCGGTCCGATGGTCGTCGCAGTTCTGATCGGCCTGGTCGCCCTGTCGGTGATCGCCGGTCTCCAGTGGTACGCGTGGCGTCGCACGATCCGCGACACCACCCGCCCGGGCACGCCCGCCCGCCGGATCGGCACCACGGTGTTCGTCCTGGGTCCGCTGCTGATGGTCGGCGCCATGGTCGGCGGTCGGGCCGGAGCCCCCTTCTGGCTGGAGCGGGCCATGGCCTGGCCGGGCTTCCTGTGGGCGGCCCTGATGCTGTACCTGCTGCTCGCCCTGGCGGTGGGCGAACCCGTCCGCCCCTTGCTCCGCCGCTTCCTGGAACGGCGGGACCACCGCCGCGTCGAGGCCGCCGCACCCGGGCCCGGATCGCCGGCCGAGGCCGCCGCGCCCGGGCCCGCGTCCCCGGCGCCCCCCGCCCCCGGGACCGCCGAGCGGCCGGCCCCGTCCGCCGCGCCGACGGCGGAACCGACCAGCGCACCGGCCGCCGCCGCCGACGCCCGCCCCGCCCCGGCGGGACCCTCGCGGCGCCTGTTCGTGGCCCGGACCGTCGCCGGGACGGCCGCGGTCGCCGCCGCAGCGACGGTCGGGGCCGGGACGTACGGCGTGCTGAACGGCCCCACGGTGAAACGGGTGACCGTGCCGCTGGCCAAGCTGCCGCGCTCGGCGCACGGCTTCCGGATCGCGGTGGTCAGCGACATCCACCTCGGGCCGATCCTGGGCCGGTCGTTCGCCGAGCGGTTGGTGCGGACGATCAACTCCACCCAGCCGGACCTGATCGCCATCGTGGGCGACATGGTCGACGGCGACGTGGCCGACCTCGGGCCGGCCGCCGCGCCGCTGGCCCGGCTGAAGGCCCGGCACGGCACCTTCTTCGTCACCGGCAACCACGAGTACTTCTCCGGCGCCCAGCAGTGGGTGGACGAGGTGCGCGACCTGGGGCTGCACCCGATGGAGAACGCCCGCACCGAACTGCCCGCCTTCGACCTCGCCGGGGTCAACGACCCGGCGGGCGAGAGCGAGGGGCAGGGGCCCGACTTCGCCGCCGCCCTGGGCGACCGGGACCCCGCGCGGGCCTCGGTGCTGCTGGCCCACCAGCCGGTCGTCATCCACGACGCGGTGCGCCACGGGGTGGACCTCCAGCTCTCCGGGCACACCCACGGCGGCCAGCTCTGGCCCGTGGACTCCCTCGCCCGGCTCCAGAACCCGACCCTCGCCGGGCTGGAACGGTACGGGGACACCCAGCTCTACGTCACCCGCGGCGCCGGTGCCTGGGGGCCGCCGGTACGGGTGGGCGCGGAGTCGGACATCACCGTGGTGGAGCTGGCCTCCCGGCAGGCGTGACCCCGCCCGACCGGAAGGAACCGTTCCGGGATCGTTTCCGGACGGAGGCGGGACGGAACGGACAGGGCGTGGCCGGATCGGCACCGGTCCGTGACCCGGTTGGGCCCCCGGGACCCCTTCGCACGCTGCATCATGTGTCGGACCGGTGGGTCCCCTGAGGGGGCCGTGTCCGGTGTGGCGACCGGGGGACGGGGGACCGATGGCACGGAGAGAAGCGTTTCGGCTACCCCGGCACCCCGCGTCCGTCGCCCTGGCCCGCCACCGGGTACGGGACCACCTGCTCGCCTGGGGCCGGACCGAGGGCGACGGCACCCTCGACGACACCGTCCTGCTGGTCTCCGAACTCGTCACCGACGCCGTCCGGCACGGCCCCCTGCTGGAGCGGGAGTTCGAGGTCGCGGTCACCGTCCTCGCCGACGGCGCCTGCTTCGTCGAGGTCACCGACCTCGACGCCCCCGGCGGGCCCACCCCCGACCCAGACGACAGCGCGGGACACCGACTGCGGAACGCCCTCGCCGAGGTGTCCGGCGTCTGGCGCGCCGGCCGCCGCTCCACCACGGTGTGGGCACTCGTGCCCGCCCGGACCCTCCCGCTCCCCCCCGACCCGGACGGCGGGGGTTAGTCCCGCACCGGCTCCGCCGGCAGGGACACCTCGACGGCCAGCCCGCCGCCCGACCGGCCGCGCACCGCGACTCCGCCCCCGTGGGCCTCCGCCACGCCCCGGACGATCGCCAACCCCAGCCCGCTGCCCGCGCCGCCGCCCGCCCGGAAGAACCGGTCGAAGACCCGGGCCGCGTCCCGTTCGGCGAGCCCCGGCCCCCGGTCCGCCACCACCACCGTCACCACCCCGTCGACCCGCTCCACCGACAGCTCCACCGGGGCCCCGGCCGGGGTGTGCGCCCGGACGTTGGACACCAGGTTCCCCAGCAGCTGCCGCATCCCCGACTCGTCGGCGTGCACCAGCAGCACCCCGTCCGCCCGTACCGCGACCGGCCGTTCGGGCTGCTGCGCCCGCAGGTCGGCCGCCGCGTCCCGGAGCAGTGCGCACAGGTCGACGTTGCGCAGCCGCAGCTCCGGGCGTTGGTCCAGGCGGGCCAGCACCAGCAGTTCGTCCACCAGCCGGTGCATCCGCTCCACCTCGGAGGTGATGCGGGACCAGGCCCGGTCCCGTTCGTCCGGGCCGGTCAGCATGGACCGCTCGAAGAGCTGGAGGTAGCCGTGGATCGCGGACAGCGGGGTGCGCAGTTCGTGCGAGGCGTCGGCGACGAACCGCCGCAACTGCTCGGCGCTGCGCTCCCGGGTCCGGTACGCCGACTCCACCTGGTGCAGCATCGAGTTCAGCGCCGTCCGCAGCTGTTCCACCTCGGTGGCCGGATGGCGGCTGGAGGGGACCCGCCGGGCCAGGTCCCCCTCGGCGATCGCGGACGCGGTGCTGACCATGTCCTCCAGGGGGCGCAGCTGGTGGCGGGCGCCCACCAGGGTGACCACGGCCAGCAGCGTCAACAGCACGGCACCGAGCGCCAGGTCGAACTTCAGGGCCTTGTGGATGTTGGTGTGCACGATCTGCGTCGACGCGGCCAGCAGCACCGTGGTCCCGTCGTCCAGGGTGGTCGCGGTCGCCCGGTGCGGTTCGCCGGCCAGTTGGACGTCCACCAACCGCCCGGAGCGCACCAGCCGCTGCGGAGCGGTGATCGACGAGGCCAGCAGCCGCTGCCGCCCGGTCGGCTCCCACCCGGCGACCCGCATCGCCTCCCCGGGCCGGCCCAGGGCGACGAACAGCACGTCGGAGTGGGGCAGCAGCCCGCTTTCGCGCGGCGACAACTCGTCGAGGGCGATGCCCAGTCCGCGCAGCGACTCCAACTGCTCCAGGGTGATCTGGGAGCTCCGCAGGGAGTCCCGCACCGTCGCCAACTGCCGGTCGATGCTGTCCAGGAAGAAGTGCCGCAGTCCCATCAGGCTGGCCGCGACGGCCAGGGCGATGCCGAGCGCGAGCAGGGCCACGTTCACCACGGTCAGCCTGGCCCGCAGCGACCGGGGGCGACGGCGCGGGACGGTACGGGGTTCCATCGGCGGTGGTCCTACGCCAGCCGGTAGCCGATGCCGCGCCGGGTGGTGATCAGCGGCGGCCCCAACTCGCCGAGCTTGCGGCGCAGATAGCTGATGTATGTCTCCACGACGGAGGAGTCGGCGGGGTGCTCGTACCGCCACACGTGCCGCAGCAACTCCTCCTTGGAGACGGTCCGCCCCGCGTTGCGGACCAGGAACCGCAACAGTGCGTACTCGGTCGGGGTGAGCTGGGCGCTGCGGCCGGCCCGGTGGACGGTGTACGTGGTCTCGTCGAGTTCCAGGTCGCCGTGGCGCAGCGGGGGGTGGCGGGGCAGCACGTCGGCGGGGCGGGTGCGGCGCAGCACCGCGCCGATCCGGGCCACGACCTCGTCGATGTGGAACGGCTTGGTGATGTAGTCGTCGCCGACGTCGAGCGCGCCCACGATCTCGGCCGGGGCGTCCCGTGCGGTGAGGAAGACGACCGCGGTCTGCGGGAGGGCTCCGCGCAGTTCGCGGCCGAGGGTCCGCCCGTCGCCGTCCGGCAGCATCACGTCCACCAGCGCGGCTTCGGGGCGCACCCGCTCGACGAGGTGCCGGGCCTGGCGCAGGGTCGCGGCGGTCGACACGTCGAAGCCGTGGAAGCGCAGGGCGATGGAGAGGACGTCGGCGATGCTCGGCTCGTCCTCCACGACCAGGACCCGTGCGCCCCGCAGCCCCTCGTCCACCACCAGGGCGCCCCCGGCGTCGGAGCCCGGGGCGGGCGGGCGGTCCGCGGCGGGCTGTCGTCTCGGCTCGATCACCCTCCCAGTATCGGTCGCCCGCACCGCCCGTGCGGGGCCCGGAACCTGGGAGTTCGCTGGGAAACCTGGGAGTCGGCTGGGAGAGCTGGGAGTTCGCTGGGGACCGGCCGCCGGAGCTTCCCGCCGACCGGTCCGCCGACTGAGGCTGGGTCCGGCCCGGCCCGGACGGGCGGGCGCGGGAACGAGTGACGACCGCATGCGCGGCGGACGACCGCAACGACGGGGACGAGGGAGAACGACGACGTGACGGCATGGGCGCGCTGGTGCCATCGGCACCGGCTGCTGGTACTGGTGTTGTGGGTGGGGGTGTTGTTCGGCGTGGGGGCGGCCGGCGCCGCCACCGGCAACGACTACTCCAACGACTTCTCCCTCCCGGGCACGGACTCCGCCCACGCCCGGGACCTGATGGAACAGGCCCGCCCGGGCGGTGCGGGGGACCCGGGCACCGTGGTGTGGCAGGTCACCGAGGGGTCGGTGCACGACCCGGAGGTGCGCGAGCGCATCACCCCGGTGCTGCGGGAGATCGCGGGCCTGGACGGCATCGGCGCGGTCGGCTCCCCGTACGGGGCGGACCCGGGCGCCGCCGCCCGGGTCAGCGAGGACGGCCGGACCGCCTTCGCCGAGGTCTTCTTCACCGAGCAGGCGAACGCCGTCCCGGTCGACCTCGCCCGGGACGTCGTCGACACCGCGCGCGCCGCCGCCGACGACGGGCTGCGGGTGGAGGTCGGAGGGCAGGCCATCGCCCGCATCCAACAGCCGCACGGGGGGACCTCCGAACTCGTCGGCATCGCCGCCGCCGCGGTCGTGCTCTTCCTCGCCTTCGGCTCGCTGTTCGCCATGCTGCTGCCGATCGTCGTCGCCGTGTTCGGCGTCGGCACCGGGCTGCTGGCGACCATGCTGATCAGCCACGGCACCGCGATACCCGACCTGGCCCCGATGATCGGGTCGCTCGTCGGCCTCGGCGTCGGCATCGACTACGCCCTGTTCATCGTGGTCCGGCACCGGCGCGGGCTGCTGCGCGGCGAGGACCCGGAGACCTCGCTGGTCGCCGCGCTCAACACCTCGGGGCGGGCGGTGGTCTTCGCCGGCGGCACGGTGTGCATCGCCCTCGCGGGCATGCTGGTGATGAACCTGCGCTTCCTGGACGGCATCGTCATCGCCACCGTCCTCACCGTGATGCTGAGCGTGCTGGCCGCCGTCACCCTGTTGCCGGCGCTGCTCGGGTTCCTGGGCCACCGGGTGCTCAGCCGTCGCCAGCGGGAGGCCGTCCGTCCCGCGGACCGTCCCGCGCAGGAGGCCCCCAGCGGGCTCGCGGTGCGCTGGTCGGCGGTGGTGGAACGTCGGCCCAAGGCCCTGGTGGCCCTGGCCCTCGCGGTGCTCGCCGTGCTGTCGCTGCCGCTGCTCTCGCTCCGGCTCGGCGCCACCGACCAGGGCAACCACCCCGAGGACCTGACCACCCGCCAGGCGTACGACCTGCTCGCGGACGGCTTCGGGCCCGGCTTCAACGGCCCGCTCGTCGTCGTCGCCGAGGACGCCGACCCCGACGCGGTGCGACGGCTGGTGGTGCGGGTGGAGGAGGACCGGGGCGTGGCCCGGGTGGCCGCGATGCCGCCCGCGCACGGGGTGTCCGCGATCCAGATCGTGCCCACCACCCCGCCCCAGGCCGAGGAGACCGACCGGCTGATCGACCGGCTGCGCGAGCGGCACCTGCCCCAAGCGGGCCTCGACGGCCATGTCGGCGGGGTGACCGCGGTGTTCAAGGACTTCGCCCAGCAGACCGGCGAACGGCTGCCGTACTTCGTCACCGCGATCGTCGGACTCGGCTTCGTGCTGCTGCTGATCGCGTTCCGTTCGCTGGCCGTTCCGCTGACCGCGGCCCTGATGAACCTGGTCGCCGCGGCGGCCTCGTTCGGCGCGGTGGTGGCCTTCTTCCAGTGGGGCTGGGGCCTGGAGCTGATCGGACTGGACCGGGCCGGCCCCATCTCGGCCTTCCTGCCGGTGATCATGCTCTCCCTGCTCTTCGGCCTGTCGATGGACTACCAGGTGTTCCTGGTCAGCCGGATGCACGAGGAGTGGACCCGCACCGGCGACAACGCCCGGGCGGTGCGGGTCGGACTCGCCGAGACCAGCCGGGTCATCAACTCCGCCGCACTCATCATGATCTTCGTCTTCCTGGCGTTCGTGCTGAGCGGCGACATGGAGGCGGTGGTCGCCGGCGCGGGGCTCGCCTTCGCCGTCGCGGTGGACGCGTTCGTGCTGCGCACGGCCCTGGTCCCGGCGCTGATGCACCTGTTGGGACGGGTCAACTGGTGGCTGCCCGGCTGGCTGGACCGCCGGCTGCCGCACCTGGCCCTGGAGGCACCCGACCCCGCGACGACCCGGTCGGTCCCGGCCGACCCGGAGGGGACGACGGGGATGAAGGGTACGGAGGACGGTTCGGCGGTGGTGCACGGGTTCGTCCGCACCACCGAGGGCGGACCGGTGGCCGGCGCGGTACTCGCCCTGCGCTCCGTCGACGGCGAAGGGGTGGACCGGACGACCTCCCGCGCGGACGGCTCGTACCAGCTGGCCGCACCAGCACCCGGTACCTACCTGCTCGTCGTGCGGACCGCCCGGGGCGGGGAACGGACCGCCCGGGTGACCGTGCGCGGCGGCCCGCTCGTCCACGACGTCGAGTGGGAGGAGTGGTCAGCCGACGGGGCCGGGGCCGGGGTCGGCTGAGGCGGGTGCGCGGGGTCCTTCGGCGGGGCGGGGGGCGGCGGGGTCGGAGCCGTCGTGTCCGTCCGGTCCGTCGGGCCGGAAGTCGACGAACAGGTCGTGGACCTCGCGCACCAGGGGCCGCAGCAGCCGGAACCGGGACAAGGACACGCCGCGGGCGACGAGTCGGGCGCCCCGCTCGGCGAGCCGCCGGCTGCGGCGGTGCCCCTCGGAGCGGTCGAACACCCAGTACAGCACCAGCCCCATCTGGGCCGTCCACAGCAACTCCGGCAGGATGTCCGCCAGTTCCTCCGGGACCTTGACCTTCGCCCCGGCGAGCACCTCCCGGTGGGTGTCGATCGCGGCCTCCCGGGCCGCCCGCGACTCGGGGGAGAACGGGCTGAGCGGACTCTGCGGATCGGCCGCGTTCTTGAAGAACTGCGCCGCGAACGCGTGGTAGGGCTCCGCGATGTCCACCCAGGTGGTGAGCACCCCGGTCAGCCGGGCTTCCAGCTCCGTCTCCCGCTCCAGCACCGGCCGGACCGCCGCCCCGTGCTCGGCGGAGATCCGGTCGTACACCCCCTGGATCAGGTGTTCCTTGCCGTCGAAGTAGTAGTAGGCGTTGCCCACGGAGACCCCGGCCTCCTGGGCGATGGCCCGCATGGTCGTCCGGTCGTAGCCGCGCTCCTTGAACAGGCGGAGCGCGGTCTCCAGGATCAGCGCGCGGGTCTGCTCGCTCTTCGCGGAGCGCTCCGCGCCCCGGCCGCCGCCCCCGCCCCCGTTCCCGGGCGGGGCGGGCGGCTGCTTCGTCGGTCGATCGTTCGCTGCGGACACGGGGTCGAGCCTAACCAGTGGTGCAGCCGTCGTCGGTGCAGGTGGGGGCGGCCGGGACGGCACGGAGGCCGGCCCCGCCCGGCGCGGGGGCGGTGGCCGGCACCCGTACCCAGCCGATCCCGCCCCGGTACTCCCACTCGCCGACCCGGTGCACGACCGGCGCCCCGGCCCGGGCGTACCCGGGGTGTCGGTCCCGCCCCCCGCCGGGACCGACACCCCCCGCCCCGGGGGCCGTTCCCACGGCCCCGGCCCGCTGCGCGTGCAGGGCCCGGCGGTACCGGGAGGCCGCGACGACGGCGCCCTTGGCCAGCCGGGCGCCCTGCGGCGTGGCGAGCCGGTGGGACAGGGCCCGGTACTCGCCCAGCGCCCACAGGCACACCACCCAGGCACGGGCGCCCCGGTACACCTGGCCGCCGTCCGCGACGACGGTGATGTCCACCAGGGTGGAGGCGTGGTCCAGCGCGGGGAACCTGCGCCGGGCCTCGTCCGAGCCGGCCGGCACGAAGTCGAGCCGCACCAGCTGGGGTTGCCGGGTCAGCCAGCCGCGCAGGAAGGCGCAGAGCGGGCAGGTCGCGTCGTACAGCACGGTGAGCGCACGGACCGCCGGCGCGGGGGCGGGCGCGGTGTCGGTCACCGGGTCACGCCTTGCCGGTGGGCGGGGCCCACGGGCCCAGGTTCGCGGTGTGCTCCTGCGGCGGCACCGGGGGGAACTGCTCCCGCTCCATGGCGCCGCGCCGCCGGATCCTGTTCAGCACCCACACGTTGGCCAGGTGCAGCACCCCGAGCACCAGCAGCACCACGCCCAGCTTGGTCGACAGCGCCTCGAAGACCTCGCGGGCCTCGGTGATCTCGTCGTCCTGGTTGAGGTACAGCGCGACGAACCCGAGGTTGACCAAGTAGAACCCCACCACCAGCAGATGGTTGACGGCGTCCGCCAACTTCTCGTTGCCGCGCAGCACGTCGGAGAGGAAGATCCGCCCGTTCCGGCTGAGCGTCCGGGCGACCCAGACGGTCAGCCCGATGCCGACGACGGTGTAGACGAGGTACGCGATCCACGTGAGGTCCTGTTCCTGCGCCACGGACCCCCACCCCCTTCTCGCGTCCCGGGCACGACCGGCGCCGACCCGAGACGTCTCTTGAACGTGTTCAAAAACCTGTCACGGGTGACTGTAGACCCGTTTTTGAACGCGTTCAAGTAAGTGCGGAGCCCTCAACCGCCCGGCCCCGCCTGCTCCGGATGCGCCCGCCCGCCCCCTCCGAACACAGCCGGCCGCCCGGACGACGAGCGTCCGGGCGGCCGGTCGGGGCGGGTGCGGTGGCCACCGCACCGGGGTCAGCCCACGGCGATGCGGGTCTTCCAGTGGCTGTTGGGGCCGATCATCTGTCCCCCGTTGCCGGTCAGGGCGGTCCGCGAGCCAGGGTGGAACCGCACCGAGCCGTTGGCCTGCACCGACCAGACGTCCCCGATGCCGTCCCCGTCGGCGTCCGGCGTGCCGACCGCGAAGGGCGCGCTGGCCGTGGACCAGCCGGTGGCCCCGTACGTGGTGTCGGCGCCGCCGAGACGCATACATATCGGCGCGCCCAGGATCCGTGTACGCAGAATTCGACGTGCCGAAATCTTCACTCATTCCTGGCGGCAGGCCGGGGGACTTCAAGATGTCAGATTCCGATACCATCTTTGCTCGTCTGGCGCAGAAGAAGGGGAACCCTGTTCCTCAACTTCCCGAAGCGAAGAACGTCAAGCTGGGAGGATGGGGATGTTCCTAGGTAGTGCGCTGCTGGAGCGGGCTCAGGAGTGGATCCGACAGGAGATCCACAAGACAGAGGCTCTGCGGGATATTTCAGAGATTGAGGCGTCCCCTCATGAGGGTGAGCTGACGTCAGTGAGCTGGATCCTTGATGGCGGCAACTTCATGGCTCAGGTGGTGCTGTGGGATACCGGGGAGTTTGAGGAAGATCTAGCGAACTCGGAAACGGGTCAAGTTCAGACGCGTAGCGGCCGTCTGACATCGCCTGATGATCTCGAATCCTGCCTTGTGGCCGCCCGTGATTGGGTTCTCCAGGGCTTTTGAGGGTTCGCTAGAAATCGATGCGTTAACGAACGTAGAGCCCCGCCCGGGCAGTGTCAGGCGGGGCTCCATCGTGGTGTGACGGCGGCAGTTGACGGCAACGGACGGGGACTGCGCATAGCTGTGTTTCGTCGCCGGGCTTACCGGTGATCTCGGCGGGGTTACTGAGCCTCTTTCATCCTGAGTTTCCGCGGCGTCCCTCGTTGGGGCCGGCGTCGCCGTCATCGTGAAGATGGACCACGAGAGCGCGGCGGAGGGTGGCAGGCCCTGGGTCCTGGTCATGAAACGGGGCCGGGGCTGGTCCGAAGGGATGAGCCCACCCTCGACCATCGCGGATCGGGGACTGCCACCGGCTCGGCGGTCTTCGTGGCTCCCCGTGTGCTGGGCCTGTCGCTGCCGGAGGCGAAGGCGTGAAGGTAGCCGTCCGTGAGAGCGCTGTTGGAGACCAGCGGCAACCGTGGCGGGAACCCGCTCCGACTTGGAGCGGTGGCGACGCCCGCCACTCCCCCGGTGAAGCCCCTGACGGTACGTCGGTGCACCGCCTGATCCGGCCGAAGCGGGGAAGAATCGCCCAATATGCCCTGCTTGCCCCCGGGCGACCCGCCGTCAGGCGGTCGGCCCCGCCCATCGGCAGGCAAGTCACGTCGGACGTAGGGTTATTCTGCGGTGCGCTGCACCTCCGTGCGACGGGCCGCGGCCCTGTGGCCCCGCCGTCCCGCCGGTCGGTGCGCGACCCCCTCCGGGTAGCCCCCTCACAGCCAGCTAGGAGAACAGTGATCCCTCGGATAGGCAGTGCCCCCAGCGAGGTGTGCCCGTGCTGAGCATCGCGGACCTGCTCCGTGCCGACCCGTCCCTGCCCGGCGGGGAGCCCTCCGGCGCCGATCCGCTCGTCGACGACGACGCGTTGGAAGGGGCCGCGGTGCTGGACGCCCGGCTGGATCCGCGGGGTGCGACCGGCGCCGTCCTGTTCGACCTGCGGACCGCCCTCGCCCATGCGAAGGCGGTGGCCGGGCTGTTGGTCGTGCGGGGGGTGTGGGACTTCCAGTGTGCGGTGGCCGAGCCCGGGGCGGCGCCGGGGGCCTTGACCGTGGTGTCGAGCACCCCGATCGACGCCCAGGACGCGTTCACCCTGCGGATCGGCACCGCACCGCGGGCCACCGTCGTCCTCAGCGGGGAGAGCGCCGAGTTCTACGTGCTGGACGTGCCGTCCGCCGGGGACGAGGTGCCGGTGCCCGGGGCCGTGACCACCGTGCGCCGGTCGCAGCCGCACTGGGGGTCGGACTGTTCGGCCGATCCGCGAGTACATCCGGACCGGGTAGCGGCTCTCGACCTTGTCGATGTAGAGCACCTCGTACTCCTCGTAGACGGCGAGGTGGACGGTGT